>NZ_VHKL01000016.1 GCF_007474605.1 Rhodoligotrophos appendicifer | reverse complement strand
GGACCCTTCTCTGCTTCGGCGCACCCTCACGCAAGTGGCCTGCTTTTACTCCGCCGCAGTGGCCTGGAATTGCTCCGCCGTTGACAGCCGATAGAAGGCTGGAGGTCATTGAGCCCCTCGACAAGGAAAGTCGCCGGCACCTGAAATGGACAGAGACGATCGTTCGAATTGGGATGTCCGTTGTGGCGATGGGCTGCGCGGAACAGCATAAACCGACGCGCAAAACACCTGAAACTCAGCGAGTCGGAATGTCCGGTTCCAGTGAGGGCAAAAGATTGCCTCTACGACTGAGATGACGGCGCAAAGCAGACAGACCATCGGCCACCGTGAGCGGCCTTTATCGTCAGGAGGCCTTGCCCTCGAGGACGCGATAAACTGACGCCCGGCCGATGTTCAATGTCCGGGCGATCGTGGATGCCTCCATGCCCTGGGGCCTCAGCAGCTTCACCCGTGCAATATCGATCGATGGCTTGCGGCCCTTGTAGACACCTTTCTGTTTGGCTTTGCGGATACCCTCCATCTGACGTTCCCGGCGAAGGCTGGTCTCGAATTCGGCAAAGACACCGAGCATGTCGAGGAAACACTTGCCGGACGGCGTCGACGTGTCGACCTGCTGGTCAAGGACCTTTAGCTCGACGCCCTTCTCCTTGAGCTCCCGCAGTATATCCTGCAGGTCACCGATTGATCGAGCCAGTCGGTCGACTCGGGTGACCATGAGCGTGTCACCTTCGCGACAATGGTCCAAGGCCTGACGGAGCATGAAGCGGTTCTTCCGCCCCCCGCCACTGACTTTCTCGAAATGAACATGTCGGCATCCAGCGGAGCGCAACCTGGCTTCCTGAATGGAATTGTCCTGATCGGTGGTCGACACTCGAGCATAGCCGATATTCATGGCTGGACCGTCTTATTAGGTTCTAGACGTCTTCAGTCGTATACTCTAATGAGGCGACATCTCTCTAGAACGTCCCCCCTCTTTGCGAGAGAGGGGCCCCGTCTCCTGTGTAATGGCTTCCCGGCATGATCAGTGATGAGATTCAAGTCTTGCAAGATCAGGTCAGCGCCCTCATGGGCGACCATTAAGGTTGATGCCATCTGGGTTGCCGGAGGTGATGTTCGCGGAGATCGACGCATACTTCATCCAGGGTCGTGATTCCCCGAAAACGAAGACTTTAAGTTACCGGCGCCCCCTTTAAGTTTCCCGCTCCATGCGACATGAGGGAAATCCTCACACAATCTTCGGGCGCGACGCAGATCGGCCTCACCGCCACGCCGAAGGAAACCGAATACGTCTCCAACACCGACTATTTCGGCGAGCCGGCTCGGACGATGTAGGCTGCAAGCGCGATGTCGTTGATCGTCTCACCGTCGATATTCAGCCTGAAGCTTTGACCCTGGATTCCGTCACCGTTCGAGAAGTCGATTTCGAAGTCGAAGCATACCCGCTTTTCCGTCACAGACCTCCAGCCTATCAGCCACACCAAGCTACCCGACTGTCATTCCCCCGCCATCATCGTTGCCGTCCTGCCCCGAGGGCCAAAGACCACCAGAACCCGCCGCGATCCGCAAGAGGGGCAGTTGAGCCGGCCCGCCAGCATGTCGATCGGGGATCGACGACGCCGTCATCTGTTCAGAACATCTTCCCCTCGGAGTACGACTCCACAGGGGCTGACAAACGCCACTCTGTTCCAGCGCAATAATAATATTGCAGAGCGTCGAGCATTTTGGATCGACACGCCCTCTCTCGATGTTGCTCAAGCCCGTCTCAGAGATACCTGCAGCAGTCGCGAGTTCCGCTTGTGAGAGGCCGAGTAGCGTACGAGCTGAACGGATCTGGATGGCCTGGATCAAGAATAAGAACTATATACACGCTTGAAAAGAACTCAACTTGAATTGATTTAATAAGAGGCTACACTGTTATTCAGTGGAATTTGCCACAGAGACCACTGTGGCGAGCTCAAATTCCGCTTATGTGGTCCACCGGCGCAGCCGTTGCCTCTGCGATCAGAAGCGAAGTGAAGGTGCTAAGGAGCTCGGTGTCTCGGGCTGCCCGGCGCGTAATCAGCATGTGCTCAGAGGTATAGTCCATTCGGGGCAAAGGAACTCGCCATAGCTCGCCGCGATCGACCCAGAGTTGGGCATAGTGGGCGGGCAGATAGCCTAGGTATTCTCCGCTTCTTAGGAGCACGAGCATCGCCTCCATGCTGGTGACCACTGCGCGCGCCTTCGCGACTCCAAACCGGCTGCGATCGAAGTCGTGGTGATAGGTGCGTAAGATTACCGAGTGGGGTGGGGTGTCGTGGCGCTTCTGTTCCTGGGCGTCGAGGCCGAACAAAGGGTGGTTGAGGCCGCAGTATACGGTGTGCCGCTCCGTGAACAGCCGCTGGAATTTCAGGCCTGAAATGTTGCGGATGAAGGGGCCAATGGCTGCGTGGATGCGGCCATCAAGGACTGCCCTTTCGAGCTCCTGGCGGGAATCTACCACGAGTTCGAACTCTACGGCATTCTCTGTCCGGTTGAAGCGGCGTATTGCCCGGGTGACGGGGAAGCTCGGGTGGGTCACCAAGCAATCGACCGAACCTATAACGAGCCGTCCGGCCAGTGTGTCGCGCATGCCGGCGAGTGTGCTGGTGAAATCGTCGAGGGTCGTAAATAAACGCTTGGATTCCTCGTAAACTAGACGCCCGCGCTCAGTCAGTCGGAAGCCGCTGCGACCCCGGTCACACAAACGGAAGCCGACGCGCTTCTCGAGGTCGGAGATATGGATGCTAATCGTCGATGTGCCAATGTTCAGAGAGGTTTCGGCGGCGCCGAAGCCGCCAGCCTCGACGACGGCGGCGAACACGCGAAGCAGGCGAAGATCTATGTCCGAGACTTGCAAGCCGTCACCATCGTCTTTCAGTTGAAATGCCTCAAAGTAAGCATCGAATGATTACTATACAAAATCAATGTGAGGCAGTTTTAACCTACTCCTCGGAGACGGCAGCAGGCCGACGGCTGGTGTCTCTCGGCATCTACCGAATGTCGCATGGAGGTCGTATTGGAGGTGGTAATGACTGCAGCTATTGAAGCGGACCATAAGATCCTCGACGTCGCGGAGCATACAGAGCACGTGACCTTTCAGAAGACCAGCCGCAAGACCTCCAATGGCTACTATCTTCCGATGATCGTCCATGACCGTTTGGCCGTGTCGCCCGAAGAGTACATCCGCCGCTATGACCTGGTCCAGGACGCGATGGCGAGGATGGATCTCGACGCACTGCTGATCCGCGGGCCGGAGAATATAACCTATTTCAGCGGCTATGAGACGCCCGGCTACTACCGTTACCACAGCGTGATCGTCCCGCGTGGCGGCGAGCCGGTTTTCGTGGTGCGCGACTTCGAATGGATCAACACACCGGAATTTGCATGGAGCACTAAGCTTGCGAAGGTCTACGACTGGGACTACGGCCCCAACGTGACAGCGAGCGTCCTGCGCCAACTCGGTCTCGGCGGCGCCAAGCGGATCGGCGTCGAAAAGCGCGGCTTCTTCTACACTGTCGAGGAACACGAGACCTTTTGCCGGGGACTTCCAGAAACCGAGTTCGTTGATGGCACCGAGATCCTCTGGAACGCGCGGATGATCAAGTCCGACGAGGAGATCGCCGTCATGCGGAAGTCGGCGGCTTTGGTCGATAATGCGATGCTGGCTGGTTACGAGGCCTCGCGCCCGGGGGCCAGCGGCGACGAGATCAATGCGATTGTTAACAAGACGCTCCTCGAGCACGGCGGCGAGTACATGGGGCTGCCACCCTTCGTGCTGGCCGGCGAGCGCAGCTGCCTGCCGCATCAGACCGGTGGGACCAACCGGCTCAAGAATGATGATGTGATGTATTTCGAGATCTCCGCCTCTAAACACCGCTATACGGCGGCGTTGATGCGGACGATTTTCCTCGGCCGCCCGAAGGACGAGTGGCTGCGTGCGGCGCAAGCTTGTATCGACGCCGCAACCGTCGCGATGGAGACGATCAAGCCCGGCGTCACGCCCCATGAAGCCGACACCGCCGCGCGAGCGGTGACGACCAAGGCGGGATTTGCCGATCTCCATCGCAACCGGCTCGGCTATAGCATCGGCGTCAGCTATCCACCGGACTGGGGGGAGGGCGAAATCATCTCGCTCCAGCAGCACGAGTACCGCCCCCTCCAGCCCGGCATGACCTTCCACATGCCGCCGCTCTGCCTGAAATACCGGGAGTTTGGCATCGGCTTCTCGGAGTCGATCGTCGTCACAGAGACCGGCTGCGAGCGCCTATCAAACCTACCGCGCGAGATCGTCATCAAGCCGTGATCGTCGGTAAGCCAGCGGTGGCGAGTGGCAAATGGCTGCGACCCGATCGACTCCAGGCAGATTTGGTGACGCTCGCCTCATTCGGCGGTCTGGCAAACGGAGGCGTGACACGACCGGCGTTTTCGCAGGCCTATCGCGAGGCGGTGGTCTGGTTGCGGACGCAGATGAATGATGCGGGGCTCACCGTCTCCACTGATGCGGTGGGGAACCTCATCGGACGCCTCGGACCGGCGGAGGGGCCGGCCGTTATCTGCGGGTCCCACATCGATAGCGTGCTGGAGGGCGGCCGCTACGACGGCGCGCTCGGCGTGCTCGCCGGACTGGAATGCGCGCGGGCGCTGACGGCCAACGGACAGGTTCCTGCCAGGGCGCTCGAAGTGGTTGCGTTCGTCGACGAAGAGGGCGCGTTCTTGAGCTTGCTCGGTTCAAGAGCTATGACCGGACGGCTTCAGAAAAGTGACATCGTACGCGCCGCAGCGAGCGATGGAACGCGGCTCGTTGACGTGATGGAGACGAGCGGCCTGGACAGCCGGCAGGCGGCATGGGCGCGCCGGCCACCAGAGGATTTTAACTGCATGGTTGAACTGCATATCGAGCAGGGACCGGTGCTCGAGTCTGCCCTTCTCGATATCGGGATCGTCACCTCGGTCGTCGGCCTGCACCTGAGCCGCCTGACCTTTTCCGGCCAAGCGGCGCATGCGGGGACCACCCCCTTGGACACGCGTCGTGACGCCATGCGCGGGGCAGCGGAAGCAATCACGCGTGCATTCGAAGCGCTGGAGCGTGATTTCGGTCCAGATGTCCGCCTCACCTTCGGGGCGTTAAACGTGCTGCCCGGCTCATCCAACGTGGTGCCAGGTTTGGTGGTAATGACATGTGAGATCCGTGCCGAGAGCGAGCAGACGATACTCGAACTGGCCCGCGACGTTGAATTGATCTGTCGTGATGTGGCTGCGCATCGGGGGCTCGGTTTCAGGAGGCAACTCCTTTCTTATGATCCGCCAACAGCAATGTCTGCCCGCATAATCGATGTGCTGGCAAGAGTGGCGGGTGAACTCAGCTTCAGCCATCACCTGATGCCGTCAGGCGCTGGGCACGATGCGCAATCCTTTGCCGATGTCTGCCCCACAGGCATAATCTTCGTGCCGAGCCAGAATGGCCTCAGCCACAATCCGTTCGAGTTCACAGCTCCGGAATACATCGAACGGGGGCTTCGCCTGCTTCATGCGTTCCTCTGCCACCGGTTGTTCGCGTCTGCTTGATGGCTCAGTAACCGTGAGCTGTGCGTTTTGGCCATCGGATTTCAGCGCATATCTTTCGCGCCGGTGTCCAGGGGGGCCGCAGGAGTGGTGGACCGTGTGGTCTCTGCAGCAATGCCTTTTGATAGCATTGCGGGTTTATTAACCCTCAGGTGAGGGGGCCCTGCAAAGCAGCGAAATGAAATGCCATTTTTTCGTCGTCTGAAAAGAACTGCGACGCTCCGCCGAACCTGTACCTCCGCTACCACGAGGTCTTCGTCGACCGGCAATTCAGCGAAGTGCCAATCCTTAGCCTCGATCGATGATGCCGGTGCCTTGCAGCGGGCTTACGCCGAGCTTCCTGCCAAGACTGCGGCAGCATTATCGGCAACAAGGCACTGCGCAATTTCCGAAATGTTCCAGCCACACATCATCCTACTCCCAGTTAACCGTCACTGATCAAAATCAATTAGCCCGGTCTCGTTCGAAGGCGGAACGTCCCGCCATGAACTCGCACATCAAAGTCGCAAGAACGCTTCCAGTGCTGCGCGATGTGTCGATCAATGGTGCAAATTCGACAATATCGAATGCCGCCGCGCCAGTTTTTGCCAGGTGCCGGACGGCCTTCATCGCTTCGAATGCCTGGAAACCACCGGGCCCTGGGTACTGGGTTGCCGGTGCAACAGAATGATCCAATACATCCGTATCAAAGGTTACGTATACCGCATCGGTGCCATCACTCACCCGGTCGTGGGCTTCTCGGATGCAGACGTTCAGTCCCCTTTCATAAAGATTTTCCATCGTGTAAAATGTGACGCCAATGTCTTTTCCGTACTGGATTTCAGCTCCAGCATTGGCAAAGCCGCGAAGTCCAAGAAAAACTATTTTCTTTGGATTGACATGACCACTTTCTATCAGGCGGCGCATGGGACAGCCGCAATAATGTCTGTCTCCCCTGTAGCTATCCATCAGGTCCGGATGACCATCAAACCATACTATGCCGATATTCTTCCCGTGATATTCTGAGAAAGCACGAATCGTGGCCTCGGAAATTGTGTGACTGCCACCTGCTATGACCGGCGTGAACCCACGCCTTAGAATTTCCATCGTTACTTCTTCCGTATTGCGAAGACTGACTTCGTAATCCATCAAGTTAACTTCGACGTCGCCGAAATCCGATAGTCCATTCGTTTCCACGAAATTAATATCGAGGTCGACGCTGTATGGCCGAAGCCGCGCAAGCGCCTGGCGGAGCCCGTCTGGTCCGCCCTTGCCTCCGATGTCGTTGATCAACAATCCCTCGAATGGCACACCAAAAAACGCAAAACCACCAGGCGCAAGCTTTTCCGCTGGAATCAAAGAAGAACCGAGCTTGGCATAAGTAAGATCGACAATGTTTTGAATCGCCCATGCAGGACGAGGTTGCAAGTGCGGAATCTGCGCTGCCATTTGTCACCTGTGATTGTTCGCTTTGATATCAGTCCATCATCGTCCGGTAGAGCCATTGAAGCAATATCGGAGTGCGAATGGAGGCTGAGCAATACACAGCTGAACAGGTACATCCGCCTCGTCGGGCCGAATGTTGATCTCATGTATTTCCATGACTTTGATTGATGATGTGCGGATATGAACTAGGTGGTTCATTTCGGGTGATCGCTGTCTACGCGGGCTTGGCTTCAACAATCTACGCATCAAGACGGCTCCCTCGGCGGCTGCGCACAGGATTTTCCGCCAATGCAGACAATCACAGAGGGGTGCGGATTCACTCCACCTTCGTCGGGGGGCTCCCCCAGGCCGAACTGCGGCCTGCGCCAACGAATTTCTTGAATGGCTTTGAGCTTATCCCATGTCGTCGCCGTCAAAGATTCGGCGGTGGTCGATTGGGTAGGACCATCTCTACGGTACGGCGGCATGGTACTTGTTAGGAAAACCGGTCATGAACGGCAGTTGAGCGAGGGGCTCACAGCGACGTCGGCGCCGAACCCCGAGCGCCCCGGCATATGGTCGTGAACCGCTGCTGCCGCCCAAACCTCCACTTCACTTCAACTGTGTCGGCCCTAACACTTGCCTCCGAGCCCGCGATTGAGTCGCCCATAGCGGCTCATCATGTGGTCACCGCCGGGACAGCGTGGCCATAGCCGAAAGCGCCGGATTCGCACGTTTGTCACAGCCGGCAAAGTTTTTAATAAGACTCCAGGACAGCACCGGTTTGACTTCGCCGATTTGCGGCCTCGTCGCCCGAGACCTCTAGCCGGAGTTCGACGGCGTTGACAATACTGACCAGCCTCACCACAGTTGCCGCCGCAGCGATGGTGGGATCGAGGTTGTCGTCGATACCGTCCCAGATATTGTGCGGCAGCGATTTCTAGTCACATTGTTCCGCGACTACCAGCACCCACACTATGCCTTCGCAACAAATGTCGGTCGGGAACTCTCCACCTTCGGATAACCGGTCGCGTCATCAAAGGAGAGGCCATGACCAGAGAGATAGTCTTTGAGACCCCGGCGGGAATATTGAAGACGACCGTACGGCGGCTGTTGTGCGCAGGCTACACCGGGCGCACCAGGAGCCTGGTGGACGCACATATCGAGGAGCTCAAGGCGCTTGGCATTGGCACGCCGCCACACATCCCGATGCTTTTTCCCATCATTTCCTCGCTGCTCACCCAGGCCGAAGCGACCGAGGTCGTCGGGCCGAACACTGCGCCGGAAGTTGAGTATGTGCTGTTCCGCGAAGGGGGGCTCGACTATGTGACGGTGGGCAGCGACCAAACCGACTCGGTGATGGAGGGCAAGGCAGCCTGCCTTGCTAAAAACCTCTGCGAAAAATCCATTGCGCGGGTGGCTTGGCCGCTCTCCGAATTGCTCGATCACTGGGATGCGCTCGAGCTCAGCCTGGTCTGCAACGGCACGACCATGCAGCGCGGTCAGGTGGCTGCCATGTTCACGCCGGAGCAGCTTAGGGATTTTGTCAGCCAACATGATGGCGCGGAGCACGAGAACCGGATGATCTTCTCCGGCACCCTGGAAACCCACGGCCGTTACCCGGGCGGTGTCCAGGACCTCGAGCTCGAACTTCGCGATCCGGTCCTTGGCCGCAGCATCCGCCATGCCTACCGGGTGACCCCGCTGGACGAAATCTTTCCGGCGCCGGCCGAGAGCACCCGTTAGCGAAGGCACGGCCATGACCACCAGAGTCAGTCGATCATTGCGCAGCCAGCGCTGGTTCGGCCCCCTCGACTATTCCGCCATGGGAGCACGAGGACTTTTAAAAAATCAGGGGTGGCCGGAGGACCTATTCGACGGTCGCCCGGTGGTCGGAATCTGTAACACATGGTCGGAGCTCTCGCCCTGCAACGGCCACCTTCGCGACCTCGCCGAAGCGGTGAAGCGTGGCGTGTGGGAGGCTGGTGGATTCCCGCTCGAGTTTCCCGTAAGTAGCGTCGGGGAAACCCTGGCGAAGCCTACCGCGATGCTGTTTCGCAACCTCATCTCGATGGATGTCGAGGAGAGCATCCGTGCCCACCCAATGGACGGCGTGGTCTTGCTGTGCGGCTGTGACAAGACGACGCCTGCGCTCCTGATGGGAGCAGCGAGCGTCGATCTGCCCGCAATCGTGGTTTCAAGCGGGCCGATGCTGAGCAGCCGCTTCCGCGGCCGCAAGGCAGGCTCAGGCACGCATGACTACAAGGTGTTCACCGAATACCGAGCGGGCACAGTCAGTGCGGCCGAACTTCTCAACTTCGAGTGCATTGTGAACCGCTCGGCCGGCACCTGCATGACAATGGGGACCGCATCCTCAATGGCCTCAATGGTCGAGGCAATGGGGCTCAGCCTCACCGGCAACGCAGCAATCCCGGCAGTCGACGCGCGCAGGCGCCGACTTGCGCAGCTCAGCGGCCGTCAGATCGTGACGATGATTCATGACGACTTGCGCCTTTCGAAACTGCTGACGCGTGATGCTTTCGAGAATGCGATCATGGTCAACAGCGCCGTCGGCGGCTCAACAAACAGTGTCTTGCATCTGCTCGCTATTGCTGGCCGTGTCGGCGTCGATATCACACTAGACGACTGGGACCGCCTCGGAGCAGCAACACCGCTTTTGTTGAACCTCATGCCTTCCGGTGACTATCTGATGGAGGACTTCTTCGAGGCGGGCGGACTGCCGGCGCTCATGTCGGAAATCGCTGACAGCCTGCACCTTGCCGCCCCGGGATGTTGTGGTCGTACGATCGGTCAGCGCATTGCTGGTGCATGCAATTCTGATCCCGATATTATTCGACCTCGAAGCAAGGAGCTGCGACCATCCGGCGGCGTGGCGGTACTGCGAGGAAATCTGGCGGAGCGCGGTGCCATCATCAAGACCACCGCTGCAACGGACGGTCTGCTGAGCCACCGGGGGAAAGCCGTAGTGTTCGAATCGCTCGAGGATCTCGAGGCCCGTATCGATGATCCGCATCTCAACGTTGGGCCTGACGATGTCCTGGTGCTCCGTAACTGTGGCCCGCGCGGCTTTCCTGGCATGCCGGAAGTCGGCGCCATACCGATCCCCAGAAAGCTTCTGGCGCAGGGCGTGCGCGACATGGTGAGGCTGTCTGACGCGCGCATGTCGGGCACCTATTTCGGCACAGTGATACTACACATTGCGCCAGAGTCGGCGGTCGGAGGCACACTCGCGCTGGTGGCCTCCGGCGACATCATCGAGCTCGACGTAGAGCATCGCAGGCTGCATCTCGACGTGGGAGAAACTGAACTCGCGCGGCGGCGTGCCTTGTGGCAGGCGCCCCAGCCTCGCCTGCACTCCGGTTATGAGTCCCTCTACGTAAATACCGTCACCCAGGCCGACGAGGGGTGCGACCTCGACTTTCTGCGGGGCTGTCGCGGAGCTGATCCGCGCTGGGGCCTTTAGCTTCAAAACGCATTGCTCAGCGCCAGAACGAACGGCTGCGGTGATGCCGATAACCGCGAGAAGAGTTTGCGCAATCGGTCGACCCGTCCTTGGTTTCTCGATCGACGTTATGACCGGTAACATCCTCGTTTCGGGCAGGCCACGCGATGAGCTCTAGGTGGATTTCGTCAATGATGCGCAATGGCCTGAGCTGTTTGCCGGCAAGGTCTGCGAAGCGCCGGTCGAAATAGACGAGAGGCGGATGAGGCGACTGTCGACCGTCTTGTGGGGCCCTTAGTCACTCGGCGCGTGCCTCCACCGGGTGACCTAATCCGCATAAGACGGATCGTCTCGATCCAATTCACGGACCAAAGCTTCCCATTCCGGCACACCGAACGGCTTGCCGCCAAAGCCGGTATCGACCTCCTGCGCCATCGCCAGGATTTCGTCCTCAGGGGGGAAGATCAACTCGCCGCCGGTGGCTTGCGCAGCGATTTGGACGTCGCAGGCTTTGTCGAGATAATAGGTTAGTTGGAATGCCTCTGGAATCGTGCTGCCGACCGTAAGCAGGCCGTGATTTTCCAGGATCAACGCGATGTTCTTGCCAAGGTCCGCCCCCAAAGCCCGGCAATCATCATCGCTGCCGCCAAAGTGCCGGTAGGCGCTATATCCGATCCGATTGTGGAAATAGAAGGCAAATTGACTGGCAGGAAGAAGGCCCGACTTCAACATCGAAACCGCCACGCCGGCCCGGGTATGTGTGTGCAGCGAGCAGAACACGTCGGGCCGCGCTTTGAAGATTGCTCCGTGGATGGAGAAACCCGCCGCGTTCACATTAGAATGCGATCCTAAGTATCGACCTTGGGCGTCCACCGTAACGAGATTGGAGGCACAGATCTCGTTGAACAGAAGTCCGTATGGGTTCAAGATAAAGCGGTCCTCGACACCCGGCACACGAGCGGCAATATGAGTATTGATCGTATCCGTCATCCTCAGTCGATACAGTATTCTGTAGCAAGCCGCGAGTTGAACTCGGGTTGCCCATTCCGCGTCCGAGAACTCAAGTCTGGGTTTGTCGTGTTGCATCAAGCGATCCCCTTTGCGGTTACTGATGGTGCCATCCCAAGCAATTCGTAAGCGAAAACTCTGGGCGGATTAGTTGGACGCAGTTCGGATAGACCTTTAGCCAAGCGCCGGAGTTACGACTTTCCGTGGCTGTGGGATGGCAATGCTGCTGCGCATGTGCGGCATCAGCCACCACTCGATCTTGGACATTGCCCATTGGATCATCCACACGAGCAGAAGGTAAATCGCAGCGGCCAGCATCAGCGGGGTAAAGGGATCAAATGTTTCCGTGTAGATCAGCTTTGCCGTTCCGAGCAGATCCAAAATGGTGATTGTGCTGACAATTGCTGTGGTCTTCAGGAGCAGTATGAGCTCGTTGGTATAAGCCGGCAGGGCCAGCCGGAAGGCGCCCGGGGCCCTGACCAGCCAGAACGTCAGTACCTTTGACAGACCAAGCGATAAGCTGGCGTCGAGCTGCTCCTTCGGCACGAGTTGAAGCCCCGCCCGGAAGATCTCAGCCTGATAGGCAGCCGTATTTAATGTAAGGGCAAGAATGCCGCAGAACCACGGATCCTGGAAAAAGTACCACGCCCATGTCTGCCGAAGGGTCTCCGACATGGAGAAGGCGTAATAAATCAGAAACAGCTGCACCAGGGCGGGAGAACTGCGAAAAGCGAAAACATAGCTTGCAGCCAGAAATCTGATTGGCTTGCTAGATGAAAGGCCGCCGCCGATCGCCACCATCAGGGCGATCGGCAGGCTGAGAAGTGTGCAGGCGGCCATGATCACGAGCGTGTCCAGCGCGCCATGCAATAACCTCGGCAGCATATCGGCGACGGCCTCAAGCATTCCGAGCTTTCCCAAGGTCAGGCGCCCGCGCCCCATAACCTCGCCTTGTCCAGCCTTCGATCATATTTATCCCCAGCATCGAAAACCAGGTCATCAGCGCATAGCCGATGAGGACGGCGAGAAAGAACGGGAGGGGAGACCGGGTGGCCGCGGCGCCCAGATACGCAGCGCGGAGAAGGTCCACGACCCCGATCACCGACACAAATGATGTATTCTTCAAAATAGTAAGCCAGAGATTGGTAAGCCCGGGTAGCGCGATCCGAAGCGCCTGTGGCAAGACGACCAACAGGAAAGCTCGCGGCCTTTTCAAGCCAAGCGCACTGGCCGCGTCGGTCTGGCCAATCGGAACTGCGAGGATGCCGCCGCGGAACACTTCAATGGCGTAAGCAGCAGTCACCAGCGATAGAGCGACTGTTCCGGAAACGAACGGGCTAAAATCAATATACCCGGTGAAGCCGACCGGTCGTAACATGGCGGCAATGGCAAGGCTTCCCCCGAAATAGAGAATCGAAATAATGAGCAGCTCCGGCACCCCGCGGAAAACAACGGAATAGCTATGTGCCAAATAGTAAGCCGATCTGCTCTTGGAGACCTTCATCAGCGCGCCGAGCAGCCCCAGGACGATTCCGATCACGTACGAAAGAACCGCAATCGCAAATGTGATCTGCGCCCCGAAGAACAGTTCGTCGCCCCAACCTGTCGAACCAAATGTCAACAGCTGCGAGATCTCTGTCACCGCTCCGTCTTTCAGATTCTGCGTCAGGGAGGGCGGCGCACGCTTACTCTCGGCTCAGGCTGAACGGGAAATACTTGTCGTTTATTTTTTTGAAAGTTCCATCCGCATACAGGCCCTTCACCGCCTCGTTCAACACCCCGGCAAGTTCAGTATCGCCGGTCTTCACCGCGATCCCGACGCCCTGGCCGATCTTAAGATCGCCGATGACCTCGAAATCCTTGCCCTCGGGCTTACTCAGAATGCTGCCATAGACAATCGGCATCTGCTCGAACCATCCGTCACAGCGCCCGGCAACCAAATCAGTCCGAATGGCATCGGCGCCATCATAATATTTGATTGCAACATCTTTCAGGTTTTCCTCCAGATATTTTAGGCCACCGCTGTTCTTGAACATACAGAGCGTGCGGCCCTTCAATCCCTCCGGGGTCATCTTCATGTTGAGCCCCTTCCGGGCGATGAAAGCCCAGGGCGCGTGGTAATAGGCATCGGTAAACAGAACCACCTTCTTGCGTTGGTCGGTGATTGTCATGGACGATATGATCGTCTCGCATTTTCCTGCATAGAGCGCGGGAATGATGCCAGTCCACTCCTGGATCACCGGATCGCATTCCCTTCCGATCTTGGTGCATATCGCGCTCGCGATATCGACGTCAAATCCTTCCACGGCTCCGGCCGCGGTCTTGTAAGAGAACGGCGGCAAGTCCGCCTCCACGCAATAACTCAATGGCGCTGCGATCGCGCTGACGCAACCAAGCGCCAGCCCGCAGGCGACCACCGACCAAGTCAAGGCAGCCTTAAGTTGTTTCATTATTACTCCCTCGTGCGTTGTGATCGAAATTGACATGGCGCGGCCTCAGGTGGACGCTTCCATTCCAAACAAAGCCTACAATCTCACGCCACGCCACCAAATCCGGGCAACGACCTCAACGGACGAGGTTGGCATCCACACTTAAACAATATCTCAAGAAGATATATGGTGTCGACGCCAAAAATAGTGTTCATACCAAAATGATCTTTGTGCAAAGAGCCGTCGCCAGAGGACAACCGTGAGTCCCTCCCGAATTGAATTCGCCGCCGATTATCTGCTGAAAGTGCGTCGGGACGGCGGCAAGATCACTGACCTTCCGATCACTTGCCGGCCACAGTCGCTCGTCGAAGCATACGCGATACAGCGAAGCTTGCTGCGAAAGTTGGACACCGAACCCGCGGGCTGGTTCGTGGCGTTAACCAACGCCGATATGCAGAAGGTGCACGGGGCGACAATGCCTATCTATGGCCGTATCCTGAGGTCCAATGTTTTGTCCAGCCCTGGGAAGGTGCCGCTCTCCAGCGCCACGCGGTCGGCCACCGTCGAGGCGGAGTTCGCGTTTAGAATGGCTTGCGATCTACCTCCACGCGCAATTCCCTATTCTGAAGCGGAGGTGTCAAACGCGATTAAGTCGGTTATTCCGATTCTCGAGTTTGTCGACAGCCTCTATGAGAGCTTAACGGCGGTGGACGTTACCTCGCTGGTTGCCGATAACGGCGCGGATGGCTTCATCGTTCTGGGAAAGGAGACCGAGGAGCCTGCGTTTTGTGAACTTCTGGAACACCCGGTGCGCCTTACAATCAACGACCGATTCGTGGACGACGGCGCGATGGGTAACCCGATTCGCGACCTCGCATGGCTCTGCAATGACTTGATGTTGGGCGGTTCGCACCTTCGTGCCGGCGAAATCATCGGCACCGGAAATTGCCTCGGCAGTTACAGTTTTGGCAAGGCTGGGGATGTCGTCAATGCTGACTTTGGGCGTCTTGGTTCCGTCACCGCCGTATTGGGGAGCTAGATCGATGGACACTTGTCAAGAAGAGAGAAATGAGGCGTCGCGCCGGTGACACGCATGAAGAAGATCACAGGGGTAATCGCCGCCACCGTGACCCCTTTCGACTTAAGTGGGGACATTAATTTCTACGTCTATGACGCGCTGCTTGATCACATCGCCTCACAAGGGGTGAAGGCGATCGTACCCGCCAGCCTAACGGGGGAGTTCTTCAGCCTGACTTTCGAGGAGCGGACCGACCTTATGCGGTTCGCCGCGCGACATCGGCAGGCGGAGACCGTCCTTATTGCCTCAACGATCAGCATGAAGCCGGCGGAAACCCTTTCGCTCTGCAAACTTGCCGAGGAACTGGACTACGCGGCGCTGATCGTTGCGCCACCAGCCTTCTGCGCCCCGTCGCGCGATGAGATCGTCGCCTACTATCGCTGGATCGATCAGAATGTTGGTCTGCCAATCATCATCTACAACTTCCCAAGCAGACTAAATGCGGATGTCGACCTTCAGGTTCTGCAAGCACTTGCCGGTTGCAGAAATCTCATCGCCTACAAGGATACCAGTGGCGACATCGACCGGATGCATCAGGTGATCCTCTGCCCCGATCCCCAACTGGAACTGGTTTGCGGGCTCGATGCATTGGCGCTGGAAAGCTACGCCTGGGGGGCTAAGGCTATCCTCGGCGGAGCGGCGTGTTTTCTCGGCCGCCAGCACAACCGGCTCTTCGCTACCTGCGTGGAGGAACGGGACTTCGCCGCAGGCAAAGATCAGTTGCGCGCAATGTTGCCCCTGGTCTCGCTGATGGATCAAGGAGGGAAATATGTGCAGATGTGCCGGCTCGGATGCGAGCTGGCAGGCATTCCGGTCGGGGACGCTCGCAAACCGCTCCTGCCGCTTTCCGGACAGCAGAAATATGAGTTTATGAAGGCCTTCGCCGCGGCCACGGGAAACGTTGATGGGCAGCTCCTAGAGACGTTCGAGCGCGACCGGCCAGACCGCGCGCCGGGCGCAGCTGCAGATTGACCGCGGATGCGCCATCAAACTCCATCCGGCCTTCGCCAACGGAAGAAGGAGGCCAGGAGAAAAGAGATCCTTCAGGCTTCGAGCCGACTTTTTCGGCAGCACGGTTATACATCTACGTCCATGGAAGCGATTGCGGCTGCCGTCGATATATCGCCAAACACCATTTACAACTACTATCGAACCAGAGGACAGCTGTTGATCGCGCTGATCTCGGCGTCGGACGAATCTTTCTTCGCAGGCCTCTCCACGGTGTCGTCGCGGGCGGACCGCGCGGTCGATTGCATGGTCGAATTTCTGGAGTCGTTGGCAGCCCATAGCCTCGCCGAGATAGACCAGAATACCTGGAGGCATGCCATCGCCCAGACGATGGCGCATGAGGGTAGCGAAGATATCGGCGCGGATATCCGAGGTATCAACAAACGGCTGAAAATGTTTATCGAAAAAGAAGTCAAGAATCTCAAGAAACTTGGAAAATTACCTCCGGATGCCAAACCAACCCCCCTGGCCAGCATGCTGTTCGATTTTCATAGGATTATCTTCATTCGGCTTATTACGTCGGACGACCTGCCATGGAATTCCTATCGAGCAGTACTGCGCAAATATGTAGAAGCCGCGCTTCACGTGAAGATTTCACCTTGCGGAAATGAGTGATCATCATGCCCGTCCGGCTGAGTTTCAAAGGACGCCACCCGGCCTCGATATCGGATCTCCGGGCCTTGGCGGCGCGCCGGATTCCGCGGATGTTTTTTGATTATCTGGATGGCGGTACCGGCGCCGAACTCGGCCTTGCTACCAACAGACAGGCGCTGGACGCGGTAAAGCTGGTCCCTCGATTCCTGGGAAGCAACAGCCCATGCAGCGGTTCGACGACAATATTTGGACAGCGCTATTCGATTCCGCTCGGGGTATCGCCGGTCGGTGTGGCTGGCTTCGTCTGGCCCGGAGCCGAGCTGATGATGGCGCGACTGGCTGGCGAGTTTTGCGTTCCGTTCGTGCTCAGCATGGTCGCGACCGCCTCGATGGAGGATGTATTCGCTGCTGCAGGTTCGAATGCCTGGCTACAGGTCTATCCCACCCAAAATGGTGAGATCCTCTCCGACATCGTCCGGCGCGCCAAGGAAATCGGCTATCAGGTTCTGGTCGCCACAATCGATTCTCCGGTCATTTCGCGACGTGACCGGGACATCCGGAACGGCTTCGGCACTCCATTCGGCATAAGCCCTCGGACAATCTGGGATTTCGCCGTTCGCCCAGCCTGGCTTGCCGAAGTCTTCCGGAATGGGATACCCGAATGCGCGCTGTTTCGGCCATATGCACCGAGAGACGCCGGGACGTCTTTTGAACGGGTGGCTTTCGCCGAATCGCAGGTGCAGGTGGCGAGCTATACCGCAGATGGTTTGAGGCGGCTGCGCGAGATGTGGCCTGGCCGACTTGTGGTCAAGGGAGTGCTGTCGACTGAGGATGCCAATGTCTCGCTCGAGGCTGGAGCGGATGGGCTGATCATCTCAAACCACGGCGGCAGACAGCTGGATGCGGCGCCGGCCTCCATTGACGCGCTACTAGGTCTCGCCGAGCGCTTCGGTGCGAGATCGACCCTGATGCTCGACAGCGGCATTCGCAGCGGCCTCGATGTCGTCCGCGCCGTCGCGGCGGGCGCAGAAATGAGCTTCTCCGGGCGCACATTCTATTACGCAATAGCAGCTCTTGGAGCGGCGGGCGGCAGGCTGGCCATCGAACTTTTGACCGATGAGTACAGGCGCAATCTGGCGCAGCTTGGATGCTCGCCGAGGGACGCGCTCGTTGGCAGCGCGATTGTTGCCCTGGCCATACGCGGCGCCCAATCGGATCCGAGCACTGGGTAATGGCACTGTCGACTGAATGCAGCGATTTAGGATGTGAGGTATGAGGCGTGGCTACCGAAGGTAAAGTTGCAATCGTCACCGGCGCCGGGTCGGGGATCGGTCGGCATGTCGCACTTGCGTTCCTGCAGGACGGATATTCGGTGGTTCTTGCCGGCCGCCGCAAGGACGCATTGCAGGAGGTAGCCTCAGAGGCAGCCGATCTCGCCCGAACGCTTGTCGTTGCAACCGATGTTTCGGACCCAGCCGCTGTGAAGGCGCTCTTTGCTGAAGCCTTTCGAGCCTTTGGAAGAATCGATGTCCTGTTCAACAATGCAGGGATCAGTGCAGCTCCAATAGCGCTTGAGGATCTCACCCATGAGGAATGGGAGGCGGTGGTAAAGGTGAACCTAACCGGGAGCTTCCTGTGCACCCAGCAGGCCTTCCACTACATGAAAATGCAACGGCCAATGGGGGGCCGCATTGTCAACAACGGTTCAATCTCCGCCCAAGTACCGCGCCCGAACTCGGCCCCCTATACGGCCACTAAGCATGCGATCACCGGCCTCACCAAATCGACCTCTTTGGACGGCCGAAATTATAACATCGCATGCGGCCAGATCGATATCGGCAACGCTGCCACGCATATGACAACCGCGATGCAGGAGGGAACCCTGCAAGCGGATGGATCGACCCGGGTAGAGCCCACCATCGACCCGAAGCATGTCGCTCAGGCGGTGCTCTATATGGCAGGCCTGCCGCTCGACGCCAACGTGCAGTTCATCACCGTCATGGCGACCGGAATGCCATTCGTTGGGCGTGGATGACCGACGGCGAAGCCTCATAGCGGCGAGGGCACTTCAAGCTTAACGGCTAAATAGCCACCCTTATATCGTTGTTGGCTATCCGATCTCTGCGTATTCGGCACCGAAACCGTCTATTGCCACATGGAAGGTGAAATTTACTGTAGTTTCAATAGGTTCGTAGCCGATTTCACGGGTCAGTTGAAAGGGCTATAGAGTAGATGTCGTGCCTATCGGTATCTCGCGCGGCCCACCGAGCGACATCCGAACTCAAGAGCGTGTTGAAAAGCATGCGTTAGGTCTACTTCTCCGCGCCCTTCTCTTAGAAGCTGACAGTCTCCTCACGGCCCCGATGCGGTTACGGCAGATCAGCGTCTCAGATCTGAAGACTTCGCGGTCGACTTTAGAACCGGGCCGCTGACGTTCGAACCACTCACTTCGGCGAAGTTGGCTTCACAATTTTCTTAGTAAATCACACTCCCTGTATGATATTGCGCATTATATAAATGGAATTTCTTAAAGATCCCGGAAGAATCTCTGCGCTTTCGCTCATTGCCTTTCCTTCAGTAAAAATCACCAGAACCATTGGCGGCAATCCAGGAATTATCATGCGGGCAGCGTCGTGTGGGCGATAGCTGGATCGTGCCTCGCCTGTCCAGCCAGCCCAGCCGGCTTTCGACCACAGCATTGAACCGGGTGGCAAGCGATTGCCAAAAATAGCCCGTGACCTGTGATAGCGGCCGGTTTTGATGGGGTTTTCCCGTGAAATTGGATGGCCATGCGAATCAAGGGCGGGAGCCGTCAGCGTCTCATGGCAGGGACGCCTCTCGCCCCCGGCATCACTGCTGGATCGTCGACGTCACGGATCTGATCACCTCGGTCGCCATCGCGAATTCCTTGTCACGGCTTTCAATGCCGTGGCGGTGGGCCATCCAGTCGAAATCGGTATAGGCGGCATATACTGGGCCGTCCTGCGACTGGTAGACCAGCACGCGGACCGGCCAGTCGAGACCGGCGGTGAGTTTGGCGGTGATGAAGGTCGTTCGCAGCGCCGGGTTGCCGACATCACGAGGCGCGACGGACTCACGCTGTTGCCCGCCGCGTTGCCCAGCTTGGCCTGGTCGATGACGCCGAAGAACTGGACGCCCTTCTTGCCTACGTCACGCTTGATGCGCGCGACGGTCCCGGCGACGGAATAGCGGCTCTTGACGGTGACGATGCCGTCCTGATCATCCGCGCTGGCATTGCCGACCAGCGACGGTACGGCAAGGGTCAGGACGAGCGGGGTGGCGGCAAGCGCCGATCTGAAGTCCCGGTCCTGGCCATTGGCGGTTTGGACCTCTCCAGTGCCTTGCTCCTGGCCTCCGCCGAATTTGCCGTACACTACGCGATCGACCACGCCAAGGCCGAGATTTCGGTGAGAAGCGGCACCGGACCGAATTCCTCCGCTTATTGGGCTTTGCACGGCGCCGACCAGTTGCTTCACCACTTGACCTATGCGGCGATGATTCTCGCGGCGTTTCTCGTGAACAACACCAAGTCTAGATGTTTGATCCCGGACTTTGAGGGTGGAATCTTTCCCTTAGAATGGAGGGTAGCACTATAGGACAGGTTCGCCATGGCAGCACCACGACGACTGAAGCAATCCGTCGCGCAATACAGAAAAGCGAAGAGAGCCAGAGGACACTTCAATGTGCCCAGCTTCGGTCGTTGCTGAATGGCAGTTCTAGCCTGGATGAAGCACTTGCATATCTTCGCAAAGGGGACACGCTAGTGGTCACGAAGGTAGACCGACTGGCACGCACCACAGCGAACCTGTGGGGCGTGGTGCAGGGGTTGGAAGCGAAGGGTGTCAGCCTACGCATACTGAACCTCGGCGGCGAGACAATCGACACTGGCAGTGCCACTGCGAGGCTGATCCTCAACATATTCTCTGAGTTTGCTCAGTTCGAGCGCGAGATGATGCTGGAGCGACGCGGGAGGGAATCGCAAAGGCCAAAAGGTGAGGGCAAGTACAAGGGTCGCAAACCCACTGCACGAGCGAAGGCCACCGAGGCTCGCGCTCTATACGCTCAGAAAAAAACACACACTGAGATAGCCAAGGCTCTCGGGATTAGCCGAGCCTCTGTATATAGAGCGCTGGCAGAGGTGCAGTAGAAGCCAGAGGGTCGAATATGGGGCCGGTTGCTGACTATCCGGTTCTGGTCGCGAAATTGAGAAAGCTGACGTTCGGCCAACGACCTCAACTCAGTCATATGAGGAGTGCGAGGGCCATCCCACAAGCGGTCATAATTACATCGCCCTTCGATCATGAGAACGAAGAAAGAACTTCTTGTCCCGCGAAGTCAAGTCGACCGTGGCGGAATGGCTTCTGCGCCACAGTAGAGAGACGCCCGAGCCCGAGATCAGGCAAAGGTGCCGCGATCCCGCCGGCTCGCTCCAGCAGGTGAGCGCCGATCCTCTGGGTGCAAACAGCGAGGTTGCTTGAAACTGGCATGGGTGCTTACCAAGAGCACCCACACCGATGGCTCCGCACCGAGGAGCAGAGCCATTGGTTGCAAGTCGGCTCACAGCTACATCACAGCGAATATCGCTGTTGTGACGCTCACTCCGAGGATGGTGACGACCAACAACGTTCCTTCCACACGACGGAGAAATCGATCATCCAGGTCGTCCCGGTCAGGCAGAGAACGCATATTTTCCTCCTTTGAATGTATTGATAACAATTCAGGGAACAATATAAACCACCTGACGCGTGCCTGGATCGACCAGAACACGAGAGTTGTTCACGTATGCGTAGCGATAATTATAATTTGGAACGTCATACAAAGTAACGTCGCCAGGCAGGCTTGTCCCTATGGTCACCGTGCCGTTGAGCGGATAGGCCGTGGCGGGTGCCGATTGCACATACTGGGTGACTTGCAAGGGTGGATTGATCACCGCGCCAACGGCAGCACCCGCGACGCCCACAGCCGTATTGGCAATCCCCGCGGCCGCTCCAACGGCCCCACCCACCACAGCGCCGACGGGCCCACCGACGGATCCTCCGGCGGCGGCACCGGCAGCGGCTCCGTCAACCGGGCCGGGTCCTGTATTCAACCACTGGCCTCGCTGCGCGTAGAAGGGACGATCCTGATAATACTCGTCCCAGTATGTGGCTGTGTCGTAAGTAACGGTCGGCACCTCCACAGTACTGGGCGCCTCCGGGATCACGGCTCGAACATCTGTGGTCTGGTAGGCAAGATATCGACCATACGCCCAGCCGCGGGCGCCATCGAAGGTGACGTCGCACCAGCTCCTGCCCTGAAGACAGCCGTGGAAGATGACACTCTGCTGCGCGGGAATGGCAGTAACCACGGGGAAAGACGGATCAGGTCCCGCACGAAGGTTCAAATCCGCCGTCGTGAAAACCTCTGGTGACTGTGCGCTGGCCGGCAGCGACAGGGAGCCGAGAAGCGCCAGGGCCGTAATTGCAGTTCTGCTGTTCATTAACTCTCTCCTTCTTCGCCGTGGGAGCCCGGTCCGACTTCGGCGCCAGGGGTCCACGAACAGTTTTGTCGAAGGAGAAACGATCGAACCGGACGTCTATTCCCGACCCAATGATGTTTTTGCGAAATCACCTGAAGCTCGGTTTTTGGTTCTGCGTCTGCGTTAAAAATACACCCCGTGTGGAATAAGACCGAAGTCCAGCCGTTCTCCCAGCACAAGTCCTTTGAAGGAGAACGTTATGATCTCTCGGTTATTGACGAGTGTTGCAACAGTTGTGCTGCTCGGCACCGCCACGGTTTCAGCGCAGACACCTGTACAGAGCCCAAGTTCAGGCGGCGCCGGTGCGACACAGGGTGGAGCGTCCGCTCAAGGCTCCGTCCAGCAGGCACCGAGTGGTTCCGCCGGAACCCAGGCGCAGGGCGGCGCTACCAAGGGCACGATGAACAATCAGGGTGACGTTAACTCCAAGGCCGGCGTCGACGCGCAAGCCGGCACGGGTTCACAGACGCGCCAGACTCAGACGAAACAGGGCGAACAGGACCAGTCTGGCAAGAAGCGCCAGCAGAGTGCCACGGAGACAGACGGTACGCGAGGCAAGGATAAGACGAAGGACGCTGCCGGCGCGTCCCAATCGACAAAGGAGCGCTCGACCGAAACGACCTCGCGCGGGAGCGATGCGGACGACAAATCCAAGTCGTCCAGCAAGGACAACACCAAGTCTGAGGCGAAGGAGCGGAGCGCGAAAGCCGAAAGCCGCGACGTCAAGATCACCACGAAAGAGCGGACGGTGATCAAAAACACGATCGTGGAATCTGGCGTGAAGCCGGTGTCGAATATCGACGTGAACATTTCCGTCGGCGTGGCTGTGCCGCAATCCGTGGTTCTGCACCCGTTGCCGCCTCGGATCATCGAGGTCGTGCCAGCCTATAGATCCTACCGCTACTTCGTGCTCGCCGATGGCCGGATCATCATCGTCAATCCGACGAGCTACGAGATCGTCTACGTGATTGCCTGAGTCCCCATTTGAAAGGTTAAGCTTATGAAAATGAAGACAATTTCGACTGCCGTCGCGATGTTGATCGTAGGTGCTGGCGCAGCCGTGGCACAGGCCACCGTAGTCGTAGCCCCCGAACAGCAGACCGTCGTTCGGGAATATGTCACCAAGCATCGTGTATCCCCGGTCACCCTGCCTGGTTCCGTGACCCTGGCTGTCGGTGCGACTCTGCCGGAAGACGTGGAGCTGCACAGCTTCGAAGGCGTGGAAGGCGTCGGTGAATATCGATACGTGGTCGTGGGCAATCAGACCGTTCTCGTCCAGCCCGGCACGCGCAAGGTAGTGCAAATCATCGACTGATCACTCACCGGCCAGTTCGAGCGAGGAGCTGTTGGATCCAACAGCTCCTCAACTCGTTTCTGGAACTCACGGTCACCTTCCAGAGGATCACGCGTGAAACTGAGACCAATCCTCGTTTTCACCCTTGCTGCCGCCATGACGGCGGGGTTCCCCGGCTCTCTGCGCCTGCCGATCCCCGGTTCTGGCGGCGGCCTCTCGCTCGATATCGGCGCCAGCCCCGCCGAAGCGAAAGGCGGCAAGGGTGGAGGCAAAGGCGGCGGCCAGGGAAAGGGTGGCGGCCAGGGGAAAGGACAGGGAGGCGGCGGCGCCGGAAAGGGCAGCGGGGGGAACGGCAATGGCGGCGGCTTGGGCAAGGGGGGCAAGGGCGCCGGTGTAGGCAAGGGTGGCAAAGGCGCCGGAATGGGCAAGGGTGCCGGGAAAGGCCAAGGCTCAGGCAGCGGCAACGGGAACGGCAATGGCAATGGTGCAGGAGCAGCCGGTGTCTCTGCCACAGGCGCGGCAGGCACAACGACGGCACGCGGCCGTGAGGCAACGACCAGCGCCGCCACCAGCTCTCCCGCCCTGTCGATCAGCAGCGTCGCCGGTTTCTCGACGAGCCTCAGTTCGGCGTCCATAAATGCGGATGCGGCCTCTGGAGCGTTTGGTCCCGCGCGCGGAGGGCGGGTCATGTCGGTGGCGGACCGAGCTGCCGAGCGCCAGGGTCGTCCATTGCGGGCCGACAATGAAGTGGTCGCGAGCAATCTCTCGGAACAGGACCTCACGCGCCTTGCGAGTCGGGGCTTCACCGCCCAGCAGCAGACGGCCGGACAGCTTGGCCACAAGCTCGTCAAACTCCGTCTGCCCCAGGGGATGAGCCTCGGAGAAGCGCAGCGGGAGATCCGCACCGCCAATCCCACGGCGGGCATCGAAGACAATTCATTCTATTATCCGGATCAAGGTCCTCCCGAATGTGTCGGCCGGGGCTGCTTTCCGCGGTATCAAATCGCCTGGAGTCAGCGGTCCATCGAGAGCTGTGCGGCGCCGGTTGCCATTGGCATGATCGACACGGCCATTGATCCCGGCGCCTCGGCATTACGGGGGCAATCTCTCGAAATCATCAAACTCTCCCACAGCGATTCTGCATCCTCCACCGACCACGGGACAGCGATCGCAGCCCTCCTGATCGGGCGCGGCGGCGGCCCTTCTCCCGGCTTGCTTCCAAACGCGAAACTGGTCGCGGTGGATGCGTTCAGACGACAGCCGGGGATTGATGATCATGCCGATGTCGTGGGCTTGATCTCTGCTCTGGAGGCATTGGTCGAGCGCCGCGTCGGCGTCATTAACATGAGCTTTTCCGGTCCCCCGAACCCGGCGCTTCAATCTGCCATCAAGGAAGCCGCTGCCCGCGGCGTCATCTTCGTGGCAGCTGCAGGAAATGGCGGACCGGGTGCACGAGCATCATACCCAGCCGCCTACAATGAGGTCATTGCCGTCACTGCGATCGATCCATCGTTCAATGTTTATCCGTTTGCGACGACGGGCTCCTATGTGGATCTGGCAGCGCCCGGGGTGAATATTTGGACGGCGCAAGCTTCGCTGGAAGAGCAAACCCGCAGCGGAACCTCTTATGCCGCTCCCTTCGTCACGGCTGCCGCCGCGCTGCTCGCGGCAGGCCAAAGGTTCGATTCAGCCAGCATTCCCGTCAAGCTGAAGACGCGGGCCCAGGATCTGGGAAAGGCGGGACGTGACGACATCTTTGGTTTCGGATTGCTGCAGATGGCGGGTCTGTGCGACGAGCTCATCGCCTCGACTGATCAGGGTCTCACCCCGTCCTCTGTCCGGATAACCGCCGCGGGCGACTAGAGCGACTGCTCAGTCTCGGTTGACGCGGAGAAGTTCGCCTTCCTCGGCCGTGCGGTCGAGAGGAGCCCCGGCCCCGATGCTCTGCAAGAAAGCCTCGACGGGACCATTGTCACCGCTGGCGGGCTTATAGTCATTGGTGCTGCCCTGACGGAGATCGACGAGGGCGAGGGTCCAGCGGCGTTGATCGAGACACGCAACCGCTTGTGCGTTTGACGAGCCGCCCTCGAGACTGAACCAGCGGCACAACGCGCCTGCTTCGGTCTTGTAGCTGGCGAGCGGCCGCAAGGTGCCGAGCGCTGTCGCATCCTGCGATCCTGTGGGGAGGCGACTAAGCTGATCCTGGATCTCGCTTGCTTCGAGCCCGGCGAGAAGCCCCACTTCCGGCGTCCTGCCGACATAGGTTCTGTCGATCGCTGCGCCCACGGCACCCCCTAGGACCAATGCCACGGCCGCAGCGATTGGCCAGAAGGTCCTTCTATTCGGGGCATCATCATTCGCCGGCGGGGTGGTGAGCGGCTGGTTCGTTTCCGGCAAACTGTTCGGCGATGCGAGACGCGTTCGGATCGCTGCCTCGAGAACGGCGGGGACCGGATCGGCGGCCTGCGACGCATAGACGGATTTGGCCGCCCGACGACTTTTCACAAAGCCGAGGATCCGCCGCGCGATCTCTGGGTTCTCGCCGACTGCACACTCGACGTCCTGTGCCACGGAGGGTTCGAGCTCACCGTCGGCATAGGCCATCAAGATCTCGTCGCTGAAATCACCCTGCGACATCTGTTTTTCCATCCTCAGGCCTCACTTGCCGTCAATCGGTTCCTGTCAGCTTTAACAGCTGCTGGCGCGCGCGGGCGAGACGGCTCATGACTGTACCGATCGGAACGTCGAGAATTTCCGAAGCCTCGCGATAGCTCATTTCATCTCCACAGATGAGCAGGAGAACTTCTTGCTGCTCATGGCTGAGTTTCTCAATCGCCTGACGGACATCTTCCAGTTCGAACCGCGCCATGATGCCCCTTTCACCATCCTCCACCATCGCCCCTTCACTAGTCTCCGGATCCAGCGGGACCTCCCAGGCGTTCTTTCGGATTTGGTCGATCCAGTGGTTCCGCATAATTCGAAACGCCCAGGCATCAAAACGGGTGCCCAAAGTCCATTTTTCGGCAGATGCCAATGCCTTGAGGCAGGCACTTTGAACCAGGTCATCGGCAGCTGCAGAAGACTTGCACAGCACCAGCCCATACCGGCGAAGCCGGGGCAGCAAACAAATCAGCTCTTGTCCAACATGCTGTCTTGAAGCTGGCGTCGAGACACCGTCCAGGTGGGTCCCGTCTGCGGCCTTGTTCCCGAGGGATCGCATGCTGCTCCTTCTCTGTGCCTGAGCAATGGCTCGGATGTGGAGCTAATCGCGATGCATGCTTGAATCGTTCCCAGCAAATTGCAGAACAAACAGCATTCGCCGACAGGGTTCAGCAGGGTCTCGTCGAAACACTTTTATCCTGCGTTTGGGGGCCGTCTGCCTCGGCGCTCGCTTCATCGCCCTCGGACACTTTTCGTCTCGGCAACTCCCGTATCAGTCGGCGAACCTCCGCGAGCGCGCGGCTTCTTGAAAACTGTTTTTCATTTCCCGGAACATCAACTGTCATCTCATCCTCCGCGGACAGGCCAATGTTCAGAAAACGAACCAGGATCAGAAATATTCCCCGCCGAGGGCCGAAAGGGAGCTTTTCCAGACGCTCACGCGGCCACGACGTGTTGAGGTGCGACCGGAGCACGGCGGGCCGCACGGATCGTCTCGAGATTAAGCAGAAGTGATCGTCCCCCGACGGATGCCGGGGAACGCTTGCCGGCGGATGCCATTCAACCTTGGGACAGTTCACCAGCCGAAGGACAATGAATGAGCAATCGATACATGTTAGCCGCTGTTGTTGCCGTGGCCTTTACGGCGATGCCGGCGCGTGCCGCCGACCGGCCACCGACGGCCGACGAGCGCTCGAAGATCGAAAGCGTCTTGAAGGCAGAAGGCTTCCAGCGCTGGGACGACATCGAGTGGGACGATGACGGGTATTGGGAAGTCGATGACGCGGTCGCCCAGGACGGACGAGAATATGATCTGAAACTGAATGCAGAATACGCGATCATCGTTCGCGATCCCGATTGAGGCGGACCGAGCGCTTTCTCATGGCGGGCGGGTCCTGTGCGTGAGAGAAGCCGACCTTCCCAGCAAAAGCCAGCCTGTGATTCTCTATGCTTTTGGCTTCGCGGCCACCTTCATGTCCGCCGGCCGCGCGCATGGCGGCCTGGCTCAAGGCCAATGCGTGTTTGTGGGATGATTTCGTCGTCATCGGATATGAGCCGGGCTTGGGTGGCGCGGCGACCGAGCTGCGTGTGGTCCAGCGGGGCGAGGATGGCGTCCTGCACTAGGCAGGCGGTGTCGGCAGCGGGTTGTCAGAATGGCTGTCGAAGGGTCCCAAGGCACGATTGGACAGGACCACGAACGCCAGGCCGGTGATCAAAGGGGCTGCCCAGAAGGGCAGCGTCTGTTTCGGACTGCTTTCGCCATCTCAGATAGTGCTTCATACAGTATCGCAAGACGAGTCAGTCGACTCTGGGGCAGAGAATGTTAGGCGCGATACTATATAATCTGGCAAATCTGGCCCATTTTCGGGACCGTGAGACCAGAGCTCAGTTTTGGCCATATGCAATCTTTGTCTCCATTCTTGCCTTTATTGTTTCGGGAATCGTTATGTCGACAGCCCTTGACGGCAGCTTCGATCGATTCCAGCGTTTCGCTGCAGAGAACCCGGAGCTCGCAACCATCCACTCTGGACCCGCGGGGACCTCTATAAACATCAAAGGCTATCACCCGGAGTTGATGCCAGACCTGAACCTTATTCTCTCGACATTTGGGATCTCTGTCTTGGCCTTGGTTGGACTGCTTGCGGCAGCCGTGACACGACGGCTTCGAGACAGTGGCAGGTCAGGTTTTTGGGGCTGTTTACCCTTGCCGTTTTTAGCCGCTGCTTTCGTCCTGGTTCCAAATCTCTTACCGCCAGACGATTTCAACCTCACTGTGTTTATTTCGCTCTTTATCAATAACATTTTTTATTTGGGTGCCCTGGCGGTTCTGGTGTCATTTCTCGCGCGTCCGAGTTCGGCTTCCAGTGTCAGCAGAGAAGTTTAAGGCAGAAGATCTCTCTCTGCAGCTTCTCATCGCCAAGAAAAAGTGGGTGCGACCAACACGTCTACTCAGCGAACAATTTACGTTGCCTAAGCCAAAATCGCCGATTGGTCCGGCAGCGGTTCGACCATCAGCAATAGTCGTAAGTGAAGAGCGCTAATTTCTCTTTGGGTTCATGGAAAAGCAGAATGCTGTCTGCCCCGGCGTCTCGGTAGTGTCATGCTGGAACGTGCCAAAAGGCCCTGCTCAATTAAGTGTTGCAGGGGGTCCTCACAGCTCCACATTTTCTGCTTGTAATCCAAGAGTCTGATTGCCTTCGGATCCATACCACCAGTACCAGTGACGAAATGGCATGGGGGCTCAGGTGCGTAAATTATTGATGGGAGCATTCGCTGCTCTGCTGCTTACGGGTTGTGTTACAACCCAAGATAAAATTGTCAGCCGCGATCAATTCCTCGCCGAGGCCACTCGGTCATACACTGGTGTGTCAAAGGAACAGGTGATCCGGGCAGCTCAAGCCGTCCTCCTGCAGTCGGATGACGCAGATGATTGGGACTTTGGCTACACCACCAACGGCTTTACCGGCACCCGCAAGTACTTTGTGTACGCAGTCATTGCCGCGACCAGTGGCCGGGAGAAGTGGGAGTTCAACACGGAGCAGGTCGGCGGAGCAGTACAAGCCTCTCTGACCGTGAGTGACTTGGCAAATGTCGGCACCTATGGGACCTCTGTCGTCGAGATTAATCTCAATCGGATCTTGCTTCAGCGCCTGTTCTGGAAACGCGTGGACTATGTGCTCGGCCGGCGGCCTGATTGGGTGAGCTGTGATGAAGCAATGGCAGAAGCGCAGGCGGCAAAGGCTGATCCGGAAGTGCTGAGCGGCCTGTGCGGATTTACGAGCGAAGGCAAGAAGAATCCACCACCTCAGCGCATCGTAAACGTGACCAGCTAAAACAAACCCTTCCGTCCAGGACGCAATCAGAAGCCGCTGCCAATTGGATGTTCAAAAACGCGAAGTCGCCACATACTGCGGCTCGTGTGTCCTGTTGGTATGGGGGTTGAGACATGGGCTCGGCGGAGAAGACCCGCCGATACGCAGCGAACGCGTCGGGTTTTGGCGGAACTGGGCGCCTGCCCTACATGAACATGAAGGACCCAAGTGTTCCAGCGTCGGCGCGGCACCAAACGGAGCATTCCGGTGCACGATGGTTAGCACTTACGGAAACCATGCAAGAGGAGCAGTCTCCTGAACCGCCGACGCGTCCCTGTATCTAGTCGCACAGCCACTTTGCTTGAGAACGAATTGCGGAACCGTCTGCCGGCACCTGCAGCAGCCAGTACTTTCATCGTAAGAGACAATTTTTACTTTAGACCCTCAGATTTCCTTGGGGTCGTTTTATTTCGACTACCTAGGCATTAGTCAGTGGCAAATGCCACACCACTGGATCACAGGTTTCTCTATTACTGGGCGTCGCTGAGATTTGGAATGCCTTGCTGATCCACGATCGTGCATTGGCATATCAACGGTTTTGTTCTCATGTTAAGCTGCAGCTTGTTCTAGAGGGTCCTGGTGTTATGGGCCAGCTCAACTCAGATCCCCCGCTGCCCGCAAACACTCGAGACGCGGACGGTGTCGGACGGCGGAGGGACCAAGCGTTTACATCTCCAACCGTATCGCTGCCCAAGGGCGGCGGCGCGTTTAGGGGGATCGGGGAAAAATTCGCAGCAAACCCCGTAACGGGCACCGGCTCGCTTGCCCTGCCTCTTCCCCTCAGTCCTGGACGCTCAAGCTTCACCCCTCAAATCGCACTGACCTATGACTCCGGGGCCGGCAACGGCCCCTACGGCTTTGGCTGGAGCCTCAACCTGCCCAGGATCACTCGACGGACCGATCGCGGTCTGCCGACCTATGGTGATGGGCTTGACGGCGATGTTTTCATCCTGTCCGGGGCCGAAGACCTGGTCCCGGTCCTTGGCTCCGATGGCGCTTACTTCGAAGAGCAGAGGGACGGCTACCGCATCACACGCTTCCGACCCCGTACCGAAGGGTTGTTTGCGCGCATCGAATATTGGTGCCGGATCGCCGACTCGCGGGAGTCGCATTGGCGTTCCATCTCTTCAGACAATGTGACGACGCTCTACGGTGCATCGTCGGCGAGCAGAATCTCAGACCCCGATGATCCGACACGAATTTTCAGCTGGCTTGCCTGCGAGACTTTCGATGCCAAGGGAAACGCGGCTGTCTACCAGTATCTGCCCGAGGATATTCGCAACGTCGACTTTGACAGCCCCTGCGAGGCAAACCGAAGGGATGCTGACCGCACCGCCAATCGGTACTTGAAGCGGATTCTCTACGGCAACGCGACCTCCCGGCGGCGACAGGCGGATCTTTCACTCACGCGCTGGTGTTTCGAGCTGGTCTTCGATTATGGCGACCACGATGCGGTGAGCCCGACGGTGGAGCCCGACCGGCCGTGGCCGGTCCGCCCCGATCCCTTCTCCGTTTATCGCCCAGGCTTCGAGATCAGGACCTACCGGCGCTGCCAGCGTTTCCTGATGTTCCACCGATTTGCGGAGCTGGGAGCAGACGCTCAGCTCGTGCGATCCCTCGCTCTCGACTACCAAGACCTCCCCGATCCGGAGATGGCCGCACCCCGTGAAGAACTCGGGCACCCGGGGAGCACTCGCCTCGGGTCATTCCTTCGCCGCGCAGTCATGGCAGGCCATGCGGAAAGCGGGTTCTCCAAGCCGACGCCTCCCCTCGAGTTCAGGTATTCCCGCCCCACCATCAGCAACGAGACGCAAAGCCTGGATGCTTCAAGCGCTGCCGATCTGCCCTGGGGCGTCGATGGCATCCACTCCAGCTGGGTGGATTTGAACAGCGAAGGCATGCCCGGCGTTCTCAGCCGGCAGGGCGAGACCTGGTGGTACAAGCCGAATTTCGGCGCGGGAAAGCTGGGCGACCAGCAACCCGTGGCTCAGGCGCCTTCAGGCCGGTCTGGCCTCCGATTTCTTGATCTCGCCGGGGATGGGACGCTGGACGCGGTACAGCTCGAATGGCCCCAGGCCGGTTTCTTCGAGCGCGAAGACGAGGCTGGCTGGTCTGCCTTCACACCGTTTGCAAGCCAGCCGAATGTCGACTGGAGTGACCCCAATCTGCGCCTGGTCGACCTCACGGGTGATGGCCATGCCGATATCCTGATCACGGGGGACGAGGCGATTTCCTGGCACGCCTCGCTGGGCGAGGAGGGCTTCGGGCCCCGCCAGTCGACCCCGTTTGCCTCCGATGACTCCGCCGGACCGCGGTTGGTCTTTCACGACAGGACCGAGACGCTTTTTCTGGCTGACATGTCGGGCGACGGCCTCGCCGATCTGGTCCGTCTGCGCAATGGCGAAGTGACGTACTGGCCCAACCTCGGCTACGGGCGATTCGGCGCCAAAGTCACCATGGCCGGCGCGCCGACCTTCGATGCGCCCGAACATTTTAATCCCGGGCGCATTCGCCTTGCTGACATCGACGGCTCCGGCGTCACCGATATCCTCTATCTCGCCGAAGACGGAGTTCGTCTCTATTTCAACCGCGCAGGCAATGGCTGGACGCCACCCGTCATCGTGGGCGGTTTGCCTCCTATCGATGACGTGGCCAATGTGAGCGTCGTCGACCTCCTGGCCAATGGCACTGCGTGTCTGGTGTGGTCCCGCCCGCTGCCGAACCATGTCCAGTCTGTGTTGAGCTACGTCGATCTGATGGGCGGCTCGAAGCCCCACCTCCTGACCAGCTTCGAGAACAATCTCGGCGCCAGGACGGTGATCCACTACGCATCTTCTGCGCGGTTCTACCTTGCGGACAAGCAGGCCGGTCGGCCCTGGCTGACCCACCTGCCGTTTCCCGTGCATGTGGTTGAGCGCACTGAGGTCTACGACCAGATCAGCCGCACCCGCTTCACCACCCGTTTTGCTTATCATCACGGCCATTTCGATGGAAAGGAGCGCGAGTTCTGCGGCTTCGGAATGATCGAGCAGTGGGATACGGAGGAGTTCGGCGGCCTCGATCCCGACGGCACTCTGCCACCCGCCGCCAATGCCGACGCGGCCTCCCATGTCCCCCCCGTTCTGACGCGCAGCTGGTATCACACCGGCCTCTATCTCGGCCGCGATCGCGTCTCCAGCGCCTTCGCTGGTCTTCTCGACCCCATGGATGTCGGGGAATATTATCGCGAACCCGGGCTCACCGACGCACAAGCCCGCCTGCTGCTCCTCGAAGACACCGTCCTCCCTGCGGGTTTGACCGCTGACGAGGAACGTGAGGCCTGCCGAGCGTTGAAGGGGGGCCTTCTGCGCCGCGAGGTCTACGCGCTCGATGGCACCGACAAGGCACCCCACCCCTATTCCGTGATCGAACAGAATTTCGCCCTCCGGCTCCTGCAACAGAGAGGGTCCAATAAGCATGCAGTCTTCTTTGCCCATCCCCGGGAATCGATCGTCTATTATTACGAGCGCGACCCTGCAGATCCGCGGATCGCGCAGGCTCTAACACTTGAGGTCGACGCCTATGGCAATAGCCTCAAAACGGCATCCGTCGCCTATGGGCGCCGCCAACCTGACCCGGCGCTGGACCCAGCAGACCAGGAGGCTCAGGGCGAAGTCCACATCGTTCTTAACGAGACCGATGTCACCAACGCCATCGAGGACCCCGATGCCTATCGAAAGCCCGTTCCGGCCGAACAGCGTAGCTTTTCACTGACGGGGCTCGGCGCTCCAGGGCAAGGACACCGCTTCACAGCTGACGAAATCCTGGCCGCCGCCGTCACCGCTGCCACGCTCCCCTATCACCAGTCACCGACTCCCGGACTGGTGCAGAGCCGCCTGATCGAGCATGTCAGGACCCTCTATCGCCGAGATGATCTCGCCGGCCCCCTCCCCCTCGGCACGATCGAGCCTATGGCGCTGCCCTTCGAGGCCTATCGCCTGGCCTTGACGCCGGAGCTGGTCGCCCAGGTTTACGGACCCCGCGTCACCGAGAGCATGCTCCTGTCCGAAGGCCGCTATGTCCACAGCCAGGGCGACGATCTTTGGTGGATTCCCTCCGGCCGCGCCTTCCTGTCTCCGAATGACGCCGACGACGCTGCCGCCGAGCTGTCTCACGCCGAGGAGCATTTCTTCCTCGTCAACCGGTACAAGGACCCGTTCGGTGCGGTCACGACCATCACTTTTGACAGTTATGACCTGCTGATCCAGCACGTGCGGGATCCTTTGGGCAGCATCGTCACTGTCGGCGAGCGCGACACTGCAGGCGCTGTGGTCGTGCAGGGCAATGACTACCGCTTCCTGCAGGCGCGCCTGATCACCGACGCCAATGGAAACCGCTCCGCAGCAAGCTTCGACGCACTGGGTATGGTGGTCGGCACTGCGGTCATGGGCAAGCGCGACGAGGTTTCGCGACGGGGAGACCTGATCGATGGCTTCATAGCGGATCTCCCCGACGACATCATCCTGGATCACCTGACAAACCCGTTGGCGGACCCCCATGCCATTCTCCAGCGGGCGACGACGCGAACTGTCTACGACTTGTTTGCTTATGCCCGGACCAAGCACGAGGCCCGACCGTCGCCCTGCGTCCTCTACAGCCTTGTGCGTGAGACCCATGACGCCGACCTTGCTCCTGGAGCACTGACCCAAGTTCAGCACGGCTTCACCTATTCCGATGGCTTGGGACGCGAGATCCAGAGGAAAATCCAGGCCGAGCCCGGTCCTGTGCCGCGGCGTGATCCTCTCACCGGCTCGATTGTCGTCATCGACGGCGACCCTCAGCTCACAGACGAGAGCATCGCACCCCGCTGGGTCGGTACCGGCTGGACCGTGTTCAATAACAAGGGCTTCCCAGTCCGGCAGTTCGAGCCGTTCTTTTCCGATCGACACGGCTTCGAGGCTGATACGCGCGTGGGTGTCAGCACGATTCCCTTCTACGATCCTGTGGGACGTGTCGTCGGCACCCTGCGCCCCGACCATAGCTGGGACAAGGCAATCCTCGGAGCGTGGCGGCAGGAGATCTGGGACGTCAACGACACGGTTCTGACCGATCCGACCACGGATCCTGAGCTGCGCGATTTCATTCGGCACCTGCCGGAGGCGGACGACCTTCCGACATGGTTCGAGCAGCGCCGATCGGGAGCCATGGGCCCCCATGAGAGAGCCGCTGCGGTGAAGACGGCGAACCATGCCGCCACGCCCGCGGTTTCCTTCAGCGACTCACTGGACCGGACCTTCCTGACGATCGCTCACAACCGCTTCACGTTGACCGAGACCGATCCGCCGACTGAGGCGCTGCATTCAACCCGGATCGTCTTCGACATCGAGGGCAATCAGCGCGCGGTCATCGATACCCTGGGTCGCACCATTCTTCGCTGCGACTATGACATGCTCGGCCGCCAGCTCCACCATCAGAGCATGGATGCCGGAGCGCGATGGTCTCTGTCGGATGTTGCCGGCAAGCCGATCTATGCTTGGGACAGTCGCGATCACCGTTTCCGTGTGACCTACGACACTCTCCAGCGCCATCTCCAGACGTTCCTGTCCCGGAACGCCTCGTCCGAACAGCTCATCGGCCAAACGGTGTATGGCGAAGGCGAACCCGACCCGGAGACCCGCAACCTTCGCGGAAAGCCGTTCCAGTTCTTCGACCAGGCCGGACTGGTTATCAGCGAAGACTATGATTTCAAGGACAATCTTCTGTCGGCGCAGCGTCGCCTCGTGCGCGAATACAAAGCCGTCATCGACTGGTCGACAAGCCCCGAACTCGAGCCGGAGACCTTCACAAGCAGCAATGTCTACGATGCCCTCAATCGACCCGTGTCGGTCGCAGCCCCCGATGGAAGCGTCTACCGGCCCATCTACAGCGAGGCTAATCTGCTGCAGGCCGTCACCGTCAATATTCGGGGGGCTCCCGCACCCACCGCGCTGGTCACCAATATTGACCATGATGCCAAGGGCCAGCGCCAGCGCGTCGATTACGCAAATGGCGTCACGACGCGATATGAGTATGACCGGCTGACAGTTCTGCTGCGCCGGCTGGTCACCACGCGCGCGTCAGATCAAGCGGTCCTCCAGGACCTTGCCTATAGCTACGATCCCGCAGGCAACATCTCCGCGATCGACGACAGCGCACAGCCGACTCTCTACTTCGCGAACCAGAGTGTCGACGCGAGTACCGACTACACCTATGACGCTCTCTATCGACTCATACGAGCCGAGGGGCGCGAGCATATCGGTCAGACCTCGCAATCCTGGTCAAACTGGAACGATCAATCGCGGTCGCGACTGCCTCAGCCCGGCGACGGGCAGGCCATGCGCCGCTATGTCGAACGATATGAGTACGATGCCGCGGGGAACCTGCTGACTCTGGCCCATCGGGCGACAGATGGCAACTGGCAGCGCAGCTATGCCTATGAGGACCCGAGTCTGATCGAGCCCATTCGGCCAGGCAACCGTCTGAGCAGCTCGACCGTCGGGGGTCTCACCGAGACCTATGCCCATGATGACCACGGCAATCTCATCGCACTGCCGCATCTTGCCCTGATGCGCTGGACCTACAATGACGAACTCGCCGCCACGGCACGTCAGGCTGTGGCCAGCGGCGCACCGGAGACGACCTATTACGTCTATGACGCGAGCGGTCATCGAGTTCGCAAGATCACCGAGCGCCAGAACGGGACCCGCAGAAGCGAACGCATCACGCTCGGCGGATTTGAGGTCTATCGGGACTATGACGCCGCCGGACTTGCCATTAATTTGCAGCGCGAGACGCTGCATGTGATGGATGACCAGCGCCGAATTGCGTTGATCGAGACCCGCAGCCTCGGCAATGACGGGTCTCCGCAACAACTCATCCGCTATCAGCTCGGAAATCATCTCGGCTCCGCCAGCCTGGAACTGAGCGATGCCGGCGAGATCATCAGTTACGAGGAGTATACGCCCTACGGCGCCACCTCCTATCAGGCCGTCCGCAGCCAGACGGAGACTCCCAAGCGCTATCGCTTCATAGGATGCGAGCGTGACGAGGAAAGCGGGTTCTATCTCTGCGGAATGCGCTACCACGCGCCCTGGCTCGGGCGATGGGCCAGTTGCGACCCGGCCGGCCTTGCCGGTGGACTGAACCCCTATGCCTATGCCCACGGCAATCCGATCCGTTTTATCGATCCCCTCGGCCTTGAGCCCGAGCCCGTCAATTTGCCGGCCAACACACCCCAGGATGCGGAGGGCAATTATCTTATTCCCGGCGAAATCATAGAGATCGTCGACAAGGCGCCCGTCGTGGACGAGCTGGAGTCCGCCCGACGGCGGGGGCTCATAGACGTCGTCAGCCGAGAGGAGTTCGAACGCCAGATCCGGTTCCAGAACCGCGACAACAAAAGCGACTACAGCTGGCTCACCGGCCCTCCCGAGGAGTGGTACTGGACCGAGTTTCCCGAAGAAGCCCAGGCCGAAGCTGAGGCGAAATTTGATCAGGCCGTGAGCAAGGAATACAAGCGCGTCACCGACGACCTCTCTGTCAGCCTGTCCAAATCCTATCGGAGGATGGAGGCTGCCTATAATGTGGGCAGAGGCATTGCCATCGGCACCGGCGTGGCGGTCACGGTCCTCTTTGGCGGCGCTGCAGCGATCGCTGCCGAAAGCAGCCCGGCAACCTTTGCGTTCGCAGCCTCGGCCTATAATTCCACGCCCTTGGTCATCGGCGGCGCCCTTGTCGCCGGCATCGTTGCTCCGCCTGGAGTGGACGTCCCAGGACCGTGGGACGACGTTAGCAAGACCCTGAAGACCCTGGGCGTCTTCGAACAAGACGTTGCCAAATTCGCCAAGGGCGAGAAGGTCTGGGGACAGATCGAGAGGGGATCGGCGAAGGTTCTCGGCTATTTCCAGCTCGGCAAACGCAAGGTCACCGCCGGCGTCCTGGAGTTGAAGTCAAACGACGAGGGCGGCAACATGATCAGGGCCATCCTCACCTTCCGACAGCAGGCAACCGCCTTGGCGAAGCAACTGGGGGTGAAAACCCTGAGACTCGAGGCAAACACAGTCGTCAATACCAAGGAAGTCCCTGCCTACCTTCAGAAAATGGGCTTCAAGCCCTTCAAGAACGACGACTACTCATTTTTCCTGAACATCTTCTTCGATTGAAACCGGCCCTCCCTCCTTCGAAGGCCGGAAATACGGGAACATCGCAGGCTGACATCAAAGGGTGACCAGTCATGATCCGGCAGCTGACATCAGGCCCACTTTCCCTCGGCATGGGCGGCGACGCCGTCGCCCAGCTTCATCGCGCGGCCTCGGCGCTTGGCCGGACGATTCCCGGAGACGAGCGATCGGCACACATCATGGGCGCGGGCACGGTGGCCGTCATCCGGGCTCTGCAGACCGACCTCGGACTTCCGTCCAGCGGCATCGTCGACGATGCGACGGTGCGCGCGATCAATTCCAAATTGTCGACCTGGGCGCTCGACAAGCGTGTTGTGCTCGGCACGGTGCGCGACGCCAACGACAAGCCCTTCACGAAAGGGTTCGTCGAACTCTACGCCCAGATCTCGGGCCGCGAACAGGCGGTCGGCAAGTCGCCTCTTAACGACAGGGACGGCACCTACCAGATCACCTACCAACCGCCCACCGCCGTAACTGGGCGCGTCGATCTCCGCGTGGCGGTCCTTGGTGAGTCGGGTCTTCTGGAAACCATCCCGAGCGGGGCAAACATCCTCAGCGACGCCCGCGCCCGAGAGGTTGTAGATTTCATCCTCAGCGGTGCAAAGAATCGCGCCCTCACCGAGTTCGAACTGATGCAGGAGGAGCTTGCGCCCCTCTTGGAGGGCCGCGCTCCTGGAGACTTGACCGAAGATGCCACCGACCGCGGCGTGAGCCTGCTCGCGACCCGCAGCGGCTACTCCTCCGATCAGGTCGCTGCTTTCGTATTGGCCCACAAACTCAAGGACATGAATGCGCCGCCGGCCGTGGTCTATGGGCTTCTGACTCAAGGTCTGCCCCCCAATACGCAGGCGATGCAGTCCATGCATCCGGAATTGCGCCTCGGCGCCCTGCGGGCTGCGGTCGCCGAGGGAACCATCCCCGAGACGATCGATGGCCGGAAGACGGAGGAGTATCTCTCCGGCTTCGCTCCCGTCCCGACCAGCCAGTTATCGGCATTGCTGGGCCGCTCGCTCAGCCACGACGAGATCGGTAACTTCGCAAACCAGTATCTGGAGAGCCCGGATCCGTCGGAATTCTGGAAGCGGATCGAGAGCGATCCGGCATGGGCAAGCCGCGCCGCGGACCTGAAGCTGACGGTCCAGCTCGGTGCCCTCACCAACAATCACGTCCCGCTCGTTGCCGCACTCCGGGCAGTGCCGGGGCTGACCGAAGCTGCCGACCTCGCCCGGCTGACGGCCGAGGACTGGCAGGCCTTGATCCGCACTCAGGGTGTCGGTGTCCCAGCAGAGATGCCTGGAGCCGATCCCGACGACAAGGTAACCCTCTATGCGAACCAGATCCTCGCCCAGGTCGAAGCCGCCTTTCCGACGCGCTTTCTGGCGGAGCGGTTGGGGTCGTCTCCCGTCGCAGCCTTCCTAAAGGCCCAGCCGGCCTATGATCTGAGGACGACCTATCCCGCAGCCTTCTTTAAGGACACCCCTGCATCGGGTCCGACATTGGCGCCATCCGACCGGCAGCAACTGCAAACCTTGCAGCGACTCTATCGTCTGACCGGCAGCACTTCGGAGACTTTGGAGCTTTCCCGCAGCGGGCTCAAATCCGCTGAGAGCATCGCGCGGATCGATCGCCAGGTCTTCGCCCGGCAGCACAAGGACACTCTCTCCGCCGAACGCGCTGCGGTGATCCATCACCGGGCAGTGCGCGTTGCCGCCTTGGCGCTCGCACTCGCGGGCGAGAACGGCGCCCAGCTGAACCGAACCGGTATGCGTGCCCTGCCCCGCCCCGACCTCGAAACCCAGGCGCAGATTGCGGTCAACTCGATCCCCGATTGGGAGACCCTCTTCGGTGCATTCGATCTTTGCGCCTGCCAGGACTGCGCCTCCGTGCACGGACCCGCAGCCTATTTCGTCGATGTTCTCAAGTTCTTGGGCGACCGTGGTGTGAGAGATGCGCTGTTCGCGCGGCGTCCGGACTTGGGCGACATCGAGCTCACCTGCGAGAATGCGAACACGGCGATGCCGCTGATCGATCTCGTGAACGAGGTGCTGGAGGATGCCGTCGCCCCGCCGCCACCCTTTGCGCCCCAGACGTTGGATCCATCCCTCGAAGCCGAACTTACCGACGGCGTCGGGTCCCCTGCCCTGGCCGCTGCCTTCACGCCGCCACTGACACATGGGGTCCGTGTTGAGACACTTCATCCTGGCCGCCATTGGCGTGTCTGGGGCGACAGCTTTGCTTACGGGATTTCCAAGGACAATTCGGCCCTGACCGTGACAGCGCGCAGCAGGCAGACGACGGGCACGGCGGCGGAGCGGTTGGCCACCCATGCCTTCCGCAACAGCGCGGCCTACTCCGAACTCGCTGGCGCCGTCTATCCCTGGACGTTGCCTTTTGATCTTCACAGCGAAGAGGCGAATCTTTTCCTGTCGCATCTCGGAGTCACGAGGTCCGACCTGATCCAAGCCATGTCACCTCTGGCCGACCCCCCGAATTCATCCTCCAGCCTCAACGCCTCCATTGCCCGACTTGGCCTCACCGAGACCGAGCGTAAGATCATCGTCGATGAACCGCTCATGCCTCCGAGGACCCCGGAGGAGTTCTGGGGTCAGGCATCCCTGTCCGACCTCACCACGGTGCAACCCTTCCTCGATCGGTCCGGTTTGACCTATGCAGATTTGGTCGGAATGCTCAGCACTTGGTTCGTCAACCCGGATCGATCCGTCAAGATCGCTGCCAAGCCGGACGCACCGACCGACACCTGCGACACCTCAAAGCTCCAGCTCACCGGTTTGAGCGAGGCCGTCCTTGGCCGCATCCACCGATTCACGCGACTGTGGCGCCGGCTCGGCTGGGACATGCTCGAGCTCGACCGCGTGCTCGAGGCATTCTCCCGGGATCTGCTCTCTCCGGCGATCGACAACGAAGCGCTCATCCGGCTCGATCATTTCCGCTCCCTCGCCACGCGCCTGCGTCTGCGCCCGTCGCAAGCCCTCGCCTTATGGCAGCCGATCGGCACGGAAGAGCCCCGCTCGCTTTACCGAGACCTCTTCTACAATCCTTCCGTCTTCAAGCCTCAACATGAGGATTTCCTCCTCGATGCCGAAGGGCTTGATCTCGTCCACACGGATGCAGCCCTTGGCGATCACGCAGCCGCGCTGCAGGCGGTGTTCCGCCTGAATTCAGAGGGCTTTGCCCTGCTTGCCGCGAACACCGACGGCAAGCTCAGCCTGGCCAACCTATCCGCGATCTACCGTCACGCCGTTCTGGCACGGCAGGTGTCGCTTTCGATCCCAGACCTGCTCATCGCTCTCGATCTGACCAACCTCGATCCTTTCGACTCGGAACATTCCGAGCAGGCGCTTCAATTCCTGGATGCGGTCAAGGCAGTCGGTGGCTCAGGCCTGGGATGGGCTGAGCTTGATGATCTGCTGCGGCATCGGGCAAACCCAGCGGCCGCCTTCATTCCGCAGGATGAAGATCTGGTCCGGCAACTTGATGAACTGCGCACAAGCCTCCTCGCAATCGAGGCCCCGTCGGAGGAGGAACGTCTGCGTCGCCGTCAGGGCGCCCTCGTCGAGAGCATCTCCGCATTCATTGGGCTCGATCCCGTCATTGCCAGCGTCCTGCTGGAGCAAACCGTGCACGGTGTCGACACTGCTGTGCAGGTGCTCCTGGCTTTGCCTGAGATTACGGGTGTCCTCTCGCGTGCCGCAGCGGGTCGGCAGGTCGATGTCCTGGAGCAGGTGCTCAAGACTGCAAAGCTGATCCAAACCTTCAACAGTCCACCGGGCGCCATCCAGTGGCTGTTCCGGGAAAGTCCCTTCCTGATCTCGGCAGAACATCCAGCGCCAGGCCCGATCCCTTACGAGGCATGGTCCTCGCTGTTTCATCTTCAGCAGGTCCGACAGACCGCGGCGCTGGAGGACGCCGCGCTCACCGCGATCCTCCAAAGCCTGGATGCCATCGCGGCGGCTGCTGATCTGCCCGCACAGATCGCCTCCAAGACCGTTTTCGTCGAAACCCTTGTGACGTGGCTGTCCTGGTCCAAGTCCGATATCGAGACCTTGATCGGACCCTCGGGCGACATCGCCGATCAGGGCGTTCTCGGTGCGCGCCTTCCGCAGGACTTTCGCATCGGCCTCGTGGGACGCCTCGTCCGCGCGATGATGGTGCTCAAGCAGCTGGGAGTCCCGGCGGAACGGGCGCTTCAGTGGTGCACGCCCTCGATCGGCGAGGCCGAGGCCAAGGCGATCAGGGAGGCCGCCAAAGCCGGCCATGACGAGGAGAGCTGGCAGCGGCGTGCAGTGTCCATCCAAAATACCCTGCGCGACGGGCAGCGTGGCGCTTTGGTGGACTATCTCCTCGCCCGCCCCTCCACATGGTCCCCCGGCTTGGAAAAGGCCTCCGCGAGTGAACTCCTGGCCCATTTCCTCATCGATGTCGAAATGAGCTCCTGCCAAGTCAGCTCACGGCTAAAGCAGGCCATTGGTTCGGCGCAGCTTTTTGCCCAGCGGGCGCTCATGGGACTCGAGCCGGGCGTCGAGACGGCCGATCCGAAATGGTCGCAATGGAGCTGGATGAAGAATTTCCGGGTCTGGGAAGCCAACCGAAAGATCTGGCTCTATCCGGAAAACTGGATCGAACCCGCACTGCGCGACGACAAAAGCCCGTTCTTCAAGGAACTCGAAGACGAGTTGCTGCAAACAGACGTGACGGACTTCACCGCTGAGCAAGCCCTCCTCCACTATCTTCAGAAGCTCGACGAAGTCGCGCGCCTGGAGATCACCGGCGTCTACGAGGATCCGGAGCGCAAGACCCTTCATGTCTTCGGCAGAACCTTCAACACCCCTCATGGCCATTTCTACCGGCACCGGGATGCCGCGACATTGTCATGGTCGCCTTGGCAGAGGGTCGATCTCGACATCGAAGGCAACCATCTCATTCCGGTCGTGCTGAATGCGAAACTGATGCTGATCTGGCCGATCTTCAACGAGAAGGTCGCCGAGAAGCAGGTCGTCATGCCAGCCCCTGGCGGCAAGCTCGAGGCGGGCGACCGCTATTGGGAGATCCAGCTCGCATGGAGCGACTATCAGAACGGCACTTGGGCGGGCAAGAACCTCTCCGGGCCGGTCACCTTCACCGCCTATCTGGGGGAGGATGACGTGCTTTTCGGCCCCCGGGTCGCCGGCTTGCAGGACGTTGTTGCCATGGCCCGCAGAATGGACGACGACGGCCCCGTCATCATTGACGACGATCCGCCCGACGTCGACCCGGTCACGCCGCCCCCGCCTCCCCGCCCCACATCGAGCAATGGACCCAGGCGGCTCGTTCCCAAGGAACTCATCTCGTTCAAGGGTCTCGTCACCGGCGACATGCTCGTGGTTCGCGGATATTTGCGGCGAGACTATCGCCGCACTCCAGCCAGTGGGGATGCCCAGATCGCCTATCCCTTCGGCGAGTTCCGCTTCACCGGATGCCGCAAGATCGTGACCACGGCTCCGAATCCGCACATTGCCCGGCGCAATTTTGCCTTGGCGCCCAAAGGCACCAAATTCGATCATATGGCATTTACACAGACAGCGCCGGGCCTGGTACTTTACGATGGGACATTCCCGGTTTTTCCGTCGCACATCCTGCCGGAATTCCAAAGCAACTCCAACGAGCCGGCACCCGCGGGCACCGATCCGTCCGGCACCCTCGTGAACAAGCGAGACATTCCGGTTCTGAATGCAACGCCCTGGACGTTCAGGGTTTTGGCGCCACACCAGGATCTATGGTTCGTCGGCGACCGTCCCTTCTTCTTCGGCGATACGCGTCGCACCTTCCTTGCCACATCGACAGGGCGAACAAGCAAAAGAAACCCCATGGCCGAATGGGCCGGTGCCGACTTGGCGGTGGCCTGGCGCGGCGACTATTTCAGTCGGCAGCCCTTGCCTGACAACGACCTTGACCGGCCGGGCTCGGCCAGCGACACCCTGGCCCCTCTTGTCGCTCTCGTGCCTGGGCCCGGAGGCCGTCGGGTCGCCATGCGAATGCCCGCGGTCGATCTTACCCCTGCTTTCTTGGCCCAGACCCTGCTCCCGACATTCTGGACCAGCAGAACCTATCGCTTCGCAAACTTCCACCATCCCTATCTCTGCGATTTCGTGAAGACATTGGCCAGCCAGAGCCTCCCCGGCCTCCTATCGCTGGAGACTCAAACCGCCTCGGATCCGGCGTCGTTTGACGCCTATCAGCCGCAGGGCCGCGTGCTTCAGGACCATCCCATCGACGAGGTCGAGTTCCAGTCCGGCAGGGCTTATGAGCTCTACAATTGGGAGCTGTTCTTCCACATCCCGATGCTGATTGCCGATCACCTCGGGGCCAATCAGCGCTTCGAGGACGCCCTCCGCTGGCTTCAGTTCATCTTCGATCCGACGGCGGCCTCCGACGGTGCGGTCCCGCAGCGCTATTGGCGCACCAAGCCGTTTCACGACCGGCTGAGCGGTGACTACGCAGCCGAGGCGATCAAGTCGCTCGAACATTTGATCGCCTCCGGACCTTCCGAGGCTTTGGCCTCGGCCGTCGCGGTTTGGCGCAGCACGCCCTTCAGCCCTCACGCCGTCGCCAGGCTCCGCACCACCGCCTATCAGAAGACGGTGGTGATGAAGTATATCGACACTCTGATCGCCTGGGGGGATCAGTTGTTCAGGCGCGACACGCTGGAGGCCATCAACGAGGCCACTCAGCTCTATGTCCTTGCCGCCGATATCCTTGGCCGCCGACCCGAGATCATCGACCGGGCTCTCAGGCCCGCCGTCGAGACGTTTAACAGTCTGGAGCCAAAGCTCGGATCGCTCGGCAACGCGTTGGAAGAGATCGAGCTGCTGATCGCCGACCCCGGCGAAGACAGCGCCCCCTCGTCCTCTGCGCCGGACCCGGACCTTCCATCGGCCACGATCCTCTATTTCTGCGTGCCCGAAAACCAGAAGCTCGTCGGTTACTGGGGCACGGTCGCCGACCGGCTGTTCAAGATTCGCCACTGCATGAACATCGAGGGCCAGGTTCGGCAGCTGCCGCTGTTCGAGCCGCCGATCGACCCGGCTTTGCTCGTGCGGGCTCAGGCTGCCGGAATGAGCCTCTCCGACAGCCTGGGTGACCTGGCGATGCCGCTTCCGGCATACCGCTTTTCCGTGATGTTCCAGAAGGCGAGCGAGCTCGTCGGCGAACTTCGGCATCTGGCCGACGGCTTGCTTTCCGTGATGGAGAAACGCGACGCCGAAGCTCTCTCGACCCTCCGCGCCAGCCAGGAGCTCCGGGTCCTCAAAGCCGTCCGCGACATCCATGTGAGCCAGATCGAGGAAGCGGCCGCCAGTATCGCTGCATTGGAGCAGAGCCGACAATCGGCTCTCGCTCGCAAAGACTTCTATGAAAGCCGCGAGTTTACAAGCGCACTGGAGAAGGCAGCCCTGGGTCTCACTGCCGCCTCACAGGTCCCGTTGGGGGCGAAGGCTGCGGCCGAGGCCATGTCCATCGTCGTGCACCTCCTGCCGGACGTGAAGGCGGGCGCACCGACGACCGTCGGGTTCGAATTCGGCGGCAAGAACAAGGGCGCAAGCGGCGGCGCCTTTGCCGATCTCAAACAAACTCTGGCAATGCTGCTGAACATCGCGGCGTCCGCCACGAGCCGCATGGCGGAATATGACCGCCGTCAGGACGAATGGGATCTCCAGGCCCGGCTTGCCTCCCTGGACGCAGCCCAGATCGACAGGCAGTTGACCGCAGCCCAGGTCCGTCTCGCGATCGCCGAGCGCGAGCTGCGCAATCACGACCGCCAGATCGAGGATGCCGCCGATGTCAGCCGTCACTTCCATGACAAGTTCTCGTCCCAGGACCTCTATCAGTGGATGATCGGCCAAGTGTCGGGACTTTACTTTCAGATCTATCGCCTGACTTTCGACATGGCCAAGCGCGCCGAGCGTTGCTTCCAACACGAGCTGGGCCTCGCCTACGGTTCTACCGCATTCATTCGCTTCGGATATTGGGACAGCCTCAAGAAGGGGCTCATGGCGGGGGATCACCTTGCGTTCGATCTCAAGCGGCTTGATGGGGCCTATCTCGAAGGCAATATCCGGGAGTACGAGCTCACCAAGCATGTGTCGCTGCTGGCGCTCGCGCCGGAGCAACTGATCGCCCTGAAGGAGACCGGCCTCTGCGAATTCGAAATTCCGGAGTGGCTGTTCGACCTCGATACCCCCGGCCATTTTCGCCGGCGCATCAAGATGGTGAGCCTGACCATTCCGTCGGTCACGGGTCCCTACACGACCATCCACTGCAAGGCGACGCTCTTGAACAGCGCCTACAGACAGAGCACGGATGTCGCTGGCGGTTATGCGCGGCTGTCGATCGACGATCCCGCGGGACCGGACCCGCGCTTCATCGACGACCTCAAAATCCAGGAGGCGATCGTGACCAGTACCGGCCAGAACGATGCCGGATTGTTCGAGCCCTCATTGCGGGACGAGCGCTACCTTCCCTTCGAAGGCGCCGGCGCGATCAGCCGATGGCGGCTGGAGCTCCCGACCCATTACAAGACCTTCAACTATCATACGATCTCCGACGTCATCCTGCATATGAGCTACACGGCACGTGACGGGGGCCAGCAGCTGGTCGGAGCCGCTGCCGGTGCGGTGGCCCAATTCCTCGGGGACGCAACGGCCGCACCGCTGTTCAGGCTGTTCAGCCTGCGCCATGAGTTCTCTTCCGAATGGCATCGCTTCGCCACGTCTCCCTCACCGGGCACCCATGTCCTTACCGTGGATTTGGCGGGCTCGCGCTTCCCCTATTTCGTTCAGGGCCGATCGATCACCATCAGCAAGGCGGAGACGATCGCCAGCTCCCGGTCGACCACTCCGGTTCCTATCGCGATCGCGCCCGGCGAGAGTCCCCCTGACCTCACCCAGCTCTCCTGGACCGGCAGCGACGGCAGTCCAGGTCTCTGGTCCATTGCCACGGAGAGTGATCCGCGAACGATTGAGAACATCTTTGTCGTCGTTACCTACAGCGCGGCTTGACTACTGTAATAACGCAGACCTAGATCGACTGGGACCATGTGCCATTCGTGAGCGCAGCGCTGGCCGAAATGCACCTACGAAGGCTCAATCGCCTTTCGACAGCTGCGACATCCTTCGAGCCAGTCGCTGCACATCTGCCACCTCGTCCATGTGGTTGCGCAAGTATACTTCGCGGTCTTCCTGATTGTCCGCAAGTATGGCGTCGATGGTGCTCCGCTTCAGCCGCCTGCCAAAATCTTGCGGCGCGCGGTTTCCAATTCCTGACATGATGGCGATAATCAGTTCCCCGGTCGCCGGGGTGTAGCGAGCCGAGTTCCAATACCATCTCATTTCCTGATGCGGATCGTCCCAGTCGGGAATCTCTTCTGTGGTCACGCTGTTATAGCCACTGAAATCCCAGAACTGGACGCTGGGTAGAAGTTCGGCAACCTCCGCCAAGGATCTGAGCCAAGTCTCGTATAGCGGGTAGATGCCTTTCGCGATCATGGCTTCCAGTTGACGGGCATGAATGGGTGAAACGAAAACATCGATTTTCGCATTGATGCCGACATAGCGCAGGAGCAGATCCCTGAGCATTCCAATGCGACTTGGGTCATAGTCGAAATCTGCATAATGCCAGTCCCGCACCAGGAACTCTTTGACCAGGATCTCTGTGAAAGCCTTGCGATAGTCGAATTCTCGCCCCAGGCTAACCCTCTGAAATCCGTCATCGCGAATTTGTTCTGCTACCCCGCGTATATTCTCGTAAACCGTCTGCACCGCATCGATGACGGCATCTGGCGTCATCAATGATCGTGCATATACGGCCGGCATCCAATCCCCATCGAAGCCGGATTGACTGAAATCTCGGGTACTGGTTCGATCAGCCTCAAACATGGAAAAATCGAGGCCGATGATAACCCGTGTTGGCTTGCCATTGCTGAGTTCGAAGCGACCGACGGCGCTGATTTCTGCCATTGTCGCTGCCTTCATCGCAGCGTTGTAGGCGCCGTGGCCGGCAAAGGAGGCTCCATCGGGGTTCAAGCCCATAAGCGCCGATGTGCCGCCAAGGATGATGATGTCGTAGTCTTCACGCCAGAGCTGCAATGATTTCTCAACGCGGCCGCCGCCATCCAAACGCTGCGTCTTTTCAGCGTTGAACCTTGGGATCGAGACAATGTCGGTGAGGCCATAGGGGTCCACGATCGCGACAAAGGCAACGAGAAGACCATAGGTGGCAGCGACCCCCGCGGCGAACCAGCCCAAGCGTTTGCCTGTCCTGGCCCAGACAGGCTCGCGAGGAGCTGGGCCTCTGCCGCATGCGATGCCGGAGGTCTCGCGCGGGCGCTGCTCCCAAGTTCCCATTGCTTCCCTTCGCAGGAAGACCTCGTCGTGATGGTGCTCATTTTGCGGCGAGCTGGCTGAAGAAAAGCCAAGCATTGCCAACTCAGCGGCAAGTGCTTCCGGTGTAGCGCCATAGCGCCTCAGCGATCGACGGTCGAGTTCGACGATAACCGCGACGACCGGCACCTCCTGCAAAAGGCGGCGAATGCCATGCAACACCCTCTGCTCGAAGCCCTCTACATCAATCTTGATCATCGTATTGCGGTCACCACAGAACGAAGCAATCGCCTTGAAATCAGTGGCAATGTTTACCCCGTAAACGGAGATCAGGCCTGTTGTCTCGCCCACGGCTCCAACATGATCTTTCCCGCTATGGCCTGTCGTTCCGGCGGAGAACTCCATTCGTTGTGTGACGTCTGAGACCGCCATGGGGAGCGGCAGTATATTGTGCTTTCCATTCACCCGGATATTCTGGATCAAATAGCCAAATTGTTCCGGTGAGGGCTCAAAGGCTATGACAATCCCCTCTGGCCCGACCTGTTCTGCTGCCATGAGGGAGAACAATCCGGCGTTAGCGCCGATGTCGACAAAGCACATGCCAGGACTCAGCTTCGCGATTTGCTCTGGGACTGTGTCATACCTCCCGAGAATGCACAGCTGGTTGGTTCTATCACTCGAATTGACGTGCAAGCGCACACCAAGCCGCGACATCACCACATGCCCGTCGCAAAATCGCGCAATCAATCGGAAGATTTTGCCGCGCCGCAAAGCTCTAGGGGCATGAGCTGCATAAAGCTCTAAAACATATGCTGCCACGCGCGAGATGATCGGCAGGCGCGACAGAATTCCGCGGCGCGCCCCGATCACGTTGGTTGGTTCCGGATCATGGCTTGAGCCTCGATGCTTCGAGGCTCCCAGCCAACAGGAACACAGCATTCACAAATGTAGCACTACTGATCCAATTCTCTTCGGGCCAGGCGCCGCGACCGTCTTGTCCCTTGAGGAGGTCTTCGATCCGCGCCTCAGACTCTCCACGCGAAAGCGCCTCTGGCGCAGCGGGCCAAAGGGGTGCCTGTCCGAACGGCTGTCCTTGCACGACTCTCTGCAAAACAGTGAGGGCTTCGTTGATCCCCTTCTGACCTTTCATACTGTAGTGGCTCAGGAGGTCCGACGGGTCGTAGGTCAGCCTCTCCTGATTGTCGACATACAGCGGACGGTTTGTGCCCAGCTCGTAAAATCGTGCCCAGTCGCCGTCAGCGAGTTGAACGGATCGAAGCCAGCGCGCCGCCCTCCTGGCGGCTGCTAGAAACCGCCTGTCGCCGGTGCGTTGGTAAAGCTCGAGGAGACAGGTCACCGTGCCGGCTGTCTCTCGCGAAGCCACCGCAGGGGGCTCGAACTTACGCCCCCAGACTGGCTGCATAAGTGTGTTGTAAGTCTGAGCCCATCCTTCCTGGGGGGGAGGCAGTTGCGCCTTAAGCAAAAACTCACCGGCCCTCTTTGCGGCGTCGAGATAGACCGGATCGGCGAAATATCTTTCGGCAACGAGCAAAAGATGAACCATGTCCCCAATAAGATTGTCGTTCAGGATGTAGTAAGCGTCACCGCTGGGCTTCACATATGTGCGGGACCAGTCGTCCAACGATTTTGCTTGGCGAAGGGGTGGGAGATTTTCGGTAACTGGCCGCCTGTCGAACATGACCGGCCAAGCGCCGGCGGGATACTGGGCCTCAACAAGCCGCTTCAGTCCAAAGAGGACAGTGTCGTGAACGTGCTCATCATGGCCATCGAAGAGGCTGTCGAGCCATATCAGGAATCGCAGCGCGCTTTGCGTTGTATCATCGTCGAGAAGGGTGCGGTTGCGTGACCGGTTGTCCTGAATTGCCGCGCAGTCTTCGGGAGTTAGCCGTCTTGCGCGATAGCACCATTGAGTCTGTGCTGACGGGTCCATTTCAATAGGATTCGTCCAGCCTCCCGACAACAGCTGGGTCTCGATCAGTGCACTTGCTACGTTACGCGCTGCGCCGAGCCAAGCAGCATCGCCGGTGACCTCGTAGACCCGCAAGAAAGCCGCGCCAATCGCTGGCGTTCCAGGGGGCTGCACCCATCCCTCAGTCGGGCCCACCATACCCTCGCCCCTCCGCTGACGGAGATCGGTCGAATACTTCCATACATAGGAACCCCGCACCGATAAGCCCGCATAGAACGAGGCCGCTCGAACCAGGGCTTCGTGGACCTGTGTGCTTCGTACAGCCTCATCCGCATGAGCAGGTGAGGCGAGGAAAGCGACAAACAGGCCGATCGCGATCATCGCACGCAGAGCAGATGGCCATGCTGCGACTGTAGGAAAAATGGCCATCACTGCATCACTGCGTCCTCTGAATGTTGTGGAGCGCTTCCATGGAAGTTCGGCAGGACCAGTTGCATTGCTTGGAACAGGCCGCCGCAATCGCCGCGAACAGCACTTCTTTGCAGCTGAGAAATGGTTTGCCGCAAGATTGGCAAGGGCACCGGTGAAGGCACGGCTCCAAACACTCCCGGAACCGGGGGATCTACGCGCCGCTCGGAGGAATCGAAAAGCTCCTCAAACAGCTTTTCGCCGGGACGACTGCCGATGATTTCGATTTTCACGTCGCGATCAGGAGTGAAGCCCGCAAGCCGGATCATTCGGTGAGCGATATCAATGATCCGGATAGGCTCGCCCATATCCAACACGAAAATCTCACCTTGTCCGAGTTGCTTCTCCAGCCCATAGGCGGAGGCCTGCAGCGTCAGTTCCACCGCTTCCCGGATGGTGAGGAAGAAGCGCTTCATGTCGGGATGGGTCACGGTCAGCGGCCCACCCCTGGCCAGCTGGCTTTTGAACAGCGGGATCAGCGAGCCGCTCGATCCCAGCACATTGCCGAAGCGCACCGTCATGAAGCGGGGCGCGTCCATGTCGGCCACCCCTTCCAGGTCAAGAGCTTGGCAATAAAGCTCGGCAATCCGCTTGGTTGCACCCATGACGCTCGTCGAATTCACCACCTTGTCAGTAGAAATCTGAACCATGGCCGCAACGCCCCATCGCTTGGAGGCATCAGCCACATTCACGGTGCCACAGACGTTGGTCAGCGCGCCTTCACATGGATTGAGTTCGACCATCGGCACATGTTTAAGCGCAGCAGCGTGAAATACGAGCTCAGGGCGGTAGCGAGCGAACATTTCATTCACCCGTCCAACATCGCGCACATCGCAAAGATGAGCTGCACGCGGAACACCTGAAAAACGCTCGCCGAGGTCGAGATCGATTGCATAGAGGTTGAATTCGCAGCTATCCAGAAGCGTCAGATGTGATGGCCCGAGGGCCGCTAACTGCCTGGTCAGTTCGCTGCCGATCGAACCTCCGCTCCCCGTCACCAACACGCGTCGACCGGAAACGAAACGGTGCATGGCGGCGATATCGAGGGCTTTCTGAGGCCGTTCCAGAAGGTCGGTGAGTTCGATTGGCCGCAGCTCAAACTCCTGGCGCCTCAGCGGATTTTTGAGTTCAGTCGCAGAGCTCAGGCGCGAGGCGACCATGCCATGCCCATCGGCAGCTCGAATGAGCCGCTCTGCCCTTGTTCCCTCGATCGATGAAGGCGGCAGAGTGAAGATGAGATGGCGTGGCCGCTGCCCTCTCAAGTCGAGCTCGGTGAAAACCGCCTCAAAGTCCTCCGTCGTGCCGAGAACGGGCACACCGCGCAGAAGCGAGCCGATCTCGGCGTCTGAATCGTCCAGAAATCCAACGGGCCAGTAGGTGACATTCCGATCCCGTTGCAGGGCGCGAAGATAAAGATCGGCCTCATGCCCGGCCCCCACGAGCAGTACTGGCACGAGGGGTTCCCGTCGTTCGGCCGCGCGATGCGCGATATGCCGGAAGATCTTCAGATCATCTTGGCGGAAGGACAGCCTTACAGCGGCGAGTAAGGATCCCAGAATGACGATCTCGATTGCGATCGTCGATCGTGGCACGAAGGCAAGCCGCGAGTAGAAGAACATGCCGGTGACTAACGCCAGAGACACGATCACCACCGCGCGCAGAATGCCCAGGTAATCCGGAATAGACGCATATTTCCAGTTGCGGTTATAGAGGCCGACGCAGGGAAAAGTGACAGCGCAGATCGCAGTAAATGCGACGGTGATGGCAAAGAGGGCGTGAACCCGATCCGGCTCCGCAGCTACCTCGGCCGGGCCGACCCGAAGCGCCGTGGACAAAGCGAGCGAGAAGGCACTCATACTGAGGTCCGTGACGTAGAGGTGCCGATTGCGAATTGTGGCCCGTACGACGGAGCGTAACCTGTTTCGGGCGTTGCGATAAGCTAAGCTAGCCTGTCCTTTGCCGAGCCAATGCTGAACAAGTTTGCGGCTCCTTGCTCCGTCACGGAGCGTGTCGAGAAGGTCAGGCGCGCGAGCGGGGATCAGCGTGGATGAAGCTCTTTGACCTGTGGATATGTTTTCATCGACCATGGCAAGTCATCCATGATTTTATTCTTGGTTTATATGAAGAATAAAAGCCTTAGTAGTTTAGAGAGGATCTTCGTGGATGAAATCAGGATCGATTTTCTATTTCCCTGGCGGAGAGGTCGGAAACAGGAGGTCTTACTTTGCGAAATTTCAGATGAAATGGAAGGAGCCAAACCCCCATCGGGACGTCAGTTAAACCCCCGCCGCGGTTTCGGTATCTGCGTAATCAGCTAACTGAAAATCGAGGGGCTGGCGTCGATGGATACCTTGCCTGTGAGCCAGCCCGATAAGTCGCGGCCGACGAGGCGTTCCAATTTCTCGACATCGCCCGCGTAATGCCCAGCCAGCCGTTGCTTCAGGCTCTCTGACATCATGTCATAGGAGATCTCAGCGGCCAGCATGCCGTGCAGTCGGCGAAAGAGAGGCATCTGTCGCAGCGGCGCGGCTATGGGTTTGAAAGGTTTCAGCCACCGGCGCAGCCGAGGGTCAAGCATCGGCATCGCCTTGTCCTTCACCTTACCCTCTACTGCTGGTATCTGTCCGGCGCCGCCCAAACCTAAGAACCGCCGGACCCCCGCGATATGGTCCGGAGCGTTGCTGACGACCGTTTCATAGAACGTGACATACAGCTGATCGGCGGGGAAATGGTCATAGAATGGCTTAAGCTGCTCAAAGTAAAAGCCGGCCGTTAGCAAGCGTGTGTCCTGAGACACGCGGGGATTGAGATAGGCGTCGATATCGCGGCTGACCTCCCCTCGCCGATACATCATGCAGTAATCAGAATATGCCCGATCGACTGGATTTCGGAGCTGCGCGATGAGGCGGACCTCGGGTAACGCACGCGCGATCCTGCGGGCGGCCTCTGCGTTTTCAAGGTACGAATTTGACTTCTCCCCGATGAGCCGGGGTTTTGGGAGCTTTTCGAAATGTTTGAGATACCACTGCTCCCCTCGCTGAAACTCCCGGCTGAAATAGTGGAGCTCCGGTCCGGGCATGAAGATCGCGGGATCCCGTTGCAGCGAGTGCTGAAGCCAGGTGGTCGCACTCTTGGTAGCGCCGATGATCAGAAAATCGATGTCTTCAAACGTCATGGGACATTCCACCGAACGCGATGAAGATCGCCATGCTGCCGTTCGGACAACAGCGTGCGGTAGATCTTGCACACTGCGGCCACATGCGCCGCGGTGCTGTGGGTCGCAAGCACATGAGACCGTGCCGTCGCCGTGATCTGCTGGCGGTAGCTGTCATCCGTGAGCAGCCGATGGACCGGCAGGGCAAACTCCCACGGGCGGTCCGCCGGCACCAGATTTCCCGTCACTCCGTTCTCGATCGCTTCAGGGTTGCCGCCGTGATCCGTTGCCACAACTGGCGTTTCCAGAAACATCGCCTCGATCAGCGTACGGCCGAAGGGCTCACGAACGGCCGGCACAAGCAATACATCCACGGCCTGCATCCATGGCTCCACCGGCTCCCGGAACCCCATCAGCCTCACATGGCCTTCCACGCCGAGGGCGCGGGCGCGGGCGACCACGCGTTGATCGTAATCCGGGGCTTCACTCCCGGGCACGCCGAAGAGCAGCCCCATGACCGGCAGCTCTGGATATCGCGTGACGAACGCTGCCACTGCCTCAACGAACGCAATCGGACGTTTGCGGTCAATCAAGAGACCGAAGAAGCCGAGAAACCTTGTCTCCGGCGGAACTTTCAGCGCGTCGATCAGCATAGCTCGGGCCGCGGCCCGATCGCCCAGTGCCTTGGGGTGATCGAAGGGGCTGTGAACAATGGAGAGCTTGTGTCCAAGCTGGAACACCGGCCCCTGCGGGCGCGCAAAACGTGACACGGTGATCATGTGATCGGCAAAGACCGGGGCCAGCAGATTGGCGCCAACCGCATCCGGGTCACCGCGATGGTGCCAAAGGTGGCGAGCACCCGCCCATTTTGCCGGAAGTGCCCACTGGACATGGCTGCGGCCATCATTGGTGTGCACGATATCAACCGCATGATCCGTCAAAAACCGGGCCTGTGCGCGCGCATGGCGCAGACTGCGGGCAAAAGCGCGCAGCGTATCGGCCTGCTTGCCGCGCTTTGCCAGCGCCGGACCTGGCGCCGACACATAGGCGAGCCGCCGTTGCTGGAGGTAATCGGCCACCGGTCCATCTTCCTGGTGGAGCGCGATGAGGGGCTGAATGTCGTTCGCCTCGAGGGCTTCGACCAATTTTATCGCCGAGATATGGCTTCCTCCTATCTCGTCACCGATAAATGGAAAGCACACTGTGACGGGCGAGGGGCGCATTGCGCAGCTTTCAGCTGTGGTTGGCCTCATTGGAGCGAGGGTCACGCAGTGTGGCCAGTCAGGAAATTCGGAGCTTACCGCCACCCTTCTCCTGGTGTTTGGTGAGGACGGTCGACGAAGCGGCGGCAGCGATTGCCCCACGGGGAGGTTAAGGGACCATGCGCCTCGAACTGGCCACCTCACAGCCGGTCCAACGAGAAGAGGCAGCGGGCTCGGCAGTGGCCAGGAGCCTTCCTCGGATTGTGATGGTGCTCCCCTCCCTGGGGCCGGGCGGCAGTGAGGGCGTGGTGAGCACCATTGCCAGCCGCTGGGCCGAGCGCGGCTGGAGCATTACTGTTATATCTTTGGAGGCAGCGGAGACCGCGCCTTATTACCCGCTCTCGTCACGCGTCGTATTGCGTCGCCTCGGCGTACCCGTGGACAAGAACGGTATCCTGCGTGGTACCTACAAGGCTGCAAATCGCTTGCGCCTCCTGCGTTCAGAATTCCTGAGACTCAAACCCCACCTCGTGGTGAGCTTCCTGACCCGCACCAACATCCTCTCGGTCCTGGCGGCGGCAGGGTCCGGCATTCCAGTCGTCGTGTCCGAACGCAACAATCCGGAGGCCCAGACCTTCGGGCCGATCTGGTCCCGCCTGCGCCGCCTCACATATCCCCATGCATTCGGTCTCGTCACGATGACCCACGGAGCAATGGAGTCTTTCCCACCCAAGCAACGCCGGCGCAGCTGGGTGATTCCCAATCAGGTCAATGTGCCGTCTGACATCGTACCCAAACGCAGCGGGCGGATCATCGCCGCAGTCGGACGGCTTGTGCCGCAAAAAGGCTTCGACCTTCTCCTCGAAGCTTTCGGCCAAGTGGCGCCCTACCATCCGAAATGGTCCTTGACGATCTGGGGCGAGGGCCCGGAGCGCATCAACTTGACGATGCTCCGCGACGAGCTCGGCCTATCCGACCGCGTCCGCTTCGCTGGCGTAAGCGAACGTCCAGGGTCCTGGCTCGAGACAGCGGACGTCTTTGTGCTGTCATCGCGGTATGAAGGCTGGGGCATTGTGCTCATGGAGGCCATGGCGGCCGGCCTGCCGGTAGTGTCTTTCGATTGCAAGTTCGGACCCCGTGAGATGATTTCTCATGGGGAGGACGGCCTCCTTGTCCCGGCCGGCAATGTTACGGCGCTTGCCGCCTCATTGTCGCATCTGCTCGGAGACGAAAGCCTGCGCCGCAATCTTGGCATGCAGGCCGCCCTGTCGGCCAAGCGCTTCTCCAGCGACACCGTTATGAGCGCATGGGACAAAGTGGTCGACGATGCAGTCCGCTCGCGCGGGCTATCATGGACCGCTCCTCAACGCCGAGCGGTAGACCAGATTGAGACCGACGATCCAGATCGCCGCCATCACCACATGCGCTAGAGTGGCGCCCATCGCTCCTATTAATGGGATCATCGTGAGGGCAGTCGCATGAAAGGCGATTGTCGCGCCTGCAACAATCTTCAGCACGGATGTTTGCCTTCCCATGGCCAGCAATGCGGTTCGCACGGCGCTGCCGCTAAGCGTCATGGCGACGGCAATCATCTGCACGACAGCTAACGGCGCCGCCTCCACGAAGCTTGTTCCCACTGTCCAGGAGAGGACCGGCCGAATGGCGAGCGCAGTTGCTGATATCAATGCAACACCGAACACCGCCAACATGATTTCCACCTGCAGAACGGCCCGACGAAATTCGGCGTGCAACTGCTGCGCCCATAGTCGCGCAACGTCAGGATAGAGCACAGCCTGAACCTGCACACCCAACTGCAGCACCAAGCGGCCGAGGCGTTTGGCCATGTGATAGAGGCCTGCGGCGGCGGGGCCCGCAATCAAACCAACAAAGAGCGTATCGAGCTCATTGGCGCTTGAGCGTAGCGTGAGCTCCACATTGCTGCCGATGGTGAACTGCCACAATCCCCTAAACCGCTGAGTGACGCCTACAAGTTTGGTTGCAAATAGGTGTCGCACGCCCTGACGCCGCAGTTCCCAGAAGGCGAGACCGAGGAAGACGAGTGAGCCCAGGATCTGCGTGACGCCCCACACAGCCACGAAATAGGCAAGGCTCTCATTTCGCCATAAGCCGATCAAGCAGAGGAGCAGACGCAACAGGACGCTGGCCAGCGATCCATAGGCGACAATCCTGAACCGACCCGCCAACCGCATCACAGCTGTCGGAAATCCGTTGATGCAGAACAGCAGCACCGTCGCGTAGAGAAGCACATGGGTGAGTGCTTGTTCGCTGACCCCCACCAGCTGGCTTTGATCGGCCCCGCCCGACGGAGATGCAGGATCACCATAATCATTCCGGCATCGCCGGTATGATCTCGCGGCTGGCCCCGCTTGGAGGGACGCTTTCAGTCAGGACCAGAGAAGAGGGAGGGACCCATCTCCGGGCCTCGATACCCCGACGGCGTCGGAGACCATGGGGAGCGCCATGAGCGCGCCGATCCGGACAATCATCGTTGATGATCATCCCGTTGTACTGGCAGGCGCACGCGCTCTGTTGGAAAGCTCAGACGACATCGTCTGTGTCGGCGAGGCCAGTAACGGCACCGATGCATTGGCCCTGATCGAGGCAACCAAACCTGATGTCGCAATTCTCGATGTATCTCTGCCCGATATAAACGGACTTGTGCTGACGGAGCAGATCCTCCACCGCCACAGCAACGTCCATGTTGTCATTATGACGCTGCACCACGATCGAAGCTACGTACAGCGCGCCTTGCAGTCCGGCGCTAAGGGTTTTGTGCAGAAATGCTCCGCAGGCCAAAACCTCCTGCTCGCGGTCCGCACCGTCACGCTGGGCGGTCTGTTTTTTGACCCACCCACGGCCCTGGAGATGACCTCGCCGGGAGATGCTCATGCTGCGCTAGCAAAATCAGTCGATCCTCTTGGGCTCACCGCACGGGAACAGGACGTCTTGCGTATGGTGGCCTTGGGCTTCTCCAACAAGGAGATCGCCGCCCGGGCCAATATCAGCATCAAGTCCATTGAAACTTACAAGGCGCGAGCCACTGAAAAACTCCGCCTCCATTCCCGCGCTCAGATTGTTCGCTTTGCCATTACGCATGGCTGGATGACGGATACCACAGAGGGCAGCTAGCGCGATCTTGAGGAAGCCTGGAAATGCTCGCCACACCCTCCGAATGCATGGCACTCCTGCGCTGTCCTAAGACCGGATACCCTCTTCGGCGCAGCAATGACAAGCTGGTGGCGAGCAGTTTGGAGACTGATCCGCAACCCGAATATCCGATCATCGAAGACATTCCGGTCCTCATCGACTTCCAGAATTCGGTCCTGACGGCAGACGACGTCATCGTCAACGCCGCGGCCAGTGTTGTCGAGAGGCCCCGCTACAGCGGTGTGACCGCGCACATAAAGCGGCTCCTGTCTCCACACAAATCCTCCACCAGGACCAATGTCCGCCGCCTGATCACCGAATTGGAGGAGAACCCGAATCCTTCAAGTGTGCTTATTGTGGGAGGTGGCAGCATCGGCCAGGGCATGCAACCCATTTACGACCATCCGAGGCTGACAGTTTACAGCTTTGACATCTATCGCTCGAAGCTCACTCAATTCATTGCGGATGCTCATCAAATTCCCATGCCGGAAAGCTCCGTTGATGCCGTCGTCGTCCAGGCGGTGCTGGAACATGTTCTGCAGCCCCAAATGGTGGTTGACCAGATCTGGCGGGTGCTGAAGCCACGAGGGTTGGTTTATTCAGAAACCCCTTTCATGCAGCAGGTGCATGAGGGTGCCTTTGATTTTACCCGCTTCACCGAGAGTGGACACCGCTACCTGTTCAGGGACTTCGAATGCCTCGCCTCCGGCGCCAGTGGCGGCCCGGGTCTGCAATTCATGTGGTCCATGGATTATCTGGTTCGCAGCTTGTTCCGGTCGGAGAGAGCAGGCAAGGTCGCAAAGCTCCTGTTCTTCTGGGCACAGTATCTCGACCGCCTTGTGCCCCCGTCATACGCTGTAGATGGGGCAAGCGGCGTCTTCTTTCTGGGCCGAAAATCGCTCACCCGGCTGCAACCGTCGGAGATCATACCGTATTATCGAGGAGCACAGACCACGCAAGGCAGAGAAAACCTTTAGAATGTGATCGGTTGACGCCCGCGGACGGCTCGATCGCAGCTGGCGGTGGCGCCGAGCGAGATACTGGGCGACCGCCGGCGAGGGTCCTGGCAGCGCCGTAGAAAGCCCCGGGCCAGGCGTGACGGCTACTAGGAAGGCTGCACGGAAATACACCCCGATTTGGCTCAGATCAGGCCTGGCGCGCACGCAGGAAGGAGCGGCCCGGACCGGTTACGTTCGAGGGATGAGGGAAGCCACTTCCCGGTCGGAAGCACGCTCGCTCTCCGCCAGACCCGCCGCGACCCCCGCACGATCAGCCTCGGTCCGGTTCTGGCTCATCTTGCGCTTACCTTCCATCCGCGCAACCGGCATGCGCAGCCCCACGATGCCGCGAAGCTGCGACTGAATGAAGTCCGCGGGGGCATCCGAGACCGCCCAAGGCGATGACCGCTCGCTCTCGTGGAGAGTGGTCAGACGACGGACCGCCTCCAACAATCGAGCCGGATCGTCGAAGAACTCGACCGGACCGAACACATGGACCGCAACGTAATTCCATGTCGGGACGACCTTACCGGTCACCTGCTTCGTCTCATACCATGCAGGCGTCACGTAGGCGTCCGGTCCCATGAAGACAGCCAAGCCGTCACCGATCGGCGGGAGACGCCACTGTGGATTGGCTCGAGCAAGATGACCATAGATTACGCCCCGCTCACCCTCACTCTCATCGAGAAAGAGAGGCAGAGGCGTGACCATCGGTCCTTCGGAGGTCGCGGTCACGAAGTTTGCCAGCCGTGCCGCCTGGATCGTCGCCCTCAACATCCTGGGATCGTTATCGAGAAAAGCGGGAGGGATGTACATCGCAGAGCTCCTTGCATCTGCCGAACACATGCCCACAATCTGGCAATTCGGGAATGACCAGTTTGGAGGCGTTTTTGTGGTCCAGTTTGTGAAGGACGGTATCGGCTCCAGCATCATTGCCGCGATCAAGGCTCAGATACACGATGGTCACTACAAGCCCGGCGACCGCCTGCCATCGACCCGGGCCTTCGCAGCCGAGTGGGGGACTTCCCGCACGACTGTGACAGCGGCCTACAACCAGCTCATCGCTGAAGGTTATCTCATCACCAAACCAGGTGCCCGTGCGATCGTGTCCACTGGATTGCAGCGTGCTGAGCCGGCCTCACCATCCAACGATCGAGCATCCCATCGTCTCTCGGCCTTCGCCAGCCGGTTGCTGAAGTTCCCCATTTTGCCAGCGGGACAAGCCGCCCGCATTGCTGACTTCCGCTATGGGGATCTGTCGGGAATGGATTTTCCGATGCTGGCCTGGAAGCGGGCTTTGAACAAGGCGCAACTGCGGCGCACCCCGCGATTGCGGTATGGCGATCCGCAGGGACTGGCCTCCCTGCGCGTGGCATTGCAGGGCTATCTATGGAGGTCGCGAGGGATCAACTGTACTCCAGAGCAGATCATCGTGGTGAACGGCTCGCAGCAAGGTCTCGATTTATGTGCGCGCCTCCTGCTCGATCCTGGCGATTTCTTCCTGATGGAGAACCCAGGATATCTCCTGGCACGACAGGCTTTTGTTGCTTCTGGCGGCATCGAGATATCGGTCCCGGTTGACCAGGAGGGCCTTCGAACAGACGATCTGCCTGCGGCCCGGCTTGCCTATGTAACCCCATCTCATCAGTTCCCGCTCGGGGGTGTGCTTTCAGCGACCCGCCGCAGAGCTCTTCTTGCATGGGCCAAACAGACAGGCGCGTGCATTGTCGAAGATGATTATGATGGCGAGTATCGCCACGATATCGCTCCCATTCCACCTCTCCAGACCTTGGATCCAGCCCGAGTGATCTATGTGGGAACTTGCTCGAAGACACTCTCGCCGACGCTTCGGCTCGGCTATTTAGTCGTGCCGACACCCTTGCGCCGAGCCTTCACGGACGCCAAGCGTCTGACAGATCGCCATACGCCCCACCTTGAGCAAGAGGCCTTGGCTGACGTGCTGGCGAACGGTGCCTATGATCGCCATGTGCGCCGTGTCCGACGCCGAAACGCGGAACGACGCGAGGTACTCTTAAAATCGCTGGCTGATCATCTGGGCCCGTCGATTGTGACCGAGGGCGCAGGGACTGGGCTTCATCTCGTTATCTGGTTCAAGAATTTTGCCGCCGACCGAGAAGGCGAAATTCAGGCACTATCGCATGCGGCCGGCACCGGCCTCCATCCAGTGTCGACGCTCTATCACCCCAGCGCTCCCCGACCCGCTCAGGCCGGATTCATAATGGGATATGCCGGCCTGAGCCACGACGCGATTATGCGGGGGATTGGGGCCTTGGCGACCGCCATTGCCGCGCGCTGAACTGAATGTTTGCCACGCTCTATCCCGCAATTGATGTCTTGCTGTTGAGGCCGGCTGCGGACGGGCGGCTTTTCTCTAAGCTGCGGAACAACCGCATTTTCACCGCTGCCGCTCCGGCGGCAACTCACGACCCCATCTTGGACGTTGGCAATCAATTCGCGGAACCCCAAAAGCTGCATGGCCAACTCGCAATATTGTGCTGCGGGCTCACGCCGTCCGAGGGCGCGTCAAGGGGTGAACTATTCGGGCGGATGTCGCTCTCCGTGATCCGCATCAGCGCCCCTGGATGTCGGTGTCGTCTGGGACGATGCGGTGGTCTCGGCTTGGAAGAACCACGCCTTGGCGATCTCCGTGGCCACAATGTATGCGCCGACGATCGCCACCACGGCGGTCAGTTCCGTAGCCGACAGCGGCACGAAGCCGAAGAGTCCACTGACTGCGCGGAGGAAAGGAATAGCAAAGGTGGCGGCGGCCGCCGCAAGTGTCGACCACAGAAGCAAGCGGCTGGGCGCGCTGCGGAAGACGGGTTTGTGGGTGCGCAGGACCAGAACCACCGCCAATTCCGTCAGCAGCGAGATCATGAACCATGAGGTCTGAAACAGCGCCTGTCCCGCATGGAAAACATAGAGCAGGACACCGAAGGTCAGCAGATCGAAGACCGAACTGATCAGTCCGAAAACGATCATGAAGCGCTGGATGTCCCGGAGGTTCCAGCGCTGTGGACCGGAGACGCGCTCGGGGTCCACATTGTCACTGGATATCGCAAGGGACGGAAGATCCGAGAGGAAATTGTTGAGCAGGATCTGCTTGGCCGCCAATGGCAGGAACGGCAGAAAGGGTGCGGCCAGCGCCATGCTGATCATATTGCCGAAGTTCGCGCTGGTTGTGATGGAAATGTATTTCAGCGTGTTGGCGAAGGTCCGCCGCCCGTCCTCGATGCCCTGACGCAGTACGTCTAGGTCACGGCTCAGCAGGATGATGTCAGCGCTCTCGCGCGCCACGTCGACGGCCTCTGCGACCGAGATGCCGACATCAGCGGCATGGAGTGCCGGTGCGTCATTGATGCCGTCTCCCAGGTAGCCGACAGAATGTCCGGTGCGCTGGAGGGCGCGCACGATGCGCTCCTTCTGCTGCGGATCGATCTCGACGAAAAGATCCGTGCGCGGCGCGAGGTGCCACAGCGCCTCGTCCTTCATCCCCGCCACCTCCTCGCCGGTCAGCATTGCTCCTACATCCAATCCCACGGCCTCGGCCATATGAGCGGTGACATGGCGGTTGTCGCCGCTGATCACCTTGATGGCGATGCCGAGCTGGGCGAGGTTCCGGATGGTCTGCTTTGCCTCGGGCTTGGGCGGATCGAGGAACATGAGGAAGCCCCGAAAAACCATCTCGCGCTCGTCCGCGCGGTCATAGTCAGGTTGCGCGGCAACGCTGCGCGTGGCCAGCGCCAGCACGCGAAACCCTTGCTCGCCTCTCTCCTTGAAAACCGTTTTGAGGTCTGACCGTGTGGCGGCATCCAGCATCACCTCGGTACCGTCGCGGTCAAACGTAGTACAGATGTCCAGCACCTCACCAAAAGCCCCCTTGGTGACGAACAGATGTTGGCCGGGAACATCCTTTTGAGCCACCACGATGGTCAGACGGCGGCGTACGAAGTCATAGGGGATCTCGTCGATCTTAGTCAGACCAGCGGTGCTTAGCCCGGCAGCCTCTCCAACCGCGACAATGGCGGCGTCCAGCGGGTTCTCGATGCCGGTTTCGAACGCGGCGTTTACATAGGCAAGCTGCCGCACCGCGTCCGATGGGCGATGTGTTGCATCGAGAACCTCGCACAGGACTATGGTGCCTTCGGTCAGCGTCCCGGTCTTGTCGGTGCACAGGACCGACATGCTGCCAAGGTTTTCGATCGCATCAAGGCGCCTCACGATGACGCCGCGCTTGCTCATGGCGCGAGCGCCTGCCGACAGTGTGACACTGATGATGGCCGGCAAGAGTTCCGGTGACAACCCCACCGCGAGCGCCGCGGCGAACAGGAGTGATTCCATCACCGGGCGATCGAGCAGGAAGTTCACCGTCAGAACGAAAAGGACGATGAGGACCATTACCCGCATCAGCAGATAGCCGAACTGCCTTACCCCGCGCGCGAAATCCGTCTCGGGTTGGCGCGCCCGCAACCGTGCGGCGATGGTGCCGAATTCCGTCCGCCGCCCTGTCCTTACGACCAGAACTCTGGCCGTGCCGCTGCGCACTGAGGATCCCAGAAAGACAGTATTGGTCCGCTCCGCAATGGGCGCTTGGGCAGCGATAATCCCCGGTCGCTTCTCGACGGGAAAGGACTCGCCCGTCATGCTGGCCTCGCTGACCAGGAAATCCTGTGCCTCGATCACCAGCCCGTCTGCCGGGATCAGGTTTCCTGCCGACAATAGGATGACGTCGCCCGGAACGATTTGCGACACGGGAAAGACTCGATCCATCCCGTCGCGCAGGACCCGGGATGTCAGAGTGAGGCTTCTCTTCAGTTCTTCTACCGCCGTTGAGGCGCGATATTCCTGAAAGAAACTGAGCAGCGAACTGCCCAGCACGATCGCAAGGATGATACCGGCATCGACCCATTGCTGCAGGATCAGCGAGATGGTGGCGGCAAAAACGAGGATCAGGACCAGAGGGCTTTCGAACTGCCGCAACAGCAGTCGAAAGGCGCTCAGACGCGTCGCATCTTCGACGCTGTTGGGGCCGATGGTGGCAAGCTGCGCGGCCGCTTGGCCTGAGCTGAGGCCGCCGCGCCCGCTGCCCAACGCCGCCGCCATGTCAGCGGCATCCTGGTGCCAGTAGCTTGTGTCACCCGCGGCATCGGCCATGGGAAGCCCCCACACATTGGGCGCGGGATATGCCAAACCTCCGGCACCATCTCGGCAACAGTACCGAATACTGCGCCACAGGTCGTCATGGTGCAATCCTACGCTTCAAAGTCGACGAGCGAAGAGCGTCGGCGTCATTGGGGATCCGGCCACGGGGACTGCCTGTAATACACTCCCTTATAGACGAACAGCGACCTAAGCGGAACTGCAGCTTCAGGAATCGCCAGCCCCGCCTGGTTTCGCCCTCGAACAGAGCGGTACTGTTCCCACCTTGAACGCCGCCACAGACATCGCATCGGCCCGTTACCCGGGCTCGTCTCAGTGCAAGCTTCGGATAACCTGGAGCCACAGTGTCCAGGCTTTCTGTCCGGCACCATCCGCAAGCGAATGGGGATGAAGGGCTCCAAGCTCCAACCGCTCGAAGATCGCTTGCCCCGGCTCGCGACCTGCCCCCGCGGCGAGCTCACCACCCAATGGCAGAAGATCTTTGACCATCTTCCGCCTCGGGGGGTGAAGCGGCAGGTGCTGGAGCGAGCAATCGCCTACGAGCTCCGAGCCAAGGCCTTTGGCGGCCTCAGTCGCAGATCACTGGCGTCTGAAGGCAGGTAAGGCGGGGATCAACCCGTAACTGCTCCAGCCGTCCTTCATCAGAGCAGACTGAATGGTGGGCCCGGCAGTCATACCCGAGATCAGCAGGATCAATGGGTTAGAACACAGCACGGCGGCCGCTGAGCCCGCTTACACCTGCTGATTTCTTTGGCCTTTCAGCACTTTGTTCTAACTTAAACCGGACACGACTGCCTGCAAGATTGGGCTGTTCTATTCGTGGACGTGCAAGCTCTGCTGACACGCCGCTTTGATCAAAGCAGAGTCCTGCAGCGCGGCCGCCTCCGACCAGTCCGCCCGCATCCAGACATCGCGCTCCTCCGCCGTGGTGAGGATCACCGGCATGGCTTTGGGGTGGATGGGCGCCACCTCTGCATTGGGCTCCGTGGTCAGGAAGCCATAGAGGTCGCAAC
>NZ_VHKL01000015.1 GCF_007474605.1 Rhodoligotrophos appendicifer | reverse complement strand
GGGACCCTTCTCTGCTTCGGCGCACCCTCACGCAAGTGGCCTGCTTTTACTCCGCCGCAGTGGCCTGGAATTGCTCCGCCGTTGACACAACGCTGTCCGCATGATAGATTTTCGAGCTTTCTTTGAAATAACCGACTCTTTTAAAAGAGTTTCTGTTTCAACATGGGGAATTGAGACGGGAGACTACTCAGAACACAATGTTAGAGACATCAAGGCCGATGAACAGCTGGAGAACAATATTTCGGAATTTCTCAAAGGGGTAGCGTCAGAATATTTCGCCGGCTATTAGGCTAACCCCTTCGTCTTGATCCTATTCGCCATTCCTCGGAGCCATGTATGAGCGGTGCAGATCGCCATCTTCGCGCGGCTCAAGTGTCGCTTGGTATCGGGCCTGTAAACCCACTTCAATCAGCCTGTCGCGAAAGGCTTGCCTGAACCTCGCTGAAGTTCCGGGAGGAAGTTCGATTCCCAAGCTATCCAAAGTCAGATCGGAGGCCATTGCTTCGAAGAGTCTCAGGAGCCAGTCAGCTGTTACCTTTGGATCATCTGATGCCTTTATAGCCAAAGCCAGAGTGGCGATTCGAATTTGGCTGTCAGCTGCTTCTCTTGCCGTCTTTTCCAAATAATCCATGCGACATCCCCAGAAAATTAAGGCTGTCGTGTATAACTCGGCAGGCCTCGCATATTAAGGTTCTTGTTCGGAAAGGAGCCGCTGTCAGCAACCTCTCCTTTGAGCACCTGGTTCACGAGATCAATTACAACCGTCATATCTCTACCAGGCGCCGGTTCCGTCCGTGCCTTGGCTTCAAGACCTGCTCGGCGCAGGCACGGATTCTCGAGCGCCTGGCGTTGGCGCGACGTTCGAGTGCGCATGGGGCCGTGCTCGGGTTGGGATATGCGCTCTGGAAGGGGCAGCAGAACCCTTGGGGGATGAGGCTTCCTCAATTGGGCCGAGGGAGCGAGCCGTGAATCGCTTGCCTTAACCGGATTGCCCCCTCAATCATTGATCGCAGAAGCGCCATCGAGTCCAACCCCTCGATGACTCGGCCGATCGGTGTCCGCCAAGCCACCGATCGGCCGATCTCGCCATCGTGTCGGGCTCGGTGCAAGCAGCCTCAGCAGCCGTCACAACTGCCATCAAGCGCCCAGCAAATCTCTCATGAGGACAGCCTGTGCTCCTGTGCCTCGCCAAGCGGCGGCGGGACCATCGGTTGGATGATTCCCAGATGGCTTTTCAAACGGTCGATATACCAGGTCAGGAATTTCTCCAGTTGGTTCTCATTTGGAGAATAGGGGCCGGGTTCATAGGCAGGGCTCCTGACGCCTTGGCTGATTAAGGCGACAAAGCCTGCATCTTGCTCATTCGTCTTGCGCCACACCTCGGTAAGCCGGTCGACATCGTAATCCCGGCCCTCGACGGCGTCCTTGTGGACCAGCCACTTGGTTCGCAGCAGGGTCTTCTCTGCCGACAATGGCAGGATGAACGAGATCACGGCATGATCGCTCACGACGTGATTCCAGGAATTCGGCTGGGTGTGGAGGGACAGGGCACCCAGACGGGGTTGGCCGATGTCGCCCAAAAGTCGCTGACAGGCGATTCTGGTATCGGACGTATAGGACTCACCGGCATTATCGAGCGCCATTCGCTCCAGACGGAAGGCTGTGGCCCGATCGTCTAGCAGCTCGACGAGCGTCGAGGGCAGACCCAGGCTGTCCCAAATGTCGCTCATCTCACCGCGAATTCGGCAATAGCGTTCATAATAGCGCTGCTGCCTTGGCTTCACATCCGACTCGGAATGGCCGAAGAACTGGAAGAAAGTCCGCATCAACTCGGGATGGCCGCTACAATGATAGCATTCGCGGTTATTCTCCATGACGGCCTTCCAATTGCCGTCCTCGATGATGTCGACCTGATACGCAAGCTTGCAGTTCTTCAAATCGTGCGGCCCGAAATAGGGCTCGACCGTGAGTGCCATCTCATCGAAATCATCTGGCGGGAACTCGGCCAGACAGACGAAAATCAGCCCGCCAACAGTCCTGAGATGCACCCGTTTGAGCCCAAGGCAGTCGCGGTCGATATCCGGCGCCATGTGCTCGGCAAAGGCCAATCCCCCAGTGAGGTCGTAGGCCCAGCTGTGATAGGGGCACACGAGCTTCGTCGCCGATCCCTTCTCGGCGCTGATGACGCGCGCCCCGCGGTGCCTGCAGACATTGTGGAAGGCTCGTGCCTCGCCATCCAGGCCACGCACGATGACGATGGAATAGGATCCGATTTCCAGCGTGCAGAAATCGCCTGGCTGCGGCACATCAGCCTCGACCCCGACATGGAGCCAATGGCGTGCGAAGATTGCGTCCATGTCCAGCTTGAACAGCGCCTCGCTCAAATAGAAGGGGGCTTCGAGGCTGTAACCTGGCCTGCGTCGGAGCACGAGTTCGGTGGCATCGGCCAAGCAATCGAGATCGCGGGGGACTGTCATTGGCATCCTTCTCCGTTTCATACGCGTCATGATAATGGTTTTGTTTGCCAAATGCCATGTGCCACGCTCTCATTGGAGGAGGAAGCCAGGAGAACATCGGGGAATGAAAGAACGCTCCGGTCCCGCCCTTAGCTTCAAGCTTCTTCGCCCGCTTCGCCACAGCATCGTATCACCTTCTGCGATGACGGCATGCCCCAGCGCGCCATGACCATCCAGTCCTTCCGGCGCATTGCGGATGATGGGGGCCGAATAATCCGGGAAGATCCCCGGCAGCGGCGGCAGATTCGCCGTGCCGTCGCGCCAGGGGGCGGATCAGATCGTTAATCGCTTGCTGGCCCTTAGTTTGGCTGTAGAGATTGCACATATCTGCAGATTCTCACGCGGGTACACTTCTAGTCTAGCACGTGTTGGTCCGGCAGGAGCTTGGATGGCCCGCAACGCTCCTGCCGGACCTCGCCATCACCCCTCACCCTGAGACGTGACGACTACCCTAGAAGGTTTGCGCTGCAGCATAGTTGCACTGGCGGAACCCAGACCTCTATTATCCTTTTGTCTCAATGCTTTCACCACTGCACGCAATGCCCAAGCGACTGTAGTGCTTCCGTATGCCGCCTGACCGGATCTCAAAACACCGCAAGTTGTTTTAAAAGATAGATGATGGCGATGATAATCACGACAGTCTGGACGATTTGCCGAACTCCCCCTGCCAAGGGCAGCCTTTGGACCAGCCACAGAATCAGAACAACAATGAGGAACGTGATCAGAATGCTCACGAGAGCGGATGTGGCCATTGAGAGATCTCCCGACATTGCGCTTTATGCGAGAGGTCAGGCTAGCTCGTGCGGGTAGCGGCGCCAACTAATTAACGCCACCGATTTTACGCACCGCACGCGCGTCACTTCTGACGATCAATGCCGTTAAATTCCATTTTGGAAGGTATACCAGCGGCCACAAGGAACCTGGGGGGTCAACTACCTTCATCAAGAAGCTTGCTGAGCTGTTCTAGATCATAGGGCTTCGAGATAAATATCCCATCGTCTGGAAGTGTGCTCGACGCCAATCGCTCGTGACCAGACGTGACGATCAAGCCGATATGTGGCCATCTCGCGTGGACCAGCTCGACCAGCTGGATCCCATCCATTTCGCCCGGCATATTGATGTCTGTGAAAAGGACATCAATCCCCGAAGCAAGCCCATTGAGAAGGTCCATTGCTTCTGATGCGTTCGCCGCAGCGTATGCAACATGGCCGATGTCGTGAAGGTGATCGACTGCATTCAAGAGGATGATCGGCTCATCCTCGACAACAAGAACAGGTTTGTGCTTTTCGTCTGCCATGAGTCCACAACCTTCGGACTACCCAAAGGTTTCAAAAGGAGGGGGTGATGAATAAGCAGGATGAGTCGCCGCAACCCTTCTCTCACCTGCCCCGGAAAGAGCGCATCCAAAAAGGGCATATTACATCTAGCTTAGAGAGGTATGGCCGAATGGGGAGCACGAACGACACTGGCTGTTGGCCGAGCAGCAACTCGAAGAAGACGAAAAGACTGAGCTGCTGAGATTGGATGCATTGAGGGCGTTTATTTATCCTCCCGCACACCCTTGAACGCCGGGTGCCTCAGCTAGTGGCGCCACGTGCCCGGTAGCATGGCAAGCCTTCTTGGACTAGCTCCCTCCCTAGCCCCGCTTCAACTCCGGCGGGGCTTTGCTTGGGTGAGCCAATCGCTCCGTATTGCGTAACATCCTCTTCCACGGCAAATTGTGGTGGGCGATCCCAAACTCGTCCAGGGCCGCCGGCCGTTTCTCCTACTCCCGAAAGCGCGGCCGGCGGCTTCACGAATGTGGTGAAACCGTTTGCTTGAAGCGGAGCAACGCTCTTGAACAGCTAATTCCTGCGCGGCATGCTGTTGCAGTGAGCACGAGGATCACGATGAGCGAGAACCTGGACGCTAGGAAAGCCGCGCTGCGAGAAATGTTGATAGCTCAGCAAGAAAATGTAGAGCGGAAACGGAAGGAAGAAGATGAGCGCCACGCGAAAATTATTGCCACACAGCAGGAAGTAGAGAGTTTCTGGAATCGGCAGGGCAAGGCCGCGCTGCTGGCTGCTGTTAGTGAGGTTGGCCGAGCAATCGAGCCTTCAGGGTTTGCCTTGTCGGTTGACCAAATGGGCGGGTCTGGATTCGCCCATCTTGAGATCTCTCTGGAGCACCCTGATGGAGACAACATCCTCACGCTCTATCTAGACACTGAAGACACCGGAGTGATTGAGGCTCACACCGTCTCCACTCTCTACGCCTCCCTCCGAAAAACCTACTGGTTGCTCGATATGAATCAGGACAGGTTCGAAGAGATGCTCCTCTCATTCGTAGAAGCGTCGTTATGCTCAAATCAGCCATCCTGAACACGAAGTCGGTGAATTATGTGTATGACTCATATACTAACCCTCACCGACCTCCTCCCGAGCGAGAGGCGAGCACGCTCGGTGCGGACTGCGGAGTGTTCAGCAGCTGTCTCGGCACCCTCCGTCAGCGGTGGCGTCGTGGACCCTTGATGAAGATCTTACGGGATCCTAAGGCTTTGGTTCAGGTACCAGGTTCCGGAATATAGCGTCGTTTGTCGCTCGCCAGTGCTCGTCCACGAGCCAGAGATAGTTCTGATCGGGCATCAGCGGCACCGCCTTCACCTGAGCGTTGGAGATGCGCAAGAAAAAACTGTTTCGCTCCTGGTTCACCTGCAAATAACGGAGGGGAACGACGATGCTGTCCTTTCCGGCAATGAAGAAGCCGCCGGAAGCGACAATGGCATAGTCCCATCGGTCCTTGGTGCCGATGATGACGTTCCTTACCTCTCCGACGATCTTGTCATCGGAACTGCGAACTTCCGCCCCCACAATTTCATCGACCCGCAACCCCGGACCAAGCTCATTGATATCGATTAGAGGCTGTTCGTTCGGGGCGCCACGATTGCCCTGGGCCTGGCCGCCACTGTGGATTTGCGGTTCACCTGCCGCAATTTGCTGATCCGCCTCGTCTTCGTCAGTTGCACCCAGCTGCGACATTGCAGGAGCAGCAATCAGTTGCCGAATATTGCCCACGACACGCTCGCAATCGTCTTTCAGTCCATACGACCACAAAAGGAAGGCAGCATCACGCAAGGTGCGTAAATCACGGACGAGCTGCCGGTTTGCCGGGTCCCGAAACTCCGGCTTCTTCAAAATTGCTTCTTCAAGCTTCGCATCAGAAACATTGCAATCGGCAACCGCTGGGCCAGCCCCCACTGCACCAAACAGCGCGAGCGATATTGCAAGCCTCGTGAATAACATCGAACCTCCCATCGGCGGTGAGACGCGTCCCCAGGAGAGACATTTCAGCCTGTTCGCTAGCCTGTCAATCCAGAACCACGCTTCCCGAAGGCGCACTTCACATGCACCGTCCAGCCGAGGCGAGAGGCATCCTTGAGGGTCTTGGTGACTTCTTCGCTCATGAGAACGTAGAAAGAACATCGGGCCACAACCAGTCAAGCGAAACCAACTCGCGATGCACTTTTCCTGTTGAAGTCGCACCTCCGAGGTCGTATTTTTTGGGCGATTTAGTTGGCGGGAGAGCGATGGATAGTCAGACTAAACCATAATCCGCTCAGAACCGAAAGCGAACAGCCGAGCAAACCAACAAAACGGCTCGTGCGACAGTCGCAACCGAAACGGCCGAGCGCGATGCCAAGACGAAGCTTTTGCGCGGCCTACGTGAGGCCAAAGAAGCTGAGGACAGCGCCACAAAGACTAAGTCGGCAAAAGCACCTAAATCCGCAGTGAAGCTCGGACCGTGAGATCTCCGCTCTAGGTTCGCTGATGTCTAATAACCTGCGGCGGGGAACTCCCTGCCTCTAGGCAGCATCCGATCACAAAGAGTGTGCGGTTACCTTTCAAGCGTGCTCCGGCCGCCTATTTATCCTCCCGACTCCTCGATGGCTGAGAGGGTCGAACTGTGCCGCTCCTTCGGACCCATCGGCTCGTCTTCGACCGTCCGGCGGGATCGCCACTTCCTCACCGTCTTCTCGTTGATCCCGAAGCGTCGCGCGAGCTCCGCGGCCGAAGCTTGCGATCGTTGTAGCTCCGCTCGAACGGCGTGCGTGGTCTTGGCGCTCCCGTGAAGAACCTGGCCCGTAGCGTGTCCTTCTCCAACGGAGACAATGATACGCCATCACAATGTGGGACTAAACACCTTACTACGCCTATCACCTCGGCCGGATGTGCATGTGAAGTGCTCCTTTGGGAAGCGGAATAAAATGAAGGGCATTCGTAAATTCATCGACAATCAACACCTGGATTTGAGATCCTTGATGTGAACGCGTGGGCCGAGTTTCGCCATCGACTTGCGAGGCAGCACAGCGACTATGATTCTCGGCAAATTTTTAGGGCTCGGGCATGGTCGTCAGACTACGGCTATATTCCCCGATAATGCGACGGGACACTGAGGTAAGGACAGGACTGCAGCAGCGATGGCCTGAATATGGCGGGGGTCAGTCCCACAACAGCTGCCGAACACCTCGAGAGCCGGAAATTCAAGGCTTAGTACCCGATACCGGTCGGAAAGATCCGCGGGATCGCCAATGTCGAGACTGGCGGAGTCATCGAGTTCAGAGTGGCTCTTGCTGGAGGCATTTGCCCGTATCCCCTTTAATTTCCATGCCGACGCTTGAAAGCGCGGAAATCCAGTCTGGAAGTTGCTCCTACATTTGCTCACCTTTCACCAGGCCCTCTATGACGCGTCTTAAGCTCCTTAGCAGCGGGGCCCAGCCTCTTCTCGGACACCTTACGGACCAAATTCTCGAGCCGCTTTATATTAAAACAATCTTGGCTCTTGGCGGTCAATACTGCTCTCCGGAACCGCCTCATTCATGGGCGGGCTCAGCCAGGAAGGCTGTGGTTTTTGCCACAATAGGGCCCGGGATCTAAGCCTGTGGGGTTTCTAAGTGCCGGTGTCATGGTGGCGATCGCAGAAGTGATAGCGCCGCTTCATCCCTCGGAGGCCCATCACCCAACTGCGGTCGCCGAGAGGAGTCGGCTTAAGCATTGGCAGAACTGTTGGACTGTCCGCATCAGAACCCCACCCAGGGGGCACCCGTCGGTGTAGCCTGAGACTCCTACGGATCCATTTTCCGTACATGGTATTTTGCTCGTGAACGTGCCATCAGCCGACATGTGCGCTGGCCCTAGCGTCGTCGCCTTTGACTTAGGCTCAGGACCTATTAACGACGCAATAGCAAACGACATCTCCTGTCGCGATTTCGACCTCTCCGATCTGCCGCGGGGGGCGACCCTCGATCAGCACGATCAACGCACGAAGGCTGCTTCCGTGCGCGACGACCAAGACATTAAGGCCTTCAAGCAACAGCGGACCGATTTCTTGCTCGAAGAACGGGCGGACTCGTTCAAGCGTATCCTTCAGACTCTCGCCACCTGGCGGTGGTTCTGTATAGGACCGACGCCACTGCTGCACCCGATCACGGCCGAATTCACGAAGAACGTCATACTTATCGCGTCCTGCCAAGGTGCCGTAGTTGCGCTCCTGCAGGGCGGAGCGTGCCTCTAGTGGAACGAGGCCACCGAGCGAGGCTACAACGATTTCAGCGCTTTCCAGAGCGCGTACCAGATCGGATGAAAACGCCCTGTCGAAGACCACTCCCGCTTCTTTCATCAATAGGGCTGTCGATTTTGCTTCAATGCGTCCATCATCCGTCAGCGGCAGATCGAGCCCGCCGGTAAAGATATTCCCGCGGTTTCCTTCGCTCTCCCCGTGGCGCATGAGGACGAGGGTCGCACCGCCGGAACTACGGCATCTGATCGCAGCATGCGATGAAAGCGGTATGCGTTTGGCGTCAATTGTCATCGCACGATATTTCCAGAACGTACGTTAAGCCAGTTGGGAAAGCCCTACTGCGACGGCCGCCCAGTAAACCTTTTGTCGGATACCCATTCGGTTAGCATTTGGAAATCGATCAGACTGGCGACAACAAGAAGCGCCATAATCGATCCGGAAACCGCGCTCCATCTTGCGTGACCTATTGTCGTTCTGCTCGCGGACCTGGGCCATGAGACCTTCAACCAGACTGGCTGCTTTCTACATGCAGACCCATCTGCTCTCCCGCCAGTTTTAGGCGGACATCGTTGAGTGACTGGAGACTGTGTATCGTTCGATCTCGACGCCCCGCTGCAACGCCCACGAGAAAAGCCTCGACAAGAGCGAGTGTTGCCACATGCATGCTCAACATGTCGGCCCGCCCCCTGGCGGCCGTCAACACCAGGCGGACTTGCGAATGCAGCCGTGGACCAAGCGTGTCGGTCACAAGGACCACAGGGACGTCGAGCTTGCCGCAGGCATCTAGCAGGACCGCAAGTTCCGGATACACCCTGCTGTAGGCGAAGGCGATCACGAGGTCGCCCGGTCGCAGCTTAATGACATCGTCGGCAAAGAGCAGGCCGCTGTTGACGAGGGCAAGAGTATCGAGCCCAATGCGCGACATCTGCGACACGCAATAATGCGCGACTGCACTCGAGGGCCCAAGGCCGAAGACCAGGACGCGTCGCGCTGCGTCAATCAATTCCACGGCAATGCAAAAGTCGGTGGGGGCGATCGAACGGCGAAGGGAAGTGAGCGACTGCTCGTGGATATCCATCGTCATCGTGAACGCATTCGCTGGGTCATCTCCTGCCTCATTGAGCGTCCGCTCCATTCGGTCCGCGAGCGTCAGACGGCGCCGCATCTCACAGGCGAGCTCACGCTTCAGGTCGACGAGGCCCGCGAAGCCGAGCGCTTTTGCGGTACGCACAACGGTTGCGTCACTTGTTCCAGTTCGTGATGCGAGAGCCGTTGCCGACAAGATCAGCACATCTTCGATCTTGTCGCGAAAAAAAACGGCGACGCGCTGTTCGGCCGGGCTCAGCCTTCGGAAGCGTTCGGCCAGATTTTCCTTAAACACGAAGTTGCCTCGTTCCGCTTGATTGCTGTAGTGAATTCGATCAGACTGTAGATCGAAGTCGAATCCACGACAAGGATCGGAATTATGTTGATCGGATCATGGGGATCGTTTGCCCCGGCGGTCGGTTCGGCCTTCCTCGCATCGATTGTCGAGGTCGTCGAGGCGTTCACGATCATCTTGGCTGTGGCAACGTTGAGGGGCTGGAAGCCAGCCTGCCTTGGCACGCTTGCTGCTCTTGGTGTTCTCGCCGTCATAGTCGTCGGGCTGGGTCCGCTGCTCGATCTCGTCCCGCTTCACGGCCTTCAGCTCTTCATCGGCGTGCTGCTTTTGCTCTTCGGCCACGGCTGGTTGCGCAAAGCAATATTGCGCGCAGCCGGTGTGATGGCTCTGCACGACGAGACCGCGATATTCGAACGCGAACGCCGCCAGATTGGCAAAGAGACGGCTCGTAAGACGGACTCGGCTGATTGGATCGCGGGTATCACCGCCTTCAAGGCGGTCCTGCTCGAAGGTCTCGAGGTCGTCTTCATTGTAATTGCGGTCGGTGCTGGCCGCGGGTTGCTTTGGCCCGCCGCCATCGGAGCGCTCGTTGCCTGCCTCGCCGTTCTAGTGATCGGCTTTGCAATCCACAAGCCACTCGCCCGCGTTCCGGAAAACACGCTCAAATTTGCCGTGGGCATCATGCTGTCGTCCTTCGGCGTTTTCTGGACTGGCGAAGGCCTCGGTGTTTCTTGGCCAGGCTCTGACCTCAGCCTATTGGGCCTCGTCGTCATCTTTCTAGTCACCGGTCTCGCGACGGCGTCTCTCCTCAAGACCAACCGAATGAAACCTGCATGAGCATTCTCCTCGATGTGGCGAAGGAACTTCTCAGTATGTTCGTCGCTGACCTCCGGCTTGCGGTCGGCGTACTTTCACTCGTTATCCTAGTTGCGCTAGCCCTCGAATATGGTGGCATCGCACCGCTTGCCGGCGGCGGGCTGCTTCTGGTCGGCAGCCTCTTAATCGTCATCGAAGCCACTGTTCGCCAAGCCCGAGGCTCGTGAGCGTTGATTTCCGCTGAGAGTTTTTAGGCGCTGCTCTTATCGCGACCTGCGCGATCCTCGACGCCTTGTATTAAGCCGCGACAGTGACGACCGATCCGACTGTCCAGCAGGGGGCAGGTGACAAGTCGGAATCGGAGGACGTCTTCGATAGGGCGAAGCGGCGAAAGACGAGCCGGATTTTCGTCGGTCACGGTGCCGCTGTCCATCTGCTCCATCAACTAACGGGTGACGTGAGTGACGTCGCCGCATGATGCAGGGCAGATGATCGAATTCGGCCGGAGGGACCCACTCCAAATCTCCGGCAGGTCGCCTGGACCGACGTCCCGCCACGAAAATTCGGAGGGAGCAAAGGCACAATCAGCGCCGATCGCGACCTGGACAGGCGCTACTGACCCATCGACATCAAAGCTTCCAGACGACTTTCGCGCTGCTTCAGGCTCAGTTCTGAGGCGCACCGTGTCGCACTGGATCTCAGCCGCGGAAGGGATGATCATCAGACAACGGCGGGGCAGGCCGTTCACACAAGACCGATTTGCAGTGAGATCAAGGTCGCTGATCTGATTTGCGATTTCCACTCCGATCTCGTTTAAGGCAACATTGCGCGCCTGCCGTATTCTCGCCATAAAACTGCGTTCTTGCGTCATCTTTGCGCACATTGAGGGTCCATGCCCGCTACAGCAGACGAACTAAAGCCGCTTCTCTGGAAGCCGGAGAATCTGGTTCGTGCGATCGAAGCAGCCGGCGTAACACTCTGGTCATGGAACGTGGACACAGATGCGCTGGCAATGGATGACCGCGCCTATGACCTTTGGGGTATTCCGCGCAGCACTGACGTCAAGTTCGAAGACCTATCGGCCCATATCCACCCTGCCGACCGTGATCGCGTGCGAGCCGCGTTCAACGCAACGCGGGCAATTGTTGGACCCTACGAAATAGACTTCCGCATCATGATCGGCGATGAGTTGAAGTGGATTTCCGCCCGTGGGCAGGGCGACGATGTCGGGATGGTCCGCAGAGTTATGTTCGGTATCTTTATCGACGTGACCGGTCGCAAGCAGGCGGAAGAGGGCCGCGAGCTTTTGGCGGGCGAGATGAGCCACAGGGTGAAGAACCTGCTCGCCATTGCCTCTGGATTAACCGCCATCACTTCTCGCTCGACGTCGACCACCGATGAGATGGCCAAGGAGCTAACCCTGCGGCTAACAGCGCTGGGGCGAGCGCACGATCTGGTGCGGCCGGTTCCTGGCCAGACGGACGCGGCGTCGGTGCTGCTCGGCGATCTGCTGACGGTCCTGCTCGCGCCTTATAATGATCTAGGAGCGTTTAGCGGTCGGATTCGAGTTTCTGTGCCCCGGATGCGCGTCGGTGAGTCCGCGACGACCATCCTTGCCCTCGTTGTCCACGAACTGGCGACCAATTCCCTCAAATATGGGGCCCTCTCAGTTGATACTGGCACGTTGGATATCTCCTGCTCCGCACGTGACAAAGCAGTCACGATTGTGTGGACGGAAAGTGGAGGGCCGGATGTCAAGGAGCCTGCAGGTCCCCGTGGCTATGGAAGCAAGCTGTTGGAGCGCAGCGTTACGGGGCACCTCCGAGGCTCGATTGACTATGAGTGGGCAACTGTTGGGTTAGTGGTCACACTAATAGTCGATCCTGACCTCCTCGCTAAATAAAAGGTTTCGGTTGGAGTACAACACGCCAGATTGGTAATCGACTCAGTCAATCCGAAAGAATGCCGCGCAAAGATGCGGCGATCGCTGCATGGTCATAAGGTTTGGCGTAAAATAGGCTGTTTTCGGGAAGATCGGATAATGCCACCGCACGGTGGCCAGACGTCACCACAATCCTAATCGGCGGCCAGCGGTCGCGCACAGCTAATGAAAGCTTCAGGCCATCCATGCTTCCGGGCATGTCAACGTCAGTGAACATCACCTGGATCTCGTCCTTGGCCTCCAGAATTGCGATGGCCTCATCGGCATTTGCGGCCTCGAGCACCTCGAAGCCTTCCTCCGTCAAGAAATCCGCGAGGTCCATGCGGATTAGAATTTCGTCTTCAACTATCAGTACACAGATTTTTGGCGACATCGTGCCCTTCTTGTGTAGGCGACTATCCAGACGGGAACGCGCACCTGTGGGAGATGGCTCCACGACCATAGTGAATAACATCGAGGCATTGACTGACAGCGTTCCCTGGATGTATTTCTCACATCATACGCAAAAACGTTCTTCTCAGTGCGGAACTGATCTGCCCCCACCGAGTGGACCGGGTGGTTTTTTAATGGATTGCGCTCGCTGCCGCCATATCCGGGTGGAGGTGGAGCGAAGCGGAACCGGAGGCCGGACATGGCGGTGAAGCCGTTTCCGGTGCCGGTGGTCAGTAGCCCAAGCTGCTGTGCGGACGGATGGTGTTGTAATGCCGCCGCCACGCTTCGATCAGTATCTTGGCCTCGGCGAGACTGTAGAATATCTCGCCATTGAGCAGTTCGTCGCGCGGCGACCCCCATTGAAGCTTTCATTGTAGCCATTCTCCCATCATGATCCAGGCGCGATGTAGAGTGTCTTCACGCCGATCCGCCCCAGCCATCGCTGGACGGCTGTCCCGATAAATTCGCTGCCATTGTCGGACCGGATATTGGCTGGCGGGCCGCGCGAAATGAACAGGTCCACCAAGGCGGCCAGCACATCCTCATGCTTGAGTTGTCGCGCGACTGTGAGCGCCAGGCGTTCCCTGCTGGCCTCGTCGATTATGGTGAGGATACGGAACCTGCGCCCATCATGCGTGCGGCCCTCGACGAAGTCGTAGGCCCATACATGCCCAGGATACTCAGGCCGCAGGCGGATGCATGATCCGTCGTTAAGCCACAGGCGCCCACGCTCTGGGTGGCGTTGTGGAACCTTGAGCCCTTCGCGGCGCCAGATCCGCTAGACACGCTTATGGTTCACCGTCCAACCCTCATGGCACAGCAATGCCGTAACCCGGCGATAGCCATAGCGACCATATTGCTTTGCCAATGCGATGATATCCTCCGTGAGTGCCTGTTCGTCAGCTGCCCCCCCGCAGGACCTTGCGCTGTGTCCATCGATGCTGACCCAGTACCCGGCATATCCGTCGCTCGGACACCGGAAGCTTTCGTCGTACATGATCGATGGAGCGCCGTAGCCGCGCGGGGCTCAGATGGGATATTCGGGGCGCCGCGCACGTCGCACACGTTCCAGGATGGCGTCCTCACTCTTGACTGGAGCCTTCGCCATGTCACAGCATCATTACCATGTCGGTCTCGACATCTCCGTTAGAACGACAGCGATCTGTATCGTCGACGCTCAGGGCCGCGTTGTTCATCGCGCCGTTGTGGAAAGCGACCCGGTGCCCATCCGCGATCATCTTGTCGGACTCGGCCTCTCCCTCAGCCGGATCGGTCTGGAAGCGGGCACGCTTTCGGCATGGATCTATGCAGGCCTAGTGGAAGCGGGACTTCCAGCCATCTGCGTCGAGACACGCCACATGCACGCCGTGCTGTCCGCCCGCATCAACAAGACGGACCGCAACGACGCGCTCGGAATTGCCCAGATGATGCGCGTCGGGCTGTTCAAGCCCGTTCATGTCAAAACGTTGGCCTCACAGCAGCGACGGCTGCTGCTCACATCCCGCAAGCTTTTGCAGCGCAAGGTCTACGACATCGAGAATGATCTGCGCGGCCAGCTCCGCAACTTCGGCCTGAAGGTCGGAATCGTGGGAGCTGCCGGGTTCGAGTCTCGTGTCCGTGATCTGATCGCCCCGCTTCCGTTCGTGGAAGCGGTCCTGGTACCGCTCCTTCAAGCTCGTTCGTCCTTGCGGACCCAGTTGGCCAAACTGCACAAGATGCTGCTCGACGAGGTCCGGTCCGACCCGATCTGCCGGCGACTGATGACGGCGCCCGGGGTCGGTCCGATCGTGGCGCTTACCAATCGCGCCTGCGTCGATAACCCCGCCCGTTTCAGCCGATCCAACTGCGTTGGAGCTCATTACGGGCTGACGCCAAAGCTCTACCAGTCCGGGGAAACGGCACGGCATGGTCGGGTCTCGAAGTGCGGCGATGCGCTGATCCGGTCGTCCCTCTACGAGGCGGCGTTGGTGCTGCTGACGGGTGCCCGCGGACGCTGGAATCCGTTGAAGGCCTGGGGTGTGGCGGTAGCCAAGCGAAGAGGTATGCAGAAGGCGATCGTGGCAGTCGCCCGCAAGCTCGCAATCGTCCTTCACCGCATGTGGCGGGACGGAGTAGACTTCCGCTGGTCCGCCGCCCAATCCGCCTGACGAAGCAGGAAAGGCAGCGACGAACACATCCAGCTTCTCCCTCGCGGGAGAAGGTCCCTGCGGGGACGACGGGAGCGGGCGAGACCGGGGAAACTAGTGCGACAGCTCAACGCCGATCGCGCGGCTCAGATGGCTCCGCCCACTCCTTCTGATCCCATCATGAGGCGACGCGATCGTCGACCTCGGAGAGAAGCAAGAGCCCCGCAGGCACCATGCAGTCCGCGACGGAAGAAGGTTCAAAAGGAGAGTTGACCGATGAACCCCGAATAGAGAAGAAGTTTCCCGAAGCAGCCTCTTTCAGGATCAGCTTCTCAAGTGTCAGATCCGACACCGCCTTGCGCAGCCGGTCGTTCTCTTTCTCTAGCTCTTTCAGACGCTTCACCTGGTCGCCTTTCAGGCCACCAAACTCCTTGCGCCAGCGATAATACGTGAACTGCGTCACACCGAGTGAGCGAACCGCTTCGCCAACCGATCGACCTTGCGACAATAAGACATCGACCTGGCGCAGCTTTGCGACAATCTCTTCGGGCTTGTGCTTCTTCTGGGGCATTCCAAACGTCCTCTCTAAAGGCAAATAGCCTACTTCAGGGAGAACCACCACTTAGCGTAATCGCAGGTGGCACCCCTCGCCGAGAGCGAAGCGGTCCCCCAAGCTGGCGATCCAGCAACGATCGGCTCGGCCGACAAGTAACGGAGAACCATGATGCCCTCCTATGCAGCTTTGGACGTTTCCCAGGAGACGACAGCGATCTGCGTCATCGACGATGCCGGTCGGGTCCTGGCCGAGAAGAAAGTCGCAACCTGCCCCGAAGTGATCGCCGCATATTTGAATCAGAAAGCGCCAGGCCTCGTCCGGGTCGGGCTCGAGACGGGACCGTTGGCCGTGTGGCTTTGGAACGAACTCGCCGCGCGCCGTCTTCCAATTCTGTGCATCGATGCCCGTCATGCCAACGCAGCTTTGAAGATGCGACCGGTGAAGACGGACCGCAACGACGCTGCTGGCCTGGCGCAGATCATGCGAACCGGCTGGTTTAAGCAGGTGCGCATCAAAAGCCGCGACAGCTACCGGGTTCGCTCCCTTCTGGTCGCCCGCGAGATGCTGGTGCGGATCCGGGTCAAGATCGAGAACGAGATCCGTGGTCTCCTGCGCACCTTTGGCGTTCTGTTCGGCAAGCGCGTCGGCGGGTTTACCGGACGGGCCGACGAGATCATCGCCGGTGAACTCGATGCGTCCCCGGAGATGCGTCTCATCGCCGAGACATTGATGAAGGCCAGAGCCTCGATTCTCGATCAGATCAGGGTTCTGGACCGTCGTCTAATGGCAGTCGCGAGGGCAAACCCCACCGCGCGCCTATTCATGACCGTGCCCGGCGTTGGCGTTATCACCGCCCTGTCCGTCACCTCCTCCTTCGACGATGGATCACGCTTCAGTCGATCATCGAGCGCCGGCGCCTATCTCGGCCTGACACCCCGACGATACAAGTCCGGCGAGACAAGCCGAAACGGGCGCATCTCCAAGCAAGGGAGCGTGATGACCAGGAAGCACCTCTATGAAGCGGCCACGACGCTTCTGACACGCAACCTACGATTCTCAACGCTCAAAGCCTGGGGCCTGAAGCTGGCGAAGGCGTCCGGGTTCAAGAAGGCGAGGATCGCCGTGGCCCGGAAGATGGCCGTGATCCTGCACGCCATGTGGAAGACCAACACCCCATTCCGTTGGAGCCAGGAGGAGGCGGCATAACTGCTAGACTGACTTTGACGGATGCGTCCCCGCCGGGACGCTTGGCGCGGATCAGGCCGTCCCTGAAAATGCGGTGCCTTCGGCAACCACGAGGACCACTTCGGTCGATCCGAACATCTGACGCCAACATGCGGCGATCCACCGAGACCGACCGCGGAGAGAACCATGAACCCGGCGTGGGCGCAAAGCCCGATCAACCAGCTTGACCAATGCGATTAGAGAACTTTTCAGGGGGCAGGGTATCGCGACGAACCATTTTGCAGTTTGAACCAGTCAGGATCATAACCGCGTTCCTTCTGAAGCGCAGTGGCAACCGCGCCGCCGACCGCTCCTGGGGGCAGCGAGAGGGCCGGCAGCCATGGACGGAATCACGCCGCCCATTGTCATCATGTCCTGCATCTGCATGCTCCGCAACACGGAGCAGATAATGAAAGAACCCGGCTGATTAGGCGGAGCCGATCTGCCAGTACTGTTCAGCGCTCAAAACTGGAGGCCAATATGCGATTTGTCTTGTTGGCTATGCTTCTGCTCGGCATCGGATCGACCGCATAGCCTCAGGAGATGGCGTTGCCCGATCTCAAAGATGTTTAACCTGGCCCATGGAAAACCGTCATCTATGGCACAAACGCCTATCATTCCGCATCCGCAGGGGAGGCCACGCCGCGCGAGTGACTGAGATCACTGTAACCATGGAAGTCCAAGGCCAGGATGGTCGGCTTCTTTGGGGCCAATCCTGGGGCGATCCGAGCAAAAAAGAGCCGTTTGCGGCGACGACACGGCCGATGAAAAGGCTATCGCCGGTTCGGATCGCCAAAGACGCTCCGGCGGCAGACGGATGCAGGACCCGTCGTTGAGCCATAACCGGCTCTTTTCTCGCTTGTTTTGCAGGCACCTTCAGCCTCTCCCTCCGCCATACTTTCCCGTTAAATTATTGATCTATAATGGTGTTTTTAGGCGGTTTGATTTCACTTCCCCCACTGCTTCCCCCGACAAAGATTGGAAGACTGGGGATTTCGTCGGACGGCCATGGATGAATTTTGGTTCACGACGGACGGCTATGGCGACGAGCTCCTGGGTAAAAATCCTAAATAGAACAAACCTTGCGCGTTGGACCACACGCCGGTCTCCTTAGGGTTCGGAAAGTTCAGAACCACCCCCGGGAGGTTTTGGGCGAAGGCAAGTCGCATTGGTCACTGCGGTCGTCTTCGGGAGCCGCCCTCTTGCTTCACGTTCTTCCAGCTATTGGCCACGACCTGTGTTCATCCGGCCGTCAGGTTTACATTGAAAATTGCGCTTCCTGTCGACTTACGAGTCACCGAATTGAGCCGAAGGTGACGCTCACTTTCAAGCCCGGCCCGTTGTCGGCCAATGTAAGCTCGGCGCCGTGAAGATCGGCGATCGCCTTGATCAGGCTGAGGCCAAGCCCGCTTCCCGGTGTGCTTCGGCTCTTTTCGAGCCGGTACAGACGGCGAAGGACCTTTTCCCGTTCGATCTCCGGGATGCCCGGCCCGTTGTCAATGACCGAGATGGAGGCGGCACCGTCTGCGGCGCTCAAGGCAAGGGTGAGATGACTTCCCGCGGGACAGTGCCTGATCGAGTTTTCGACGAGGTTCGAGACCATTTGGAGGAGCAGGTCCCGGTCGCCCAGAATTCGTGAACTTGTGGAAGGCTCCCCGACTAGCTCGAAAGACTTGCCCGCATCATTGGCGACGCCCTCATAAGCCTCGTGAATTGTCTCGACAATGTCCTGCAAATTGATCGCGGTGAAGCGGGCTTTCCGCGCGCCCGACTCGATCTGGGCGATCCGGAGCAGCGCATCGAAAGTCGCGTTGATCTGCTCACCCTCGATCTGTGCCAGGGACAATTCCTGGCCGGCAGGGAGCCCCTTCGCCTCGCGACCGATCGCCATCTCGATGTGGACCATGAGCCGGTTGAGCGGTGTCTTGAGATCATGGGCGATGTCCGTGCTGACCTGCTTTATTCCCTCTATAAGAGCGGATAGCCGATCCAGCGCCGAATTGATCTGCTGAGACGCCACGTCTATATCATCACCATTGCCCAGGAGCGGAACCCGGACAGTGAGGTCCCCCTCGGAGACCTTCGCCATGGTGCCGCCGAGGGCATCCATCCGTCTTTGAACGCGGGCCGCCAACAGGACGCTTCCGGCTGTGGCCAGCAGGAAGACGACGATGGACGCCCAGGCAAAGCTGGCAAGCGCGATATCCTGGATCTCGTCCGTCTCGGCAAAGCTCATGCCGACCACAAGTTGGTTGCCATCGAACGAGCCGGAATAGACCCGATAGGACTCGTCGCCCGGAACCCCGAGAGCAGCCGGCGATAGAGTCGACCAGCCTGCCGGGAAATCCCTCGCCCTGATATTGCCGGCCAGCTGTGTGCCATTCTCTCCGACAAGAAGAAAAATCTCATCCTCCGCATCGCTGAGATTGACATGGGTGACCACGGACGAAACGAGGTCGTCGAGTTCCTTTTCGCCATAGGCGCCGATCAGTACCAAGTAAGTGTCGCTGACCGATCGATCCAACCTCTTGGCAAGGTCGGCCTCGATCGACCGAAGCACGATGAGGCCCGCGACGGCATAGCCGGCGACCACCATCGCCGCAAAGGCGATTGCCAATCGAAAAGGTGTGCTCCGGACCAGTTTAGCGTGGCGCATGCAGACTGTATCCGCTGTTGCGGACCGTATGCAGAAGCTGGACTTCAAAAGGCCTGTCGATCTTCGCGCGGAGCCGGCTGATATGGGTTTCGACGACGCTGGTCTTGGGATCGAAATGGAAATCCCAGACCCGTTCCAGCAGCATGGTTCGAGTTAGAACGCGGCCCTCGTTCCTCATCAGAATCTCAAGAAGCGAGAATTCCCGAGGCTGGAGGTCAATCGTGCGACCGCCTCTGGTCACCGTTCGCTTGATGAGATCGACTTCAAGATCCGCTGTTCTCAGCAGCGTCTTCTGATCTTGAAGGGGAGGCCGCCGCGAAAGCGCATTGGCACGCGCCAGCAGCTCTGAAAACGCAAAGGGCTTTACCAGGTAATCGTCGCCCCCGGCTTCAAGACCTTCGACCCGATCGTCCACGCCTCCTATGGATGTCAGGAAGATCGCCGGCGACTTGATCCCGGCAGCGCGCGCCGCTTTCACCAGCGACAGGCCATCCAGACCCGGAAGCATCCTGTCCACCACGATTATGTCATAGGTGACATCCGCAAGATGAATCAGCGCCTGCCGTCCGTCGGTGATCAGGTCGCAGGCATGACCGGCCTCGATGAAGCCACGCGCGGCGTATTCGCCGGTCGTCCGGTCATCCTCGATGAGTAATATTCGCATGCTCTACGCTGCTCTTCTACTGGCCGATATCGGGAGGCTCCGGGAGCAACCCCATCGGGCCGTCAGATATACGACGGAAGCGCCGGTTTTTTTGACTGTACACATTCGTTCGAACGTCGCTCCGGGTCGACGCGACAGTATATGCCCCTCGACGAATTCGATAGGGTACGACCAGGATTTGCCGAGAATTCGGTGGCCTCTGGGGCCCGCGCTGAAGCTGAGCAGCAGCGTCGTCCCGGGCACGACAAGGCTCGTGAGCCGGTCGAAATATGTATCGATCTCAGCCTCCGGTACATGCTTGAGCACCGCGATCGAGATGACGAAGTCGGGACCGACCGCCTGGACTTCTGCGAGAGCGTCGCCGCAGATCCTGCGCAACTGGGGCTGTTTTTCCGCTGTCACCGTTTCGCCGATGAGGCTGAGGCCATCACCGATGAAGCGGCTCGTCACATCGAGCCCCCAATAGTGAGCCGGATCGAGATATCTGATCGCATGCTGACCGACGCGCAGGCTGCCGCAGCCGAAATCCACAAGGACATGGGAAGGCTGTAGGCCACAGGCCAGGAGCATGTCAAATTGCCTCTTGCCGGTCTGGGCAAAGCTCGTCGTGTCATGCTCGGCCCCCACCGGGATCGCACTTTTCGCCTTGAACGCGCGTCCGCCGAGGGTCTTGTGCGGCCGCCCGCGATCCAGCTTCCTGCCGATCTGGTCGGCATAGAAGTCCGCGAAAGTCGCGTCCGGGTTCCGCAACCGAAAGAATTTCCAACTGATATTGTTGGCCAAGACGGCCATTCGCAAGCCGATCCCCCGATGTTCCGAGAACCGAACGGTATCGACGATCGTTGCGACCCGGCGATATGCGGCGACAATTCCGTGGCGGGTGAAAAGGCTCGTTCTCGATTTCAGCATGTGCTGCATCATTTCTTGACTCACGGTGATCGAACCATTGTGAAAGGAAGGCGTGATGGAGCGCTCGGCCTGTCAGCGGGCGCCGACGATGAGGGGGCAGAGGTGGCTGCCAGGCGTGGGCGGTTTCTCGGCCGGCCCGCTTAAGCGCGGCGCGCGACCTTCCTGGCCCGGCCGTCGCGCTTGTAGGTGAGCGTCATGTAGAAAATGACGGCCGCGATGCAGATCAGGAACAGGAGGCTCGTCGCTATCGTCCCGAAGCCGAGGCCGCCATATTCGGTGGGCTGCGACAGCAAATCGCCCAGAGAAGCGCCCAACGGCCTCGTGAAGATATAGGCCATCCAGAAAGCCAGGATGCCATTCATGCCCAGGACGTAATAGGCAGAGGCAATCAATGCGATCGAGGCTGCAAATATTGAACCGGTGGCCAAATATCCGAGATCCATCGATTCAGCCAGAAGATCGCCCACCGCAGTCCCGAGCGAAAAGGTGAACATGATCGCCAGCCAGTAGAAGGCCTCGCGGCGCGCCGTGAAGACGGTATGGATCGAGAGCGTTCCTTCAACGAAATACCAGACGGCGAAAATGGCCAGCAGACCGGCACTGAAAAACACAGTCGAAGACAGCAGAGCGACGCCGAAGTTGTCCGTAAGGTTGTCCGTTACCAAGGTGCCGACGATGCTGATCAGGACGACCGTGATCCAATACGGCGCAGGAACGTAGCGCTTCTGGGCAAACTGTATTGTAAGAGCGAGACACAGCACGAGCGTCATGATGATGGACGTGGTCGTGAGCCCGATACCCATGTTGACCGCGAGATAATCCGCAGCCGTTTCCCCGACTGTCACGGCCAACAGCTTGACCAGCCAGAAATCCGGGGTGACGGGAGGGACCCTGTTGGTTTGGAACACGAGGCTCATGGTCTCGAAACGAGAAGCTGCGATTCCTTGAGTGATCATGGTGGAGGCCTCCATTCACTTGCCAAGGATCTTGAGGGCCTGCGCGAAGAAATCATCTGCACGCTTGTCGTCGTCGGCGTTGCAGCGCTCGATGCCTTTATTCTCGATCACGACTACCTTGGTCATGTCGGCGTCGCTGATCCTGGCATCGGCTTTCCCCGTCCGGAGTTGCCTCAGCATGGTCTCGCAGGGGATGATGGCGTCCGCTTTTGCCTCGGACGTTTGGATCCCGTGGAATGCGCTAAGCAGCAGGGCTGTAAGCAAGATTTCCTTGAACATGGGCTTACCTCATGCGGTAACGCCGCGCGTTGAGCGGCGGAAACTAACGGGGCGCAAATCAATGACGGCCCCATCGATGCCGCTCTTCTAAGCCCTCGCTGTTTGCCTCACCCTCTCGCCAGCTATACGGATTTGTAAGAAATCGCGGACTGCCGGACATACGCCTAGGCTCGTGGGGTCCGGCCCGACCAGTGCCACCAGTGGGGGGTCATGGCTTTATCGCCAGGCCACCAAAATTGCGCCTGCCGCGATGAAGACCACGCCCGCCCAATTGGCCGCCGACAGGCGCTCACCCGAAAAATGACGCCGAAGACCGCTACCAGGACGACACTGAGCTTGTCGACGGGGGCGACCCGTGCGGCATCGCCAATCTTGAGAGCTCGAAAATAGCAGATCCAGGAGGCCCCCGTGGCGAGCCCGGACAGCAGCAGGAAAGCATAGCTGCGGCCGGAGATTGACCCAAGGCGCTGGCATTGACCGGTGCTCGCCAGGATCAACGCCAAGGCGCAGAGGATGACGACCGTGCGCAGGAGGGTTGCGAAATCGGAATTGACGTTCCCGACGCCGATCTTTGCGAAGATGGCGGTCAATGCCGCGAAACCAGCGGAGAGCAGGGCCCAGAACTGCCAAGTTAATAGCCCGGATTTCATCAGTTGCTCCTACTAATTAGGATACGGAAAACGCCCATGGCCGCGAACAGTGCTCCGATCGAGACGATGACCGAGGCTAGAACATAGGCGAAGATCGCGATCGCTTCACCGCGCTCATAAAGCGAGGCTGTCTCAAGCGAGAAGGTCGAAAGGGTTGTGAAACCGCCCAGGATTCCGGTCGTCACAAGAAGGCAGAAATGTTGGCTCAATCCGCTCCGGAACGCAAAATATTCGACCGCTACGCCCATCAAGAGCGAGGCGAGGACATTGATGGAGAGAGTGCCCAATGGGAACCCTCCATCTTGGATTAGCCGGCCAGCCGCGAGATTGACGCCATGCCGCCGAGCCCGGCACCGATAAAGACGTATATGTAGCCCATCGTCGCCTTCATGGTTTGGCGATCAGGACTGCCGGAGCGGGACTTACCATCCTACTGTCGACAGACCGCAAGCGCCTGTTGCAGTAGGAGTCATCAGCCATGACGGCGGTTTCGGGGGAACCCCATCCCCGTGGCCCGAGGGTAGGGCCAAATTTAATTTTTTGGAAGTGACTTCCTGGGTCCCCGACTCGCTCGGCAGCTGGCGTCCCGTGTGCAATGTCTGACCAGCACCTTCACCAAACTCACCCGACAATACAGAGCATCAGGATTACATGCCGTGCCTAGCTTCCCAATCATTCATGAGCGTGATTTCTTTATTTTGGCTGTTGATTATGTCCTTCGCCATCTTTTTCAGCTGGGGATCAGAACCGTATTTGAGATAGGCTTCCACCATGTCGACAGCAGCTTGATGGTGCGGCTTCATCATCATGACGAAGTCCTGGCTTGCATCATTGGTGGGCTACATGGCCATCATTTGCTGATGCATCCCTTGCATTGCTTGCATGTACGCCTTCGTAGCTGGGCTTGAGGCACTGCTCATTGGCATGGACGTGCCGTCCATGGCGCCTGATTGAACGGTTTGAGCGATAGCGGGAACGGCAATCAACAAGCATAAAACGAGCGCCAAAACGGTTTTCATATTGTCTCCTGTTTCATCAATCGAAATGTCTGTTAGCAAGCTCGCGCTCATCGAATGCTCGGCGCGCCCGCAATCATGGCCGCCGCTTGTTCTTGAGGCGCACGGGACATATTTGCCCCATGAAAGCTCTGCACCTTCCAATACCGGTAAGGTCAAGTCCTATGGAGGTGGCCATGCAGATCGGAGAAGCGGCTAGGGTCTCTAACGTTTCGGCAAAGATGATCAGAAATTACGAAGGAATCGGCTTGGTACCCGCCGCGGATCGGAGGGACAGCAACTATCGCGATTATGGACCGAAGGATGTGGCGCGTCTGAGTTTCATCCGAAGGTCACGCGACCTTGGCTTTTCCCTAAAGCAGATTTCGGAATTGCTCAAACTGTGGGAGGACCAGGACCGCACCAGCTTCGACGTGAAAGCCCTTGCCTTAAACCATGTGCAGGAGCTGGAAGAAAAGTCCCAGCGACTGCACGAAATGGCAAATCTCCTGCGGAAACTTGCTGACGCTTGCGAAGGCGACGCGCGTCCGAATTGCCCGATTCTCCGAGGCTTGGAACATCCGATTTAGGCGGCCACACTGCGTCGAGGCTCTGCGCCCTGGCTTTGAAACTAAGCCCCGCCATCGTAAGCGACCTGGACGATGACAACACACCGATCGATCATGGACGAGAACCTATCTCGCGCCGACTGTCGCCGGCAGAGCGGCACGCCAGTTGGCCCGGCGCAAGGCGCTCTATGAGGCGAAGCATCCTGAGAGGAAAAATACGAGACGGCCCTCAAAAAGGTCGCCCGTCGGGTCGCCAAAATGGCAACCCGGAAGAACGGGGCGACCGCTTCACCGCCGCAGTCGCTACGCGCACCAGCAAGAGCGAGCGCGGCGTGCAGCGCGAGGTCGCCCGCGGGGGAGAGGGTCGCGCTGCCGTTCGGCCAACATTCGGCTTGCCAGATGTAATGAGCGCTACGGCGGATCCATCCTCCCTAACGTTCAGCTTGCTAACCAAAATGCTTTCACCCAAATCTCTGTTGTGAGGGGTACCCCTGGCTGTCCATCCTGGGGAGCAAACCTGCTTCTCATTCAGGTTTCTGCGAAAATCTCCGCAGGCAATATCAAGAAGGAAGTATGGCATTGGAGGACGAATGCCGTGAACCGCTTTAGAATGATGGCTCGGAGGACAGCAAGGATAAGGCGAGCCATTGGAAGCCATTACAACTGTTCTTGTCCTCCTCGTCGCGGTGGTCGTGAGCGGCTTCGTATCCCGCATGCTGCCGCTTCCGATTCCCCGACCGCTGGTCCAGATCGTTATGGGCGGGATGATCGGCCTTGCCGCCAACCTGCGCGTCGAGCTCGATCCCGAGATATTCTTTCTCCTCTTCATTCCGCCGCTGCTGTTCCTTGATGGTTGGCGCATTCCGAACGATGAACTGCTGAAGGACAGAACGGTAGTCCTGGAACTGGCCTCGTGTTTCTCACCGTGATCGGCATCGGCTTCTTTGTGCACTGGATGATCCCGGCCATGCCTCTGACCGTCGCATCGCTCTGGCGGCGGTGGTGTCGCCGACCGATCCGATCGCCGTCTCAGCCATCGCGGCGCGTGTCCCTGTCCCAAGACGCTTGATGCACATCCTGGAAGGAGAATCGCTTCTCAACGACGCGTCCGGCCTCGTTTGTCTCCGATTCGCGATCGCCGCTACATTGACCAGTACGTTCTCATTCTCCGATGCTGCGCTCAGCTTCGTATGGATTGCGCTCGGCGGCCTTGCGGTCGGCGTCGCCATCACATGGCTGACCGCGAAGGGGAAGGAATGGATTGCCGGTCGCATTGGGGAAGAAAGCGGATCGCAGATCCTGATCAGCTTGCTGCTTCCGTTCGCAGCCTATCTGCTCGCCGAGAGGCTTCATTGCTCGGGAATTCTTGCCGCGGTGGCGGCCGGTCTGACCATGAGTTCTGTCGAAGCCTCAGGCCAAGCAATGGCTGTAACTCGAATGCGCCGCAATACGGTGTGGGATACAATCCAGTTTGCCGCCAATGGCGTCATTTTCGTGCTTCTCGGTGAGCAGCTGCCTTCAATCCTCGGGAAAGCGGCCGAAACAGTCAGGTTGGCCGGTCATCACGAGTCATGGTGGCTGCTGGTCTTCGTTCTGGCCATCTATACCGGCTTGGTCGCGCTCCGTTTCGTGTGGGTTTGGGCGTTTTCGCGCCTCGAAGAGAAGCGATAGAGCTCTTAGCTGGGGGAGCGAGAGAGGAGACGCGGCTTGGTTCCCCCCAGCCGCGTTTCTTCGCTTTTGGCCTGAGAAGTGGGCGCCGCTTTTAACTACGGAGCGGTCATGAGTGCATTGGGCCAATGTGGCGCGGCGCTGCTGGTCATCCTGGGCCTGGTCGTGCCGTCCCATGCGCAATCAAATGCGCCTACCACCGCAGCGACGGACCGGACGGATTTTCAATCCTGGGCTCTGCAATGCAATCGCAGCCAAAAGCCCGGGCCGCGCCCTCGCGACTGCCTGCTCTTTCAGCGTCTGGCCGATACCAAGTCGGGGCGCATGGTCGTGATGTGGACGATCATTCCGGGCGAAAAGGCCGCGACGGTCTCCGCGATCCAGGTCCCCCAGCCGATCGCGCTTGCCGCACCCATCAGGCTGCTGATCGATGGGCCGGAGAAATATTCGGTGCCCTATTTCAGTTGTGGCGCCGAGTATTGCGAGGCCCGCTTTTGCAATGACGCCTGAAGTTACGACGGTGCTGCTCGAGGCCAAGAAGCTGAGCATCGTTTACCGATCCCTTGACGATAAGGATTTCTCGTCCCGATCAGTCTGAACGGGCTCCAGGAGGGGTTCGCCGCGCTCACCGCTGCCCTCGGCAAGGCAAAGTGAGGCTCAACATGGCGTCCCGAGCCTAAGACCAACAGCTGCATGCGCTGACTCTCGAGAGATTGAACGATGCCGCTGATGCGGCATTTGGTGGATCGATTTTTGGTTCAGAGTTCTGTTTTGAAGGATTGCGGTTGTAGAAGCGCAATCTATGGACAGAAACACTGAGATGGCTGAGTTCAACGTCTTGACTGACGGCAAGGCATACAGCACGAGGCCTACACCTTTGTAATCGTTCATCTGACCCTCGCTCAAGAGCATGATGATGGACGGCCGTCACCGTCGCAGACGGTGTGAAGCTTTGAGTTCAATCCGCCCTGTGCGGACAGTATTCCTTGGGAGCATCCTTCCATTGCAGGCCATGCTTGATGACGTAAACGGAGCCACTGACGACCCGTCGATCATCGACGCACGGAACGCCGCGTTCCAAAGGGAAATACGGCTTAATCCGCGCCATCGGGCGCTCGCTCAAGAGAAGGCCACCCCGTTCATCGCCCCGTCGAGTACCATGGGGGCGGTCAGCCCCGACAGGCGAAGGGCGCCGGTGAATGTCGTGGTCTTCCAGTGGCCATGGGGGACACTGGCTTGGCAGCGCTCGCCCGTCGGCGCGCGGCCGCGCAAGCGGGCCATCTTCGCGGAAGCCCCGGTCTCGTCAATGAAGATCAGCTTCTCGGGGGCGAGATCGAGCTGGCTGTCGAACCAGGATTGTCGGGCGGCAGCAACGTCTTTGCGTGCCTGTTCGGCTGCATGGCCCGTCTTTTATGGAATGGCCCGCCCCTCCCGCCAGCACCGAGCTATGGTGTTGGTGTGTTTGAGAGGAAGCGTCGTCGCCGACCCACCTTGCCGATCGCGCCGCACCCGTGGAGTCTTCGAGCCTTTCGAACGCGGGAGGAGGCTTGGAGCCAATGAACTGCCACGGTCCCTGGTCGTTTTATAACTTACTAACTGTTTGAATCTCCGCTCGACTGTTTTGCGAAACGGAGCGACAGCTGTCCTGTAAATTATATGTGGAGGACAGAATGGTCGCGTTTGCTAAAAAGGTTCAAAAAATATTCAAAAAATCAGTGAAATATTCTGGAGAAATGCCCAGGTCATCTATTAGGTTTGCGCTTGCATTGTCTTTAATCCTGCAAACATTTGGCATTTTTGCAGAGGCGTCGGAGCAACAGCTGACCGAAGCGGCAACACTTGGCGTGCCGATTCACGACATCAACAAACGCTTCAATGCCCTTGCCCGCAGAGCCAAGTCAGAGTTGCGCATGCTGCCAGGCGACTGCGAGGGCGCGGAGCCGCATACCTGCAAGTTTCAACTGGAAGAATATCTCGTCGGAAGCAGCTGGGCTGCAAGTCCAGAGAGCAATGCGCTTCGCTACTTCATGATCTTTGCGGATCAAACTTCGGCCCACGACAATGCGGTGAACGCCGCAAATGCGTTCGGCTTGTTGATCGCCATCTTCTCTCCCGAGCTCACTGCCAATCAGCGCGGTGAACTAATGAGTGCGTTGGTTGAAGGCACGATGGACAGTGGCAAGCACGAGGAGCGGCAGGGTGGCGTCGCTTATAGTCTGACAAGGACCTCTGGATTGGGTCTTTGGTTCACGGTTGAGCCTGCGGCATCGAAGAGCGAGTGATCTGAAGCAGTAGTGGTAAGCGATCCGATTGGATCTCACCTCACGCAGCTTGCTTGATACGGGTTCTCCTCCGACTTCTTAGAGGCTTAGACCGGGAGGGGCGCTGGCTCGATTGCTGATTTAGCCGCTTCCTGTGCAGCGGTGTCACCTTGCGGGTCAGATAATGCAGAGCCTGGCTAGTCGAATCGACTTGATCATCGTGGCGGCCATTGGGGAAGGCGAGGAGCTCGTTTAGCCATTCTGCAACCCAGGCGGCGTTCTCGCGAACATAGACCTGTCCATTGTCGAAGCGTGCGGACTGGGCGAGAAAGCGAGCCTCCTTGTCGATCCGAACCTTGTGGAGATAGGTGCTGTATTGCCCGGAGCGACGCAGGTCCTGGTTGATGGCCCGGCCAAGCTCTGTGTCCTCAATGATGGTCTGGTCGACCTCCCATTTTGCTGCAAGCTCGGTGACCTTGCGGCGCAGGTCCGGCACCTCGAATCTGCCTCGGACGAGGTCGAGAAGATAGAAGTCGAGTCCCTTGGCGCCCCAGACAGTGCCGACAGAATAATCTGCTTCTTCGCTGATGGTGCTCGCCGTGTCCCAACTCGCAATGACGAGATCGAAGGGGGTAGGAGCCTGTTCAAAGAACCGGATCCACTCCCGCTTGACCACATTGCCCTCTAACGGCAGCGGCGCCTGCTGATACTGCGCGGAGAAGGTGAGGCTTCCCAGAGCGCGCTGAAGCTGCTCGAGGATCTCCCGGGGTTCACGCTCCTCATGCAGGAGTTCGCCGGCTGGCCGGACGTAGAGATGCTCGGGGTCATCGCTGAGCTGGAAGTTCTGCGGCTCGGTTGCTATGGCGGGGAGGGAGATGATGTCCCACTCGCCTCGGGAGATCACGTGACCGGCGAGGTCCTCCTCGTGCAGGCGCTGCATGATAATGACGATGGCGCCGTTCTGCTTGTCATTGAGCCGGGTATAGAGCGTGTTGTCGAAGGCCTCGTTTACACGCCGTCGTTCGGCTTTGGAGATCGCATCAGTGGCTTTGATAGGATCATCGATGATGATGAGATCGGCACCACGTCCCAGGATAGAACCATTGAGGCCGGCAGCAAACCGGTATCCTCTTTGGGTGGTGGTGAGTTCGTGTGTTCTTGGCCGCCGCGAGTTCAGCCGCAACTGAGGGAAGAGGCTTCTATACCAGTCGCTCTCGATGAGAAGACGGGTATCGGAGGAGAGTTTGCGCGCGAGATCATCGGCATAGGAGGCGCAGATGATCTTGTGCGAGGGATGTTTGCCCAGGATCCAGGCGGAGAAGGCAACGGACACCGTGATCGACTTCATGGATCGCGGAGGCACATTGATGATGAGACGCTTGATTGCGCCGCGTTCGATTTGTTCAAGCTTCCAACAGAGATGATCAATATGCCAATTGTGCAGATAGGGGGTTCCGGGCTCCAAGGTTGCAAAGGACTTCTGGACAAAGACGGATAGTCTCTGCCGCAGAAGGGCCCGAAGGAGGCGAGCGTCATCAGTCATCGTCCTCCTCCTCCCCTCGCTCTACGGTTGGGTGCCGGGCGCACAGCTGCTGGTTGGTTCAAGGCGCAATTGAGCAACTCGCGATCCTCTTCCGGCAGCTCATAGTGCACATCTCCATCGCTCATTAGCCGCTCGAACCGATTGAGCAGGCTGTCGGAGGCTCGGATGTTGCCCTTCAATCCTTCTCTAACTTGGACACGAAAGAGCGCCTCCACGACAGGCACTCTGCGTTTTGTGCCATTTTCCGATATCTCAATCTCGGTATCCGCTATTCGCTCGACCATGGTTTTGTAGTCAAGGCTGCCCTTTTTGCGCCCGCCGGGATTGCCGCTTTGACCCGGCTTGAACTGTGATCCTTTGGGAGGCTTGCCATAGCCGACTTGCGAGTCGGATCCTTTTTTCTTGTTCATGATCATTACTCCCCATTTGCGGCATTAAGGACAAAGGGAGTGGGCCGCCTCCGAATCCGTGAAGGCTTGCCGGCCATTTGTTTGGCCCTGTCGGCAAAGGAAAGCCCGGTATCGGCATGGATCGCCGTCTCACCTGTCCGTAGCAGCCATCGTTTGACTGCGACATCGACATAGCCGGGATCAAGCTCGATCGCCCGGCACCGCCTACCCACCTTCTCGGCGGCAATGATTGTGGTGCCAGAGCCGGCGAAGCAATCCAGCACAAGGTTGTTCCTGTCGCTCACGTCCCGGATCGCATCCGCGATCAGCGCAACCGGCTTCGGCGTTGGATGAAGCTCCAGCTCCTTGCGAAGGCTATGAGCTCCCGGATAGCTCCATACATTCGTCCGATTGCGACCGAACTTGCCGAGCTGGACATTGTTCTTGTGGGATGCGCCTGGCGACTTGAAAATGAACGCTAGCTCGTGCTGACTGCGGTAGAACGAACCCATGGCACCTGAGCCCTTGTCCCACACGACAAGATTCTTGAGCTCAAGCTCTGCTTGACGGCTGGCATTCAGCATTTCGCGCATATGCCGCCAGTCGATGAATGTCAGATGGATGGCAGCGGGATCGCAACGCTTCGTGGCATGGGTGAGGTAAGTCTGAAGGAATCGGGTAAACTCGTCTTCGCTCATCTCACCCGATGCCATGGCGAAAGCACGATGTCTGCCGGTCCTGGAGACATGGCCTCCTATAGGCACGTTGTAAGGAGGATCCGAGATGCTCATTTGAGCTGTGTCTTCGCCCATGAGCTTCTCATAGGTTGCCTCTTCCAGGGCGTCCCCGCAGATCAAGCGGTGACCTCCTAGGATCCAGAGGTCGCCTGGACGCGTAACTGGCGCCTGCGCTGGAAGCTCAGGGCTTTTGTCGTCATCTGGATCTTCGGCGCTATCGTTGACGAGACGGTCAATCTCGGCACTGGCAAAGCCGGTAATCTCCAGGTCGAAGCTCAAATCGAGCCTCAAGTCGATCTTCAAAAGGTCCGAGAACTCGAGCTTCAGGAGCTCTTCGTCCCAGCCGGCGAGCTCACACAGCTTGTTGTCGGCAATCCTGAGTGCCCGCTTCTGCGCATCATCGAGATGCTCGACCCGCACCACGGGCACCGTCGAATACCCCAGCTTCTTGGCGGCAGCCAGGCGGCCATGGCCGGCGATGATGACGCCCTGCTCATCGATGAGCAGGGGCGATACGAAGCCGAACGCTCGAATAGACTCGGCGATCTGCTCTACTTGCTTTCTCGTATGCCGCCGCGCATTGCGTGCATAGGTCTTGATGGCTTCAACTGGAACATCTGTAGTCTCCAGCCGCAATCGTTCTGGAGAGAGGGCCCTCTCGGCGCTCCCCAACTTACTATCCCCGCTCATTACAACACTCCAAATCAAGAAATGAGTAAGTACATCGTCACTAGGGTCGACCCGATCTTTGGTCTATAGAAATATATGTCGACTGCCGATATGACCAACTAATAAAAGATCTACCAGAATGGTGGGGAAAACATCAAGGGCACGATTCACAAAATCTTGCGTTAAGCAGATGCAGATCGAAGAGCAATGGCCGAAGTGGCTCGTCAGAGTCTTTCCGCTCGCGAACCCAGGTTCACCATTGGTCCGCGCGCGAAGTGTCTAGGCACGAGAACGACCAGGAGCTATCGGATAAGTTCCGGGCCAAAATCAACCATAAGTTGTATTAGGACATTCGGATTGCGGCGATCGCGGCTTCGCCTCTGACGAAGTAATTCCCTGCAGAATTCCCTCAGAGCAGGGAATTCGGAGACTGGTTCGGCAGTGACTGAAACCACCACCACCCCCATTGTTTTTCAACGGGTTAGAACGGAAACTTTGGGATCGTTAGAAAGTTCTGTTAGGCGCGACATCCCTTTCGATGCCAAATGCCGCTGATTTGCCGCCCGTGTGTACCTCTCGACTTCTGAGATCGACTGATGGCCCGTGATCGCCATGATCTCCTGCGTCGTCGCTCCGGCTTCAGCCAGGCGGCGGGCTGCCGCCTTCCTCAAGCCATGTGCATTGAATCCTAAGGGCAGCCCAGCTTGCCGGCAGCAATCGCCGAACCAATTTCCAAAACCTGCTGGCGCAAATGATTTTCCCTGCTCCGTCCTAAGAAAGGTCATATCGCTCACCGCTGAGCGATCGATGATCATCGCGAGCTCGGGGTGAACGGGGATATCCAGGAAGGTGCCAGTCTTTTGCTGCCGCAAACTCAGCCTGCCGTTTCGAATATGTTGCGGGCCAAGCCGGATCACGTCGCTTCGCCGCTGAGCGGTGAAGATCAGCAGGGCAAAGGCAAGCCGAGCTCTCGATCCGATCGGATGATGGCCCTCAAATAGGCGAATGTGATCTTCATCCCACGCAAGAAACCCCTCTTTGCTGACTCGCAGCTTCGCCAGCCCAGCGGTCGGATCGTCCGTTCGCATTTCCTGTTTGATCGCAAAGCGCATTAGCATTCGGAGCGTCCGGAGCACTTTGTTTGCGGTGCCAGGGGTCTCCGATTTCTGGTCGACCAACTTCATAATGCCCTTTCGATCTAGCCGATCGACGGGCTTATCGCCGTTTTCCTTGACAAGATGGTTGATGACGTTGCGGTAAGTCGATTTGGTAATGGGTCTCAACGTCTTGAACGATGAAGATCCATAATAACGCTGCACTAAATCGGCGAACGAGCCCGGCTTCACTGCTTCTGAGACAGATGCGGTGCTGCGTTTCGTAGCCTCAACTTCGGCTAAACACCTCTGGTAAACTTCCATGAAGGCAATCGATCCAGGGAGGCCAGGAAGTGGGGTTTTGGCGAACCCGGTTTTGTTGAAGTAACGACGGGTTTTCCCGATTCTGTCGGTATAGGCCTTGATATATCGCAACTTTAGACGCGTCATTGCCCACCTTTAATGCCAGGGATTTTCTTCCTGCTGGCCGAGCTTATCGGAACCCTCCAGTGGAAACGAGCGGAAGGCAGCATCGAGGTCATCGACATCCCAAAGCCTTCGGCCGCCGATGATCCGGGGTTCGGGCATCAGACCTTCAGCGATGAGAAAGCGAAACTTCGTCGAGCCAAGCCCGACATACAGAGCCGCCTCCGCTTCTGAAAGCCCACGCCGGATGGTCAGGCGTGCTGCGATGGTGGATTTCGCGCGGGTCATTCTCTGCCCTCCATATGTCGACTTACCACGGCCGATCACCTTTTCCTTGGACGGCATCACGCGAATGGCCGGCAGCCTGCCGTTGATGGTCTCCGCATGGCTGACCAGCTGCGGATAAGCCGGGCCTGCTCGGCTAAGTCGCCGATGACTGCCAGGAGCAGGGCGATGGTGACGCAGAGCGCGACGATGAAGAATTCGGCGGGTGACCAGTGGCGCATCAGAACGGCACCTCATTGTCGAGTTCTTCATGGATCGAGCTTGGCCGCGCTGTGGTGGTGCTGCGGCCGGCGGTGCGATCGGGATCCAGGCCGCGCTGCTCGGGGTCGTATCGGCCGCCATCGTCGCGCCTTCCGTCGAGCATAGTCAGGGTGGCGTTGAAACCCTGCAGCACCACCTCCGTCGACCAGCGATCATTGCCGCTCTGATCCTGCCATGTTCGCGTCGTCAGCTGGCCCTCGACATAAACCGGCCCACCCTTCTTCAGATATTGCTCGGCGATCTTCACCAAGCCGTCGGTAAAGACGACGATATTGTGCCACTCCGTTCGATCCTTGCGCCCGTCGGTGGTCTTGTCGCGCCAGCTCTCGGACTTGGCGAGGCTGAACGAGGCGACGCCGCGTCCATCACGGGTGTGCCGGATCTCGGGGGCCTTGCCGAGGTGGCCGATGAGCTGGACCTTATTGAGCGAGCCTGCCATCACATCAATCCCTTGTCTTTCGCCAGCCATTCCGGGCAGGTGAGGGTGTGTGTGCCGTCGCCATTGGAGATGAGTTCTGCCTTGGGCAGCGGGATCCAGGCTTCGCGGGCGCCTTCGTGCACCAGGGCGGCCCGCTCCGTCGTATGGCGGACCTGCACGGCGATATCGATCAAATTGCTGATCAATGCCGCGCCTCCGGACGAACGATGCCAGCCCAAAGCTCGATGGGCCCAAGATGGAGGAAGATCGGCAGGGCAGCGGCTTCACCGTCGTCGATCAGACCGAGGCCGAACGTCTGCTTGAGGGTGAACTTGCCGACACTCAGCGCGCAGCGCTTGCTGGGGCGGGGATGGGCTCGGTCATAGGTTTTGACCTCGGCCCATATGCCGGGGCTTGCCGGCGCACCGAAGTGACGCAGTTTATCAAGAGCGGACAGGCGGACGCTGAGGTTCATTCGTCCAGGACCCACGAAGTTTCACCGAAGGTAAATTGCGATAATCGCGATTAAAGGTCAACGGCGCCATCTGTGGTAATCGCAATTTATTTTGCAGATGCCCGATTTCTTCGAGCAGAATCAATTCTGGACTCCGCCGGGAAAATCGGGAATCAATGAGAACAATAAGAGAACATAGGATGTGTCATGCATAGGCTTCCACCCGATGCGCGCCGGCTGTTATCGGAGATCCTCAGCGTTTATGTCGCGTGTGATGATTGCGGACGAGAGCGCGAGATATCGATCAGCCGACTGAGGGAGATCCAGGCCCTAGGTATTCACACATATGGGGATTTGTGCCGCAAAGTTCGGTGTGGCGAGTGCCCGCGGCTACCTGTGAGGAATAGAAACCTCACAATTCGCCCACGGTGGAGAACCCTTGAAGACTATGCAGGGGTTGATTTAAAGCAGCTGCGAAAAGACGATCTTGTGAATAGAAAAAACTTGGCTTGTGGGTAATTGGAAAATTTCCTCCTCACCCTCCGGCGGATTGAGTTGCCGTAGCACCAAGTGTTTTGAATTTCTCGAGATGAACTGTTTGACATATCCATGCAGCATCTCGTCTCCTCCGATCGTCAGCTGGACAACGACGTAGTCGCCCTTCTTCACGGGCACGTAAGGGTGAAGCCAAACGGTCTCTCCCGCTTCGAATTTTGGCGCCATAGAGTCACCGTGCACATACACGGCATAGGCGCCTTCCACATCGGCAAGGACCGGTGGACAAAAAACGCTCGCGACCCGCTGACCGTTCAGCACGAAGCGGCCGTCAATGCCGCCTTCTGCCTGCCCAAAGACCGGTAGGGCCCGATCGGGGAACGGGCGATAGCTGGGAGGTAGTGTGGCGTTAGACGCCAGCGATCGTTGAGACTGCTCCGGAAAGGGTGTTCCAAAAAACTCGGCAATTCTCGAGAGTTCATGCGCCTTTATGAGGCGCGTTTCCTTTCCGCCAAGGTTGAGCATTCTCGTTATGGCATCTGGCCGCACTCCCAAATGTGCTGCGAGAGCCGCCTTTGCTCCGCGGCCCCGCTTTGCCACCTGGCCCTCAAGCCAATCTCGTATCCGATCATTTTCATTCATCGCGTAATCTTTGCGATTTTCGCGCAGAATGAAATCGCGAAAATCGCATTGACGGAATGCCGCGATTATCGCAATTTAGACTACGAGGAATCGCACTGGAGCCGGTAGGCTCGTGATCGACGGATTTTTGTTTCGAAGGCGCCCCATAAAGGACGGCCGGGGAAAGAGGCGACCTTCGGACGGGTGATGCTCGCAGAAGGGCTTCCTCAAGACGTCGGAACGCATCCGCCGTTACCTCGATGTGCGGCTGCATGATGTGCCGGCGCGGAACGAGGGCCGTGCGCCTGAGCCGCCGCATCCGGCCGATGACGCCTGATGCTGCGAGGGTTGCGAGGCTTTGCGAGGGATTGGACAAACCCTCGCGCGGCTGAAAATCGTTTCGCACGAATGACTTAGAGGAGCTCTGCGAGGGTTGCGAGGGTTTCGAGGGTTTCGCGCGCGTCACGCATGAGAGAGTCTTAGAGGAAGGATGGAATGAAAAGTTTCTATACACACACGGGAGAAAAACCCTCGCAAGTCTCGCAAGAGACTTATAACGATCTGAAATCAAAAGAAAAAAGTGCTGCGAGGGTTGATCCGAAACCCTCGCATGACCCTCGCAACCCTCGCAAGGCGGATCTGCGGCGAGAGATCGATGCCTGGTCATTGTTGGTGTGGCCCTACAAGGACGAGTGCGTAAGGGCAGCGGCCGGCGGCACCGAGGATTGGTCGCTGCGGCATGAGCGCTCCTCCCTGTGCATGGCGGAGCGTCGCGGCGGCCTGATCAATGGCTGGCTGCAGGTGCATGAGGATGCGGTTGCCGTGGATGCTTGGGTTCGGAACCTGTCCCGCCACGGTTACTGGCTGATCGTGGATCACGCAGAGAAGGGCGAGATGCCAAGCCGGGTGGTCAAGCTGCCGCCGTTGAAGTGCCGCCCGGTGCTGCGCCAGACCAGTGCCGGGCCGAAGCCGAAGATGCTGAGGCACCCTCGCACGCACGAGCCTTACATCTGCCTCGTCGAATTTGTCGGCTATTCCGTCGAGGAGATCAGCAAGGCGCATGCCGAAGCCGATGCGAGGGTCGACCGCCTCGGGGACTGTCTCATGCCCTTCACGACCGTATGGCTGAGAAGGGTCAGCCGCTTGCGAAATGGCTCGTCAGTGAGCCTTGGAGTGGGAAGCACGATCGCGCCCGTCCTGATCCTCGTCGCCAAAGTGTGCGACACGCCGCGCTTCCACTCCTTCGGGATCGTCGCTGCCCGGTTGGCCAGAACGGATCGCACTCTTTCCAAGCCTCGATCGCGCAGGCCCCAGCTAGGATGCGGTGACGGGGCCCCTGGAAGATATTGCTCCTGCGGGTAATTCGGGCGGCGAGTGTTCACCAGTCTGACGGCTTTCCAGAAGCCTAAACATTCGACTTTATCCCCTAAACACGAGGCACACTTTTGAGCGTGAACAAAGCAAATGGAGTCGTCACCAGGGCGAGCTTGCGCGCCTTTTGAAGGTGACGCCGGGCCGCGTGTCGCGGTGGCTTGCCGAGGGCAAGATCCGCGGACCCACGATCATCGGACTGGGACGGAATGCGCGGGTCTAGGACGTGCTGACAGACAAGGTTATCCAGTCGGGATATCGACGGCAAATATGGCAACCTGAACTGCGACGCGATCCTCGCCTTCCAGGCGTACAATGGCCTGACCAAGACCGGCCTGATTGACAAAGCCCTCCTCGAGGCGATCGCGATCGCCGGCGATCGGCTGCTCTCGGAAAAGCGCGCGTCGACGACAGCGGAGACGCTGCGCCAGGCCGGATCCAACATCGTGGAGAAGGCCGATATCCCGAAGGTGGTCGGTGGGGTGACCGCCGTCGTCTCGGGCGTAGCTGCCGCGCAGGACACCACGGGTCTTCCCGGCGACATCGTCTCCGGCGCTGATGGCATCCTCGACAAGGTCGACACCGCGATCGGCCTGGCGAGCCGCTTCCGAGGTCTCCATGAGGCCTTTGCCGGCCTCGGCCAGTTCATCGCGGACAATTGGTGGATCCTCAGCCTGCCGGCTGGCGGCCTGGTGTGGTGGGCGGCGATGCGGATCACCAAGGCGCGCGTCGAGGATCACGCAGACGGCTGGAACCTTGGGGGGGTGACCATGCTCCTCAGCCTCATCCCGGGCGGCCAAGTCATCGGCCTCGCCCTCCGCCTACTGTTCACCGGCCCGGTCAGATATTTCACCTGGGCGATCCTCATCGGAAGCATCGCCTTCATCACCGGCGCCCGCTGGATGGATGGCCGCTGGGAACGCTGGCATGCCGCCGAGCGGGTTCGCGTGGTGGCCGAAATCAAAGTCGTCGTCGAGGAAGCGCAGAGCCGTCTCGGCACGCGCATCAGCGCCGACCGCAACCGCTTAAAGCAGCTCGAGGAGGATGCCCATGAATACAGGCGGCAATTGGCGGAGAAGAGCGGCACGTTGGCAAAGGCCCGTGACGGTGAACCTGAAACCGTCGAGCGCCGCGTGCCCATCCCGGGCGCAAAGCCGGGCCATGCCGGCCGGTCGTCGGCGACCCAGCCGTTGTCGCGCTGTGCTGTCGATCCTTGCGCTCTCGATGATGACGACGCTCGGCGGCGGCGAAACTACCGGTGACATCGGTCGCCTGATCAGCTTGCCCCGGGTCGAGCGAGTGGATTCACATCTGCGGGAGAAGTGCGTCGGCCCCGACATCAAGCCAGGCGACAATGCCAAGGCGCTGCTGGGCGAGGCGCTGGTCGAGATCGCCAATTGCGAAAGCAAGCGGGCAGGGTGGCAGGGGTTCTATGGTGATGCTCAGAGAGGGTTGGCGGGAGTCGAGTGATGTGTGCTTTGCCGCTCCTCACCATCTCTACCGCAGCGCTCCAGTTGATCTGCGTGCGGCTCCAGCATTGGCATCAAAGCAATAATTGTCTCCATTCAGGCTCTCGCGCCCCGGCGCTGAAAGCGGTCGTCTGCTCAGGTAACTATGAAGGTGGTTATCGTCGAACCTTCCTCCTAGAACGGCTGGGAAGGTCAGACGCGAGAAGTGCTCAGCCCTAAATCTGCAAACGCCAAATGCGCGTCGATCGATCGCAGGATTGTCTGAAAGTCCGTACCCATCTGATCCTCCCGATTAGGAAAGCGGTCTGCATAGGAGCGGTGCAGGATGACGGGAGAACGGATCGCCGTGGACCGATGGGCGAAGGCTATCTTGTCGGGGGAGTCCAAGCCCTTGCGTATCGCCACCGCCATAACCTCTAGTGCTGCTGGATTAGCAGTCACCTTCCCAGCCTCCTGAAGCGCATGCTGAACCAGGGCGGCCAGTGCGCCAGCGATCATGTAGAAGCGACGATTCATCAGCTTGAGCACGAAATCGCGGGAGCGCTTGCAGGTTTTGAACTTGGACGGGGCGACACCGAGCGCCGCCTCGATTGACGCAAACGGCGCACCGGTCAACCAGGCACGCAGTGCGGGCTTAAGCAACGCGATTTCGGCAACAGTGCTGTCGCCTCCGGTCTTCTTGCCGCGGGTGACAGCCTTGACGGTCTCGACATCCCCGCCGAACAACAGTGCATAGCTAGCGCGATCCGCGATCAGGAAATCGACCAGCCATTGCACCATTCAATGATCGTGGTCGGCAGCATGTCGATCTCGGCTACGATCTTGGAAGCGAGTGCGGTTAATGGCTCAAGTTGCATGCCGCTGAAGACGGCGATCTTGAGGGTCGAGACTTCGGTAGCTTGGGCGTCGGCGGCAAACGCACTTTTCAGTGACACGAGCTTCACGTCGAACGCGGCCTCGGCGCCCGTCTTGCGAGCCTGGAAGGCGGCGAAGGATCGATCCATCATTTGGATTGGTCGATCAGGATCCGCTTCCTCGCCCTCGCCGGCCCGCAGCCGGCTGAGGAAATAGCGAACATCCGGACTGCTGACGTCGCCGAGCTGGATCCGGTCGAGCAGTGTCGTTAACGGATCGTCAATCATGACGCACTGGTCGCTGCCAGGCAGGACCTTCTCCAGCATGGCGAATGCCTCACCAGTCGGTGTCCAGTCCATCCGGAAGGAGACCGGCGGCTCCGGAATGAGCAGGACGGTACCGTTGGCCAGATGGCCGGCGCGACCTGCCCGGCCGGCGGCGTTGAGGATCTCATGATCCTTGAGCGGCTCGCGCCCGTCCTCGTCGTGGCGCATCGTGCCAGCAAGAATCGCGACCTCAGCCGGGAGGTTCATCCCCTGGGCAAGTGTCGGCGTAGCGACGATCACGCTGGCGCCGTCACGCCTGCGGAACAGCGACTCGGCCATGCGTCGCTCGATCGAAATCATGTCGCCATTATGGGGCAAGGCGGGTGCGGTCGGATCGAGCAGCGAATGCTGCGCTCCGCCCAATTCGGCGATGATGTCTTGCCACAGGTCATTCTCGAGTTCGTTCAGTGCGCCGACAGCCGGGACGCGGGCCTTGATCTTTTTCGCGGTCGTCGGTGCGTGATCGGCCTGGTTGACGAAAATGATCGTCTTAAGACCGGCCCGCGCCGCGCACGCGGCAAAGGAAGCGCCAACCTCGTTGGAATTTGGCGTTGCGCCAGTGACGCCATAATTAAGCGACACAGTGCCATCGGAGAGCCGAATGATCCGCCGATCCTGAGGCGCGTTTCGTGCCCAGGCATTATTCAGCCCGAACAAGGCAAACGGCGTCAGATTAAGCGGCGGCTTGTGGGCCGGTTGGTCGGTCCGCTTCGCAAAGTTTGCGGCGCGGACAGTCGTGTGGGCCCAGTCGAGCTGATTCTTGGCGTAGATCACGACGCCGCGCGCCTGACGGCTTGGCTTCCACGGATCGACGAAGCTGATGCAGCGCCGTCCGGAAAGCTGTTCGAGCCACTCAGCGACATCCGGAGCGTTCTGCAACATCGCAGAGAGGAGCAGATAGTCGGCCTGGGGAGCGCGACGAAGCGCATGGAGCAGACACAACATGGCATCGACGCTGCGCGCGCCGCCGCCCGCCGGGCTCAACAGGTGGCATTCATCAAAGACGATGAGGCCGAGCTCGGCGACGTCAGCGTCGGCGAAGCTGAGCACTGCGAGCAGGCGCTCGGGCGTCATCACCTCGATTGCACCGAATTCGGGGCCAGAGATAAAGGCAACAAGGTCGCCATCGGCCGAGATCTCGTAATTGGCGAGGCTCTTGGGGAAATTATCGGAAGATCGTCGAAGCTGGTCGACCAGCGCGAGCGTCGGCACGAGGAAGATCACCTTGCGGCCAGCGCTAAGCGTCGCGGCGATCTTGAGTTCGGACAGAGTGGTCTTACCCGCTCCTGTCGGGAGTTCCAGCACCGCCGACGTTCCGGCGTCGAGTAGGCCGGTCGCCACTGCCTTCCGGTGGTTGGGCCAGAGGGTGGGCTTGGTATCGGCGCGGTGACGGAGCCAGCGCCGCCAGACGGGTTCCGCAGCTCCAGCCGGTGCCGGCAGGTTCGCGATGCCAGCTCCTTCGAGGCCGTCGGCGACATGGCGCAGCAAGCGCGCGAGGTGGCGCGGTCCGGCATAGGCCGAGACCAACCTGGCCCCGGCCGCGGCTGGGGCAACGTCGGCGATCGCCAATTGGTGTCTCCCGCAATGGATAGGCGAGCTCCGGCGGCGGCTGATCGAGCAGACGCGCCACAAGATGAGTGAGCCCTGCCCAGCAGAGACCGTAAAGCCCCTGGGTCGCCTGTTCGGTCAGATCATCGTCGGGAGACGGCTGGAGTCGGGCGAGGCGCTCGGCGCGTTCGAGAATCAAGGTGAACCTTTCCTGCGCCAGATCCCGGATACTTTCGACTAGGGCGTCCGATGGATATCCCCGAGACGTCCGACACCAAGTCCGCGCGCCGCTTCTCGGGCGTCGGGGCTCTGCTCGGCGATTAGGAACAGCAAAGGTGCTGCGATGCGCGGATGGATGGCGCCGGCGCTCAAGAAAGCCGCACGATCCGGCGCAATCGGCATGACCCGGCCGAGGATTTGGTAAGCGGTGCCCGCGACGAAAGCGGCGGCGCGACGGGCCTCGCCATCGATCGTGTCGTCGACCTGTGCCTCGCAAACCGCTGCGATGCGGGCGAGGCGCTCAATCTGGGCAAGATACTCGGGCGCATCAGCGAGTTGTGCGGCGCGTAGGCGGAGGCCCGCGAGCTCGGCATAAATGGCGGTGAGTTCTTGCGGCAGGGTTTCCGGATCGACGCCGCGCAGCGGCGGTGCCGAGCGGATCAGCGCAGCGGTTTCAGCGTCGAACATCGAACGCCTCGATCTTCATCCATACGAGGGCGGCGAAGACCGTGAACCAGCCGCGGACATCGTCTAGCGGCATCGTATTGCCGCCGCGTGTGGTGATGTCGCCTGCGATCGCGTCATAGCCTGCGAAAAGCGCAGGCCGCTCGGCGGCGCCAAAACCACTCGGCGCCACGGTCAGCGACGCCTGGAAAGCAAGAGGCCGGGCGCGAACCAACTCATCATAGGCGGCATTGCGCTCGTCACGAGTGAAGCCGAGTTCGATCAGGAGGGTGATGGCCGCTTGGGCGAGCTGGTTGTCGCGTTCGCCCGAGACATATTCTCGGAACGCCGTTAGCACGTCTTGGGAGAATAGCTGCCGCCAGTTGGTGGTGCATTTATATTCGTAGACGGTGGCCCGGGTGAGGGTTCGCGTCACCAGATCAACGGTCACCTTGACGCAATCGGTGCCCTGGTTGGTCGCCTTCAGATGGGGATCGGAAATGGCATCACTCGGCGTCGCGGTCAGGCGTGCCGCGACCCAGCTGATAATCTCGAAAAGCAGGCCGTCGCGATGGTAGATCTTGGGACTGCTCGTGGGATGAAGTTCGATCCGCAATTTCTCCTTGAGCGCGGCGCTGATGATCGGCGGTGTGCCCACGGGGTGGGAGCCGTCGAGAATCATGCTGCATGGAGCGCGCGACCGATCATGATTTGCGCACAGACCTCGGCGAGCGCATCGTCGTCGGCTACGGTCCAGTCCGCGCCGAGACATTGTGGCGGGGTCGCGGTGGGCAGAACGCTTAGGGTCATTCGTCGACCTTGTCGGCGGGCTGCTGTTTGCGCTTGGCGACAGTTGCAGGGATAAGGACGTTGTTGTTCACCGACAGAGCTGCTTCAAACTCGCCAGATGCTTGGCATCAACATGATCCATCATCTCGACGAGCGCGCCTGCGGCGGCTCGAGTTTCCTCCAGTGTCATTGACGAAAAGGACAGCAGGTCGTCCAAATTGTCGGAATGCGATTCGACTTGTGCGAGCCGTTCAAGCGCCATCAGCTTGTCGCGATCGAGCTCTGGATAGTCGGCGTAGAGTTTGGCCATTTGACCTGCCAAACCGGAGCTCCCGGGGCATTTGAAGGCGAGAAAGACATCGAGCACACGACGCATGAGGTTGGGAACTATATAACCGTGATCATCATAAGCGTCGGTCTTCTCGATGAAGCGAAGGACATGGCTGAAGAGGAAATGATATTCGGAATCATATTCCCGCAGCAACTTCGACATCTCGACGATCGTCGATGATCGTTTGATTTGTCCTTCCGGAATGGCGACGTCGATGAACAAGAAAGTCGCTGTCGGATCCTTGCCTTCGGGAGGACGTGCCTTGACTTTCCACGCCTTCCGAAACTCGTTCATGCACTGGAGATTGTGAGTGAGCACGATCACCTGACCGGCCTTGTCGAGCCTGCCGCGCACAAGCGAGCACGCGAAGTTGAGCGCCTTGGTATCGAGACTCGATACGGGGTCGTCGATGACGACAATAACGTCCTTTAGCTTGCGATTGTCCGCCTCGATCGAGGACAGGAAGTACGAGATCGCAATCGCGGTCTTCTCTCCCTCACTCGGCACTCCGGTAATAGGCGTTCCGTGGCGATGAAGCTTGTAGCCGTCCTCCATCGGGTGAATTGTCAGCTCAGCATGTCCGAGGTAGGCTGCAACGAGCTTATTAATCGCCGTCGCGGCCGGGCCATGAACCCTGATCTTCTGCCGCAGGTCGGTCGCGGTCAACTTCAACGAATCCAGCGCATCGCTTTCCTTGACGACATTGGCGGTCGCGTCAGCCAAGTCCTGTGCCAGCTGGGCAAAATCGCTCCGGCACTCGAGCAGGAAATGGCGACGGATCTCCGTCTCGGCGTCGTCCTTATGCTTGGCGAAATTGTCCACGACGCCATTGTGGGCCGTTATCATCTCGTTGATCGACGCAATTGCCTTGGCCAACTCGTTCGCGGTTGCGACAACGTCGGCCTCGGCTGAAAGTTTGCCAGTATCCGCGGGTGATGCGGGGCGCGCGCGCTTGGCACCGAGAACCTGCTGCAGGCCGGAAAGATGCGCGATCGTGTTTCCTACTTCTTGTGAGACTAACTTCCTTAGCTCGCCGGAGCTTTCCCGCAGCTCAGCGACAAACGTATCCCTCAATGGCGCACGTTCTTCGATATCGGAGAGTGTCGCGATCACAGCGTCGAGGCGTTCGGCAGTCTTGGCGAGGCGCGCAACGAACTGGTCGACCTGGTCGTCGAGCGCGGCGGTTAGTTGGGCACGTCGTTTGTCCGAAATCGCGTTGCCGCAATAAAGGCAGTCGGCGACCTCGTTCGCATGATGGAATTCCTGGCCGTGCTTTAGCCACAGCAGCATGTCGGGATAGCGCTGCACCTCATCGAGTGCGACCGTGGTGAGTGACTGGTTGCAGATGTCGACGATAAATCGGTAAGCGGTACCGATACTGGATGCATCGAAGGCGATCGGCCCGACTCGCGGCATCGGTTCATCCAGCCGCCGAGAATCTTCGGCCGCTCTAAGTTCGTCATCGGTCAACGCAGCGCCAACTTCGTCTTTCCATGCTTCGAAATCCTTGACGAGAGCGGGTGCCTCATATTTGCGGCTGCCCAGATGAAGACGCGACGCGACTGACTTGGCGCGCTCCCGCTTGAAGGTCGCGAAGGATTTGTCGGCAACCTTCTCTGCCGCGAGCGCCAGAGCCTTGGCAGTTTCGGCCTTCGCGATCGCAGCTTCGATTTTGATTAGCTCAGTGGCCGCATCCGCTTGATCGGCACCGATGTAGAAAACCGGATTCGCGAGGCCGGCGGTCCACTGCAAATTCTGCTCGATGTAATCGTTGTTGAAGACCAGCAGGCGCTGTTCGAGGCCGCGCGGATTTGTCGGGCACCCATGCGTGGCACCGTCATCCAGTGTCACCTCGAACGAACACCCTTCGGGCAACTTCGCGTGCCGCTCTCCCGCCTGAAAACTCGAGAACAGGCGCGACAGGGTGCTTTTACCCGATCCGTTGAAACCGTAGATGAGATTGTACTGGCGCAGGTTAAGTGAAGGAGATCGAGCATTCCGGTCAGCATGGATGCCCATGCCCTGCATCGACCGGATGTTGGTGATGATCCCCATGTAGAAAATTCACAGCCTAACTGAGGCGTTGTCAACGACGATCCCAGCCGTACGTGCTAGAATTGAACTGGAAATCCTACGTTCTGCCAAATATTGAATGAACGTCGTTTATTTCCATGAGGATGGAATGGGCCAACTCCAGTCCAAATCGGGGGCTTCTGACTTAAGATCCTCTACCTTATAGGCTCGCCGAATGTCTGCTTCGGATCAAACTAAACTGGTATCTGGGCAACAGCCGACATCAACATCTTTCAGCGGAACGGGCCTGGTTGAGCGCGAACAGGCGGGAGAGGCTTTCGTCGTCATCCAGTCGGCCGGTGCGACAGTCCTCTCCCCAGCTGTAGGCATCAGCGACTGCCGCATCGAGCGCGGCGTACGCGTTCACCAGCCATTGCGGGAGAGCGTTGTAGAGGTTAGGGAGCGTTCGCTTCTTTAGCTCCTTCGCAGCCCCCTCATCCTTCGGCAGGACACGATTGGGGCAGCCGGAGACCGGTTCGGGCTCCCGAATTGCCAGGTCGGCAGGGTTCAGCCAATTCTCGCACAGCTCGTTCAGCCGCGCCACCGCAGCGGCGATCACCTGCGCTCGCGGATCGTCTACGTAGTCGGCGGCTGGGATGTCGGGCGTCCTGGCCTTTGCTTGGGCAGCATTTGGAAATCTACTGACAATCTGAGCGACTGAATGGCTTATCGCTATATCGATGTGCATCTTGGCGATCTTGAAGCTTGCGACGTCGAGAGCTTCTCCAATATGTTTCTCGGATATGATCTGCTTGCCAGTGATGGGATGCGATATTCCTATCTCTATCCCTTTGGAGAAGCACTGGCAGGCGTCCTGATGATCGCCGGGGTACTTCTGTGGCTCGCCATTCCTGTCACACTCGTGATCGCCACGATCGGTGCCGTCTCAATGTTCAAGGCCGTCTACATTGACCGGCGTGAGCTTAAATGCGCCTGCGTTGGCGGCAACAGCAACGGCCCGCTGGGCTTCATCTCACTGACCGAAGACCTGATGATGATCGCAGTGGCCGTTGGATGCTCGTAAAATAACAGAAGGAAGACAGCTATGACTTACGGCCGTTTCGCCGCCATGATCGTCGCCTCGACTGTGGTCATGTTCGGACTGATGTACTTGAATACCTATGCTCTCGATCACGTGACCTACAGCCAGACCAGGACATGGATGGCTTTGCTGATGGGCGCCGTAATGGCCATTATCATGATCGGGTTCATGTGGTCGATGTATAAGAACAAGGCGTTGAACGCAGCCATTATCGCAACGAGCATTGTGATCTTTGCCACGTCGCTATGGCTCGTGCGCAGTCAGAATACGGTTTACGATGTCAGCTACATGAAAGCGATGATCCCTCATCACTCAATAGCAATCATGACCAGCGAGCGCGCGCATATCAGGGATCCGCGCGTGCGAAAGCTGGCCGACGGAATTATTGAAACGCAGGTCCGCGAAATCGGGGAGATGGAATCGCTGATCGCGGATCTTGAGGCACATCCCCTTCCCGATGATGCGTCGGACCTTCCCTCTTATCGCGAACGCAGCGCACCGGCGACCGCGCAATGAGAAACCCAGAGCCGATCGCTTTCCTGCTCGTGAAGCAGGCTGCAAAGCGGACCACCATGCATGCAGAGGCTCAAGCGACTTGAGTCGAAAATGCATCGGAAAATGGGCGGACTACAGCCGGGAGGCATCAACGCTGCAGCGTACCTATACGCGAGCGAACACTCAGATTCTGGAGATTGTGGGTGCATCCTGTCGATGACCACTGCCTCCGTGTGAAGTGTGAAGCGCTATGACCGTCATGTTCCCTTCGCGCTGATCACCATCGCGCTGATCGAGAGCGTCGAGGGTCCTAATGAGCCTGTTCAACATCTATCGCCGTGTGTACACGCAGTGTGGCCGCGTCTAAATGCTGCCGTCGACCTGCTGAGGCGATCTCCGAAGTCAAAGCAACCGCCTGTGGCTTTGACTGAGGTGGGCTCATCGACTACGAAGTCACAGATGAAAACATTGCGATCTCTCATTTGAGAGGCACTCGCAGAGGCCGATTATGCTTACGCTCTTTCAGTTGAGCGCCGCCCTCTTGACGCTGACTGCCATCTTTGCCTGGTTGAACGAGCGGTTTCTGAGCCTGCCGGCCAATATCGGGCTTTTATTGATGGGCCTCGGCAGTTCCCTGGTGCTGATTGCGATCGAAGTGCTCTTCCCCAACACACCAGTTTACAATGTACTCACCAACGCTTTGCAACAGATCGATTTCTACGAAGCCGTCATGCACGGAATGCTAGCCTTCCTGCTGTTTGCGGGTGCTCTTCATGTAGACCTGGGACGATTGCGCTCTCGGGCTGCCGCGGTCGGCCTCCTCGCGACAGGGGGCGTCGTCATCTCAATGTTCATCGTTGCGACCGGGCTTTGGCTGGCCGCGAGAGGCTTGAACCTGCCGATCGGATTTGCCTGGTGCCTCGTGTTCGGCACGCTGATCGCCCCGACGGATCCGGTCGCCGTGCTTTCGACCATAAGGGCTGTGAAGGTGCCGGAATCGCTTGAGACTGATATTTCGGGCGAGTCTCTGTTTAACGACGGCGTGGCTGTCGTCCTGTTCACGATTGCTCTGCAGGCAGCAACGGCTGGGGGAGACGACCTCGGCGCAAGCACCATCGCTCGCCTTCTCCTCCTGGAAGCAGGGGGTGGTGCAGCGCTTGGCTTGGTGACCGGGATCGTCGCCTATCAGGCCATGCGGGCTATTGACGATTTCTCAGTCGAAGTGATGATCTCGCTCGCACTCGTAACGGCCACTTACGCGATTGCCGACCAGCTGCATATGAGCGGCCCGATCTCCGTCGTCGTCGCTGGCGTGCTGATCGGCAATCGCGGGGCGTCGCATGCGATGAGCGACGTCACGAGGCGATATGTCTTTGGCTTCTGGACTCTGATCGACGAGATGCTCAATGCCGTGCTGTTCCTATTGATTGGCCTTGAGGTGCTGGTCTTGCGCTTCGATCCTTCCTTTGGCTGGATCGCGTTGATCGTTATTCCTCTCGTCACCGCGGCCCGCTTCATCTCCGTCGCCTCTGCGGTCACCATCCTGAGCTGCTGGCAGCGCTTCGTTCCGGGAACGATCTCCGTGCTCACCTGGGGCGGACTCAGAGGCGGCATCTCAGTCGCCCTCGCACTGTCCTTGCCGGACACCGAGGCCCGCCCTCTGATCCTTGCCGGCACTTACGCGGTTGTGCTGTTCACGATCATCGTCCAAGGCTTGAGCCTCGGTCGCTTCGTCAAAAGGCGCGGAGTGAGTGCCTCTACCGGGAATGGCGGCTGAACTCCTGGATCCGCATCTTTTTTGATGCACGGTACTTCGCTGCTTGGATCGGCAAACCAGACATTGTTTCGCATTATCATCCTGTGCTGCGGGTGACGTAGTCACTCATCGAGAGAAGGCAGAGAATCATCAGCCACGCGCCGGCACCCATGGCGAAGATCCTCACGAGGCCGCTCTCCTCACGCAGATGCATGAAGACCCAGTAGATCAATGCGGCCTTGGCTGCCGCAATCACCAGACCCGCGGCCAGGCTGAGCGGCCCCGTCAGAACGAAGCTGGCGCCGACCGTGGCGGCAAGCAAACCCAGCAGCGCTGCCCAAGTCAGTAGTATTGGTCTGATCTGTTTCATCAGCCTCATCGCGCAAGATAGAGGATGGGATAGAGAAACACCCAAATCACGTCGACCAGATGCCAATAGAGGCCAGAAACTTCAATCGTCACAGTTTCTTGCGGCAGTTGCAGACCACCGCGGCCGACGCGCCAGGCGAGCCCCGCCAACAGCGCGATGCCAATGCTGACGTGAACAGCATGTAGTCCGGTGGCCATCAGGTAGACGTTCATGAAGAGGTGCTCGATCGAACCGGAAAAGCGGGGCGGATCGCTGAGCACAGGCAACACGCCGTCGGCATATTCCAGAGAATATTCATAGGTTTTAAGGCCGAGAAAGACCAGCCCGAGGATGGCGACCCCGAACAGACAGCGCGTCGTCCACCACGCAGAGGCCGCGCGCGCGGCGGTCACGCCCAAGGCGACCAGGAGGCTCGAAGTCAGCAGTACAACCGTATTAAGTGCGCCGATCCACAGATGCAGGCTTTTCGAGGCTTCTACCGTCTCAGCCGGATGCAGGTACCGGATCACCAGGATCGCAATCACGAGCCCCCCGAACAGCATGATCTCACTGGCCAGGAAGACCGACATTCCCATCATGTCGGCTTCGTGCTGCTGACCTGAGTCACTATAGGGCTCGTGCAACTGAACTCGGTCAGTCATCTCCGCCCTCTCGCTCGACAGGATAATCGTAGGGTGGACGAGTGACGACAGGGATCGTCTCGAAATTCTCTCTCGGCGGGGGTGAGGGAACAGTCCATTCGAGGCCGCGCGCATCCCAGGGGTTTGCCTCCGCCGGCGCACCGCAGCGCATCGAATAGAAAAGATACGCGAAGGGCAGCAGATAAGCTGCACCGAGGATGACCGCCCCGCTCGACGAGAATACGTGCAAGACCTGAAAGCTGGGATCATAGCTGTGATACCGGCGCGGCATGCCGAGATAACCAAGAATGAACTGCGGAAAAAAGGTGAGATTGAAGCCGAGGAAGATCAGTGCGGCCGAGATTCTTCCCCAAACAAGCGAATAGGTGCGGCCGATCATCTTGGGCCACCAGAAGTGCAGAGCACCAAAGAACGCTGAAACCGTGCCACCAACCATGATGTAGTGGAAATGCGCTACGACGAAATAGGTGTCGTGGACATGCACGTCGATGGCCAGCATCGCGAGGATTAGGCCGGTGAGGCCACCAACGACGAACAGCCCGACGAACCCCATCGCGAAAAGGAACGGCGGATCGAGCGAGATATGGCCCTTGTAGAGCGTCGCTGTCCAATTATAGACCTTGATCCCGGAAGGGACCGCCACCACGAGGCTGAGCAGGGAAAAGATCGCGCTCGCATACATGGATTGGCCCGAAACAAACATATGATGGCCCCAGACCAGAAACCCGATGATCGCGATGGCAATCGAGGATCCGGCGACGAACCAGTAGCCGAAGATCGGCTTGTGGGCGGCGGCTGCAATCAACTCGCTGACGACACCAAGAGCCGGCAGCACCATGATGTAAACGGCCGGGTGACTGTAGAACCAGAACAGGTGCTGATAGAGCAGCGGATCGCCTCCCAGCTTGGGATCGAAGATGCCGAGGCCAAACAGGCGCTCGGCAGCGATCAGAACGAGTGTGATCGACAGCACGGGTGTCGCCAGGACAAGGATGATTGAGGTGGCGTAATGCGACCACACGAACAACGGCAGGCGGCCCCAAGTCATGCCCGGGCAACGCAGCTTGTGCACGGTGACGATGAAGTTGAGGCCGGTGAGGATCGAGGAAAAGCCGACGACGAAGACCGCTGTCGCGGCTATCACCACATTGCCGTTTGAAAACATCGAAGAAAGCGGCGTGTAAAATGTCCAGCCGGTGTCGACCCCGCCGGTGATCAGCACATATACGGTGAACAGCCCGCCGAGCATGTAGATGTACCAGCTCAGCAGGTTGAGGCGCGGAAAGGCCAGATCGCGGGCGCCAATCATCAGCGGAATCAGGAAATTGCCGAAGGTGTTCGGAATGGAGGGGATCAGGAAGAACCACACCATGATCACGCCGTGCAGCGTGAAGGCCCGGTTGTATCCCTCGTCAGACAGAAGATCGCCTTGCGGGGTCAGCAGGTCGGCGCGCATCAGGGCTGCCGCCGCGCCGCCGATGAAGAAGAAGGTCGTGATCGAAATCAAATAGAGGATGGCGATGCGCTTATGGTCGGTGGTGAAGAGCCATGAGCGCAAGGTGTGGCCAGCGCGTAGATAGCTTTGCCGCTGTGTGCCAGTCTCCGATACCCCGCCATCGTCAGCGGTCCGGCCATAATGATCGGAGGTTGCCAGATCGCTCATTGCGGGCCCCCTTTGCCGGCTCGGGATTTGATGTAGGCCAGGAGCTTCAGGACCTCCTCCTCCGACAGGACACTCTTAAATGTTGGCATGATGTGTGGATAGCCTGCCGCAATCTGGGACTGCGGCAGGAGGATGCTGTCGCGAAGGTATTGCTCATCCGCGGTGACCACCTGACCATCCTCCAGCGGCACGGGACTGCCATAGAGCCCCTCCAGGGACGGTGCGTGGACGGTCGCGGAAGGACCGTGGCAGCCGCTGCAGCCACGGCTGCGGAACAACGCGGCGCCTTGCTCGGCAAGTGACGAGTCGACCGTCGACTGCTCGAGCCAAGCGGAATAATCGGTCGGCGTCATAACGATGAACCTGCCTCCCATGGAGGAGTGCTCCGCCCCGCAAAACTCCGCACAGGCGAGCGCATAGCTGCCGGGCTTGTCGGCGGTGAACCACAAGCTCGTGTAGCGGCCAGGCACGAGGTCCTGCTTGATGCGCAAGGCAGGAATGAACAGGCTGTGGATCACGTCCTGAGAGGCCATGGTGAGCTTCACCGGTTCCCCTGCGGGCACATGCACTTCGTCGATCTCACGCTGGCCTCCCGGATGCTGGAACTTCCACATCCATTGCTTGGCGATGACGTCGATCTCCAGGGCATCGACTGGATTGGTGTGGAGTTCGAAGAAGAGGTCCGTTGACCAGACGAAAAAGACGAGGATCAGCACGAAGGGAATTAAGGCCCAGGAGATTTCGAGACCGACACGCTGATTGACCGGGTGCTTGCGGTCGGCGGGTTTTCCGCGGCGATACTTGATTGCGAAGACCAGCATCAGGATGAATACGGGTGCGGACAGCGCGATGATGAGAATCGTGAAGGCCAGGATCAGCGTGTCGACTTGACCACTATAGGCGGAGGCCTGACCCGGCCAAATGGCGACGAAACCGCTCATGGCGCGCTCCGCCCATTCTTGCGCCGTTCCCTCAGGAGGGAGAAGCCGATGAACCCGAGGCCGACGGCAACGGTGGCGGCTCCTGCAACACGGAGTGTTCCCCAGATGACGGGGCCGTAACGTCCCGTTTGTGGATCATAGTGATAGCAGAGCAGGAGAAGTTGATCGCTCCATCGGCCGAGCTTGCCTTCACCGGCTTCCGTCAATGCGAGCTTGACGTCCGTAGGGCCAGGCGAAACGCCATAGAGCCAGCGTGTCAGCTTGCCCTGCGCGGTGAGCACGGCGACAGCCGCCACGTGAGCATATTGCCCGATCTGCGGGTCCCAGGCATAGCTGTACCCCAGCGCGTCCGTCACGGCGGCAATATTGGGCTTGATGCCGGTGACAGCGTGCACGACCCCGCCAGAAAGCGAGGGGAATGCTTGCTGCAGTCGGGCCAGTGACGCCACTGCTTGCGGAGGGCCCTCCTTAGGATCAATGCCGAAGGCGACGAGTGCGAAGTCCTGCCCGGGCACGAATGTCTGCGCCTCGATGGCCTGGGCGAGGCCCGCAAGTGTGACGCCGCAGATATTGGGACATTGATGCAGCACCGGAGCAAGGAGGATCGGCTTTCCGCCAGCCACTTCGCGCAAGGTGACCGTCTTCCCGCTCTCGTCCTGGAATGTGAGGTCAAGCGGGACCTGAACTCCGGGGCGCTGATCGATTCCGGCCCGATCAAAGGGGTCGAAAGCGGCAGCAGGGCAGACGGCAAGCACCAGAATGAGCAAGGCGAGAAACCGGCTCATGGGCGGTTCCTGTCGAAGTCAGGCCAACCGCTCTCGGCGAGCAGGTCCATGGCGCGCTCTATGGGGATGCGTGCCCGGCCCGCCAGCCTGTCAGTCCAGCCATAGCGCTCGAGCTGCTTAGCTTGCATGGTCCCTTGGCGAACGAGATCCGCCTGCGGATCGGTCTGCAGCCGCGGCGGGGGAGGAACGATGCGTTGCCGCTCGAGCCGTGTGGATGGGCTGCGATCCCCAGGCGTCAGCACCGTCGACAAGCCTCCGACCAGCGCGATCGCAAGTCCAATGCCCGCGAATAACCCACCAAGAGCGTAGACCACGCCCCGCGCCGGCATGTCACGCGGTTCGAAGCACGGATTTTCTCGTTCGGTCATCGATGCACCGCCTTGTTGTAAACAGGCGCCACAGGAGATTGGCTGACCATCCCGATCCACGCCGCTCCGGTCAGAACGAGCCCAGCAGAGGTCAGGATCATGACCAAGAAGCCGGTGCCAAGAGGTGCCGCAACCGCTGGGAATACCAGCCAGGCAATCTCCAAGCATTTGCTGACCAGCACTGAGCCGGCGAGCATCAGCACCCACCAGCGGCCCGCGCGGATCGGGGGAAACAACAGCAGGAAACCCGGGCCCAACTGAAGAATGGCGATGGCATAGGCGGTGACTGTCCAGATGCCTTCGTTGCGGCTTTGATACCAGAGCACCCCGTCGGGCAGGTTGCCCGACCAGAGAATGAAATATTGCATGAAGGCAAGATAGGCCCAGACCAGGATGGCCGTCAGCAACAGCGCGCCCAGTATTCCCGTTCGCGCTGGCGGTCGCCCTTGGGCGAGGCGGAACAGGATGAGCGAGGCAAGCGCAATGGTCACCTGGATCGACAGGATGTAGAGGCCGAACCCGGATGAATGGAAATTCGGCTCCAACGACATCAGCCAGTCCGTGACGATCAGCGTGTCGATGAGTACAATGGCGATGAGACCGCCCGATGCCAGGGGAACCGACCAATCGCGGCGGGACACCAGCAGATAGGCGAGTGCAATCGTGACGAGAAAGAAGGCAACCGTCCGCAGGGCGAAGAACAGCGGCGTGAGATAGATCGCTTGAAACGCCTTCTGGGGAGCAGCCTGCGCCCAAGGATAGAGCGCATGAAGTCCCCACAGAAGCGGCAGCGCGGCCAGGAAGGCCAGTGGCAGAGACAGGAGCGTGGCCTCGGCGTCCGGCGCAAGATCAGCCGCCCACGCGCCAGGAATCAGGCGGATCATCATGGTGAGGACCAGCCCCCCCATCGGTATGCTGCCGACGAGGACAAAGCCGGAGAGCCACCCGGCCACTGCCGCTTTGGGCGAGACCAGCATGAGAACTAGTGCGAACAGCAGAGCACATGACCCGAAGGCTGTAAGCCGCTGAAGTCGTGGCCCCTGCATCCTGAAGGCTCTCATGGCGAAGCCTCGCGAAGCCGTGTCCGCTCCGCGCGGCTCAGAGCCGCGACGGGTGTATTCGCACTCAGTTGCAGCGCGCGAATATAAGCCGTAATCGCCCACCGGTCAGCGGGCACCACCCGATCCGCATAAGAGTACATCACGCCATGGCCATGGGTGATGACATCGACAAAATAGCGCGAGGGGGCATCGACCAGACGCTGGATATGAAAGCTCGGCGGGTTTGGAAAGCCGCGCGACGGGACCGTTCCATGCCCCGTTCCAGCAGCGTCATGGCATGGCGTGCAGTAGATGCCGAAGCGTTCCTGGCCGCGCTTGAGCAGTGCCAAACTCATGGGTGGCCGTTCGCGCAGCGATGTGAGCGGTTCAGGGTCACCGCGTGCCATGGTGCCGGCGGGCGGTGACTGCATCGATTTGCCGTCGGGAAAGAGGGTGCTCGGCGCATATTCGTCATAGCGCGGCTGGTCGCTCATTTCATCGCAGGCAGAAACAGCAAGCGCCGCCAGCAGGACCAGCAGGTGGAGCTTCATTCCGGCTCCTCCGTATGCTCGACCGGAACGATGGTCACCGGATCCAAACCTTCGAGGAAGCCGCGCGTGCTCTCCCGGTCGAACTTCTCATCAGTGCTGAACAGCACGAGGAAGAACTTGTCGTAACTGGCGAGGTGAAATTCGGGAATGTCGAAGATCGGATGATGGAGCCGCGGGAGGTGATTGAGCGCCAACATGCCGAATATCGAGAACAGGACCGCAAACAGCACGGTGACCTCGAAGGTGATCAGCATGAAGGCCGGCCAGGCGATCAACGGGCGGCCGCCGATGTCGATCGGGAAATCCAGATTGGTATAGACCTGCAGCCCATAGCCGGTCGCCGCGCCCAAGAAACCACCGGCGAGTGTCAGCCAGGCGACGCGCCGATCCTTGAAGCCCATCGCTTCCGCCAAACCCTCGATCGGAAACGGCGTATAGGCGTCTATGCACCGGTAGCCTGCATCGCAGCTTTTGTGGACGGCTTTCTTGAGGGCATCGGGATCATCGAACTCTGCCAGGAGGCCAAAGACCTCTTCGTGCGGCGTCGGTTCACGCATGGCGGCGCTCCTGCTGCTCCTCGAAGAAGGCCTCTTTCACTTCGAAGGAGGAAATCACCGGCAGAAAGCGGACAAACAGAAGAAAAGGCACAAGGAAGACGCCGATCATGCCGGCAAACAGGCTCCATTCCCAGAAGGACGCGTGATATTCACCCCAGGAGGAGACCAGATAATCGCGATAGAGTGACGTCACGAGCAGCATGTAGCGCTCGAACCACATGCCGATGGCGACCGAGACGCCGATCAGGAAGAGCACGAGGGGAGCCGTCCGCGCCCAGCGCCACCAGAGAAGCTGCAAGGGCACGAAGTTGGCGATGATGGCACCCCAGTAGCTCCAGGCGTAGACACCGGTCATCCTGTCCGAAAGTGTGCCCAGTTCCTGCTTGCCGCCGGCATAAAGGCCATCGAAGACTTCGGCGAAATAGCCGTAGGCGGTCATGAGCCCGGTGGCGAGGAGCAGCTTGCCGAGCAGATCGAGATGGCGCGGCGTCACCAGATCCCGAAGGTGCAGAACGTCACGCAGGATGACCGCGATCATGGAGACGATCGCAAACCCGGAAAAAGCCGCACCAAGGACGAAATAGGGGGGAAAGACGGTCGAGTTCCACCCGGGGATAGGGCCGGCGGCAAACAGGAGCGAGATCTCGGAATGCACGGAGACAACGAGCGGCACCGCAATGGCGGCGGTCAGGCGGTAGGATTGGCGCCAGCGCGCCCAATGCCGGGCCGAACCCCGCCAGCCCAACGAGAAAAGGCCGTAGAAGACCTGCTGCCACCGTTTGCGCGCCCGGTCGCGGGTGGCTGCAAGGTCGGGAACGATCCCGATATACCAGAACAAGACCGACACGATGAGATAGGTCAGCACTGCAAAGAAATCCCAGGTGAGCGGGCTCTTGAACTGCGGCCAGATGTCCATGGTGTTGGGATAGGGCGCCATCCAGTAGAAGCGCCACGGTCGTCCGAGATGAAGGATCGGATACAGCCCGGCGCAGATGACGGCGAAGAGCGTCATTGCCTCGGCAAAACGGTTGAGAGAATTGCGCCAATGGGCATTGAGCAGCAAGAGCAGCGCTGAAATCAAGGTTCCCGCGTGGCCGATGCCGAGAAACCAGATGTAATTGGAAATCGCCAGCCCCCAATTCACGGGAATGTTGTTGCCCCACATGCCGACGCCGTACCAGAACAGCACTCCGGCGGAGACCGCAAACAACAGCAGCAGACAAAGAGACAATCCGAAGCAGATCCACCAGCCGCGCGGATCGGGATAGGCGAGGGGGAGGCGGGTAATCTCATCGGTCACGGCGGCGTAATGGTCCTGGCGCGCGTCGGCTGGCCTCTCGGTCATTGCGTGCCGCTCCCACCCCTGTCCTCGATCCGCGCCAAATAGGTGGTGCGAGGCCAGGTGTTCGCTTCTTCGAGCAGGCTGTAATCGCGCGGGCTCGCCTTACGTCCGCTCACTTCCGATGCGGGATCCTCGACGTTGCCAAACACGATCGCTTTTGTGGGGCAGGCCTGCTGGCAGGCAGTCGTCACCTCTCCGCCGGTGAACTCGCGGCCTTCCTTCTTTGCGGCGATGCGCGCCTCGCTGATCCGTTGAACACAGTAGGTGCACTTCTCCATTACCCCGCGGCTGCGCACCGTCACGTCCGGGTTGCGCATGGCGCGCATCGATTCCGGGTCATCGCCCGTGAAGTCGAACCAGTTGAAGCGGCGCACCTTGTAGGGACAATAGGACGAACAGGTACGGGTCCCGATGCAGCGGTTGTAGACCTGCAGGTTCAATCCGTCCGAACTGTGAACCGTGGCGTTCACGGGACAGCCCATTTCGCAAGGCGCCTGCTCGCAATGCATGCAGGGCACAGGTTGGAAATGCGAGCGTGGGGCCTCGGGGTCGCCCTCGAAATAATGATCGACGCGGAGCCAGTGCATCTCCCGCCCCTGGGCCACGAGCTCCTTGCCGACCACGGGAACATTGTTCTCGGCGACGCAAGCAACGACGCAGGCATTGCAGCCGATACAGAGATCAAGATCGATGGACATGCCCCAGGAAGGGCTGTCCCACTCTCGCACCGGATAGAAGGTGGGTGCCCACGCTCCGTTCTGATGGGCGTCTTCAGGACCGGGTACGGTGCGTTGCTTTGTGGCATCGGGTCGAGCGCGATCCACCACACGTACGAAGTCGAAGCCGTCCATAGCCTGGTGCAGCTGTGTGCTGGCGATCACTTGCCTCTCGCCCGTCGCTGTCAGGGTGACGCCGCCGACGTACCAAGGCATTGTCTGCCGGCACAGCGCATAGGCGTTGACGCCCAGATCGTTCGCCAGCGTGGCGCGGCTGCGACCGTATCCCAGCGTCACGAGCACCGTGTTCGGCTCCTGGCCGGGCATGACCCAGGCACCGCCCGTCACAGTCTGACCATCCGCCTCGACGCAAAGCTCGTCTCCGTTGGTAATGCCCCGGGCAGTCGCCAGCTGCGGACTGATCAGAATAGCATTGCCCCAGGTGATCTTGGTCAGTGGTTTCGGCGTTTCCTGCAGCCAGGCATTGGTGGCAAAGCGACCGTCCCAGATGGTGGGATCCGGCCGGATCACAAGCGCGAGCCCTCTTTCCTCGACCTGTGAAGGAGGATTGATCGAGCGTGTCGCGATGTCGGGCGCGATTAAAGGTGCCGCGCTGTCGGGCACGAAGCCCCGCACCAGGGCTTCCGCCCAGTTTGCCTCGAATTGCTGCCCCCATTCAGCACGCCAGGTGCTCGTGACGATGTCGCGATCGCCGCTGCCGGAGCCGCTCAGGTTTTGCAGAACCGAATGAAGCGAGCGGACGGCATAGAAGGGGCGCACCAACGGTTGAATGATGCTGACTGTACCGTCCACTGCCCGAGCATCGCTCCAGCTCTCCAATTCATGCTGCAGCGGCAGGTGCCAATGACAAAGGGCCGCCGTTTCATCGGCATGGAGACCGGCATGGATGCGCAGCCCGACTTTGTCCAAGGCGGCGGCGAAGCCGAGATCGGCCGGGGTGGCATAGACTGGATTGACGTCGATCATGGCCAGGGTCGTCACCCGGCCGGCAGCCATTTCGGAGACCAATGCCTCCAGCGATCGCTCTCCGTCAGGGGGCGCGGTGGCGATGGGATCGGTGTACAGAAGCGTCTTGCCCAGGGCTCCGATCCGCTCATTGATCAGGATGGCCCAGGCATGGATCTCCGTTGAATGCTGTGGGCCGACGGTTACCAGAGCGCGCCCAGCCTGGCCATCAAGGGCATCGGCTATCCGCTCAAGCCAGACGCGCTCCGGCGGAGTCAATTCCGGCATCTTGGCGCCAGCGACGCCCACTGCCGCGGCAAGCGCGTATACGAGCTTACCCGTGTGCTCGAAGCGCGTGATCAGATGGTCTTCGGCACGCGATCCCGTGATCGACAAGCTCGGCTCGGCCACGAACAGCCGCGATCCTCCATGACCCTGCTGGGCAGCGAGCCTGCGGTCGGACCAGCGCCTGCCGTGGACTGCCTGGCAGGGTCCGGGGCCCAAGACGTCATGATCGAAGCTGATCACGAGCTCGGCGCGATCAAGCTGGAGATGGTGATCCAACGGCCGCCCGAACACCTCTCGCGTCGCCGCAAGAGCCGAAGCCTGGTTCACCGGCTCCGTGACATGCCACCGTGCCATGGGCCAGCGCGCCATCAATTCATCGATCTGCCGAAGCATGGTCGGGGAGGTGACGGCTCCCGTCAGCAGGCGAAATCCTTCGCCCCGGCGACCATCGTGCGCCCCCGCCTGCGCCATCATGGTTGCATCGAAGGCCTCCCAGGCGGTAGCGCGTCCCAGAAAAAGGGGAGACTGAGACCGTTCCGGATCGTAAAGACCAAGGATCGCTGCCTGCAGGAAGGGGTCGGTCGCGCCGCGGGTGGCGGGATGCTCGTCGTTCCCCTCGAGCTTCACGGGACGCCCCACATAGGTTTTGCCAATTGCCGGCTGGGCATATCCTGACAGAGTGACGGCCGTCGCGTACATCCTGGGCACCCCGGGGATCACAAATTCAGGCGCATTTACATAGGGCAAGGCATTGTCATCGGCCTCGGCCGAGCAGCCGGCGAGACCGGTGAGCGCTAAGGACGCAGCCATCGCCTTGAGGACCGCACGACGATCGACGTCCGCGCCTGCCGGAGCCGAGGATGGAAACTCGGCTTCGAGGAAGGCTCGGAAATCAGGTGACTGCGCCAACTCATCGGGGCTACGCCAGAACCGCGGGCCGGTCCGCTCCCCCCGAGTGTCGCGCAGGCGGTGAACAGATGTCCCGGCATCCCTATGCGGCATCCGTTTCATCGATGGCAGATGCTACAGTCATCGAGCTTCGAGGGCTCAATTCCATATGCCTTCACCATGAGTGCACCATACTCCTTGTGCTGTTCGGGATGATTGTCCCAATCACTCCAGTCCATCCGCGTCACCTGATCGGGCGGGCGCAGATTGGGTGCGGGGTTACGGTGACAATCAAGACACCATTGCATCTGAAAGGGTTCCGCACGGGCGAGCAGAGGCATCTGATCGACACGGCCATGACAGGTGACGCAGGGGACGCCGCGGGCGATGTGGATCGAGTGGTTGAAATAGACGTAGTCGGGCACACGCGCGACTCGATGCCATTGCAAGGGCGTGTCCTTGGCTAGGCTTTCGCGCACCGGTGCAAGCATGGGAGCGCCCGTCCAGACCTGTGAGTGGCAGGTCATGCAGATATGGGTCGCGGGCAGTCCGGCTTGCGGCCCAATCTCGACTGAGGTGTGGCAGTAGCGACAATCGATGCCAAGGCCGCGCACATGGTGTTCGTGACTGAAGGGCACCGGCTGATCGCGTACCCACCCCACCAGCGTGGCGTAGCTCGAGTCCATGTAGCCGCCGATGAGCAGGATCCCTGCACAGATCACAAGCACGGCCAGCAGGAGCATGGCTCGGAGCCACGTATCCGCCGACGCCGTGAAGATCTGCGGCATGGAAGGGCTTTCGCGTTCGTACACTGCCCTTTTGAAACAGAGACGCGGCAGAATGGTTGCACCGCCGGGTCGATCATTGCGCCCCGCGCGGTGAGGCGGACACCACAGAACGATCGCAGCATCCAGAGCAAAGGCTTCAGGCTCAACATCCACAGTGAACAATCGAGGACGACGCGATTGCTGAATACTGCCCGAGATGCTCGCCTGCTCATGGTCGGAACCGTTCACCCCGCCGGATGGAGCGGCGTTATCGGCAGTCGGATAACGAGCTCGCGAAAGAGGAGATCACAACAATATCTGCTTTCTTGACACGTTTCCTGTCTTGTAGAAGTTCCCGGAACTGCTTTTTTAAGCCTTGGGAGAGTTCAGGCAGCGTCGCCGAGGAGTTCGACCATCACCCTCATTGCCATGGCAGTCAGATCGCGGCGGATACACAGTGGACCATCTCCAGCCCTCGAGGCGGTTTATCACGCAGACCCTGGGGACCGCTCTGGCGCTCGTCGCCATCCTGCTGATCTACCAATTGTCGCAGCTGCTGCTGCTGGTTTTCGGATCCATCATCTTCGCATCGCTGCTGGTGGCTGCGTCACAGTTCCTGGAGAAGTACACGCCGATCGGGCGGATGGCGGGGCTGGCTATCGTCCTCATCCTCGTCGCCGTCAGCATCGGCGGATTCCTGTTTGTCTTCGGCAGCCAGATTCAGGCCCAGGTCATGGCTCTGATCCAGACCTTTCCAAGCATGATTTCGTCCGTAGGACACCAAGTTGGAATTCCCGATCTCTGGGACAGGCTGGGCGAGCAGGCAACCCAGATCCTCAACCGCGGCGGGGTCTTCGGGAGCATCGCGGGATACACATCCAACGTCGTCACCGCGCTGTCGGGCGGTATCCTGATCCTGGTGGCGGGCGCCTATCTGGCCGTGGATCCAGACCTTTACAAACGTGGTTTCGTCACCCTGTTTCCGCGCGAAAGCCGGAAGCACGCCCGTGCTGCACTCGACCATTCCGGGGAGGCGCTGAAGCTCTGGCTCCTGGGCCAATTGCTGACGATGCTGTTCGTCGGGGTGGCGACGACCATCGGGCTCTTCATCATCGGCGTCCCTTCCGCGCTCACGCTGGGGATCCTGGCGGGGCTGCTCGAATTCATCCCCTATTTTGGTCCTATCCTCAGCGCGATTCCGGCGATCCTCGTGGCGCTGTCCGTGGGAGATACGACCGTGTACTGGGTGATGGGCCTCTATCTTCTCATCCAGCAAATCGAGAACAACGTGGTCGTTCCGCTGGTCCAGAGGCAGACGGTGGACCTGCCGCCGGTGCTGGGCCTGTTCGTCGTCCTGGCGTTGGGCCTGCTGTTCGGTCCCCTGGGGTTCCTGTTCGGCATGCCCTTGACCGTTGTCATCTTCGTGATGGTGAAACTTCTCTATGTGAGAGAGGTGCTCGAGGAGCCGGTAGACGTTCCGGGGGATGATGCGGAGTGAAGGCCGGCCGGATCATCGCAGCTGCAGACACGAGGGCAGGACAATGGCTGCCATCCCGGACCAGAGAATGCCGCCGATCGACAGAACCGCAAGGAGGCGCATGGTGCGCATGATGAAGGTGTCGAGATCGGCCCCAGGCTGGCTGCCCACGAAGGCTCGAAAAAAGGTCTTCGGCCAAATCAGAAGCGCTGTCGCCGCCGCAGCCAGGGCAACCGTAACCCCAATGATGATGCCCTGAACGAGAGGGAGACCATGCCAGTCGGCAAGCTCCATCCGGCACAGCCCGGTATGACTCGCATAAACCAAGAGCAAGTGCAGCGACCACAGAAGCGGTCCCCATAGCAGATAGACGAACACTCCCATCATCGGGCGCTCGCCGCGCAGATCCTCGGTCATGGCGTGGCCTCAGCAACCAAGCGCGGGAAGCCGTGAATGAGGAGCAGACCAACGAGGCCTTGTGCCGCGGTGTAAACGTAGAACAGCTTCGCATTGTCGAAGGTAATCCTGCGCTCCTTATCGAGCTGCCCGGCGACCATGCGGCCGCAGGCGAACAGACACATGATGATCACCGCAGCGGCGGCCTGGCCGGTGAGCGCGGCGGCTAGGTAGACCATGGCGCCGTAGGCACTCGCATCCGGGCGCAATCCCGTCGTCCAGTGTCCCCAGATCTCCAGGACCACGGCCGCTCCGAGGGCGACTGCCGCAATCATGAGGCCGCCCACGACCGGTCCGCTGCGCCGGCCCGACGGCGGCAACGCCTTGTCGGTCAAGAACAAGACAAGGCAGCCACCCAGGAGCAGAGCTGCCGAACCCAAGGGAAATCCCAGTGACGGAGGGGCGGGGGATCCGGCCGGAGCCCAGACTTCGGGCGAGACGACCCACAGGTAGAAATAGGAGAAGACATAGGCGAGGTAGAGCGAGGCCGCGACGAGCATCAGCACGACCATGGCCCACCAGCTATGGGATTGCGGCCCGGTCATATAGGTGGGGATCCTGATACCGGAGCCGATCTCGACATCGCCCTGTGACGGCTTGTCGAGCTGCCAGGCCCAAACGATGCAGGACAGGACCGCGAGAACACCGCAACTGACTGCCAGCGTCACCATCTTCACGGTCAGAAGGAGAAAGAAGGCGGCGGTAAAGACGGCCGCGCTCAGATGGGTCCAACTGGGACCAGGCATCTGGATGATGTATTGCGGCTTGGCATCCACCACCGAGGTGACGATCGTCTCGCGGCCGCCGGTGGGGGCGTTGGGAAGGTAGTGAAGCCCTTCCTTCACCTCGCGCGCCAAGTCCGGGTTGTCCCACAAGGGCTCCCGGCTGGTGACGTGAGGAATGCTGCGGGTGGAGTAGACGTCGTTCGGCAGGAACTCCAATGTGCCGGCGTTCCAAGGATTGTCCGGACCCCCCTCACCGGTGCGGAAGTTCAGGATCAAATCCAGGACGAAGACGAGAACGCCACTTGCCATGATGAAGGCGCCGGCAGTGGAAATCGAATTCAGCGTGTCCCAACCCATACCACTGGAATAGGTCCAGACCCGTCGCGGCATTCCCGCCAGACCGGTGATGTGCATGGGCAGGAAGGCGATGTTGAAGCCCGAGAACATGAGCCAGAAGGCCCAGCGCCCCAAACGCTCGGAGAGCATGTTTCGGCTCACCATGGGCGCCCAGTAATAGAAGGTGGCAAAGAGGGGGAACACCATCCCGCCCACCAGCACATAATGGAAATGGGCGACGACGAAATAGGTGTCGTGCGCCTGGTAGTCGAAAGGGACCATGGCGACCATGACGCCGGTGAGCCCGCCCAGAACGAAGATGAACAGGAAGCCGAGAATGAACAGCGACGGCACGGTGATCCGGAAGCGCTCTCGGCCCGCCGCCATGGTGGCGATCCACGAAAAGACCTGGATTCCGGAGGGCACGGCGACCGCCATGCTGGCGGCCGAGAAGAAGGCCAGACTCAGGGCCGGGATGCCGGTGGTGAACATATGGTGGACCCACAGGCCGAAGCTGAAAAAGCCGGTGCCGACAAGGGCCACCACGATCAGCCGATAGCCGATGAGGGGAGTCTGCGCCATGGTCGGGATCATCATGGAGACCAGCCCCGCAGCCGGCAAAAAGATGATGTAGACTTCCGGGTGGCCGAAGAACCAGAACAGGTGCTGCCAGAGCAGGGCGTCGCCGCCCTTGTCTGACGAGAAGAAGGGCCAGCCGAAGGCACGCTCCAGCTCAAGGAGCATCGTCGCCAGGATTACGGCCGGAAAGGCGAAGACGATCATGGCGGCAAAGATGAGCATGGCCCAGGCGAAGATCGGCATCCGCGCCAGCGTCATCCCCGGCGGTCGGGTGCGCAGCGTGCCGACGATGATCTCGATGGCGCCGGCGATGGCGGAGATCTCGATGAAGCCGATCCCGAGGAGCCAGAAATCGGCATTATCGCCGGGCGAGTACTCGAGCGTGGTGAGCGGCGGATACATGAACCAACCGCCTTTTGGGGCAAGCCCATAGAAGACCGTGGAGAAGAAAACCGTGCCGCCGATGATGTAGGCCCAGATGGCATATGCGCTGAGCCGCGGGAAGGGCAGATCGCGCGCCGCCAGCATCTGCGGCAGAAGCATGACGCCCAGAGCCTCGACGGCCGGCACCGCGAACAGGAACATCATGGTGGTTCCATGCATGGTGAAGATCTGGTTGTAGACATCCTGGCTCAGAAAATCATTGTCCCCGACCGCCAACTGAGTGCGCATGAGCAGGGCCAGAACGCCCGCCGCCAAAAAGAAGGCGAAGGCGGCACCGATATAGAGGATGCCGATCACAGTATTGTTGACGGCCGTGAGGATGCGCCAACCCCGCGGAGTAGCCCAGATGCGCTTGAGTTCTTCCAACTCACCTTCGGGGCGGGGGCCGACATTGGGTAGGGCCATGAGCTTCTCCTCCCTCAGCGCAGGAAAAACAAAATGACGAGCCCGGTCCCGTAGGTGATCAGCACCGCTAGGGAGTCGAGCCCCATCCGAGCGATGGTCTTATCGCCCCTCTCGGCCATCCCGATCACGAACAAAGTGGTGACGGCGATCCCGAGCAAAGCGCCGAAGGCCGCAAAAGGACCAGCGCTGTTGAGAACCGGTTCTCCATCTGCGATCGCATCGACGAGGAAGACGAGCCCAATATTGATGAGATTGGTGCCGAGAATGTCGGAGATCGCGAGGGTGTAGAGCCCTTGCCGCCCCGCCGCCAGCGCGGTGCTAAACTCCGGAAGGGAGGTGGCCCCGGCGAGGAGCACGAAGCCCACGAAACTGCCGCCCAGTCCTGTCTGCTTTGCCATGGCATCGCCGGTCAAGGAGAGAAAATAACCAGCGACGAGGATGACTGCGCCAAGGCCGACGATCCAGGCGATCGTTCTGCGGAGGCTGATGGCCTGATGCGCCTCATCGGCGGTTTTCTGTGCATCGTCCTGCTTTCGTTGGAGACTTCGGTTGAGCTGCCCCCGGTCTGCCGCCAACCAGGACCTGCGGTCTTGAGACTGTGCCAGCAGATAGACGCTGAAGACATAGGCGAGAAGACCTGCCCAGGCCCAGGCGCCGATCCCGAGGACGGCAATGTCGCCAGTGATCATTCCTGCCGTCATGAGGGTGAGCAGAAGAATGTTCAGGCCGCCCTGCAGCATCACCATGGGGTCCGGCACCACCGCTGTGAGAGCCTGCCGGCCTATAGCAAAATCCACGATGACCAGAATGACGACTTGAAAGGCAATGCTGCCGAACAGATTGTTCAGGGCGAGGTTGGCTGCGCCGATGGACGCGGACGTGACAGTGGCGCCGATTTCCGGCAGCGAGGTGATCCCGCCGAGGAGAAGCAATCCCACAGTCGCCTGTCCGATGCCGGTCTTGACACTGAACGAGTTCGCATAGGACGTGATCCGCGCTCCCGCCATCCACACCGCAACGCCCGCCGATGCGAAGATCAGCAGATTGATGACGAGATTGAGCTGAGTGAAATCGAGCATCGGCTTCGCTATTTCAGCCCCTCGAGATAGGCGGCGAGAACCGCGAGCTGCTCAACGGAGAAGATGGTGTAGCCCGGCATCCTGTTCTCCGGCTTGATGTGCTGGTTGTCCCTGATCCAGCGCGCGAAAGCTTCCGCATCATTCGGGAGCGTGGCGGCCGCCAGCGACAGGCGGCTGCCGACATGGGTGAGATCCGGACCAATCTTGCCTTGCGCCGGCGTGCCCCGAACCGTGTGGCAGCTGCCGCAGCCGCTCTCCAGGAAGACCTGCCGACCCCATTGCTGTTCCGCGTAATCGGGGCCGGATGCGGGGGCTGCCTCCCGCAGCCACCAATCCTGGAACTCGTTCTCCGGCAAGGCCACCACGTGAAGGGACATCATCGCGTGGGCACCGCCGCAATATTCGGCACATTGACCGCGGCTGATCCCTTTCTCGGTCGCCTGGAGGGTCAGCACGTTGGTGCGACCCGGGATCATGTCGAGCTTGCCGGCGAGGTTCGGAACCCAGAAGCTGTGAATGACATCCGCCGTCGTCAGTTCGAGAGCGACGGGGCGACCCACGGGGATGCGAATTTCGTTGGCACTCTCCATCTGCTGCCCCCGGGAATCCCGATAGGTGACCCGCCACCACCACTGTTCGCCGCTCACCGCGATCCGCAGTGTCTCCTGTCCTGCGGCGAGGGGAGCGCCGGCGCGCATCATCAGAAGCCCGTAGGTGAGCAGGACGGTCAGAGTCACCATGGGGAAGACGATTCCTGCGCCGATGACGAAGCGGTCATTTGCAATGCGCCGGCGAAACCACGCGGGCCGGGCGATGACAAGGGCCGTCAAAATCATGACAGCGAGCAGGATGACGCCCCCCGCCAAGGTCATGATCCAGAACAACAGGTTGATGCGATCGGCATCTATTCCCGTCGGGGCGAAGGCAGACTGGTTGCCGGCGCATCCGCTCGCTGCAAGGGCGACAACCACAGGGCTGGTGGCAAGCCATCGGCGCAGGCTCACGGCGACGACCCTCCCTGTACCGAGCGTGCCTGGAAATAAAGGCTCACATCGCGGATCTGCTGCGCGGTCATGCGCCGAGCCACCGGCGCCATGATCGCACCGTAGCCGGTCAAGGCGCGACCGCCGCTGTGCCATAGTCGTAGCTGCGCCTCCAGATAGGCCGCGGGCTGGCCATCCAGCGCGGGGAAATTATTGCTCCGACTGGCACCATGACAGGCGAGGCAGGCAGGGACATCCGCCTCAGGCACACCCTCTGCGGCAATCCTTCTGCCATTGTCGATCGCTTCCGGCGCGTTGATCTCAGGCAGCGGCAGCGGCGTGAGAGATGCGTAATAGGTTGCGAGCTTCTCCATGACCTCAGGCGTCAGCGCGAAGGCCACGGGCTCCATAATCCCGCTCTGCCGGCGATTGCTGCGGTATTCCTCAAGTGAGCGCATGATGTAGTCTTTCGACAGCCCGGACAGGCTGGGCACCAGATTACTGATCGGTGCGGCCGTCTCGTCGCCATGACAGCGAACGCAATCGGTCAGAACCGGCGGCTCACTGCCTTCCGCAAGTGCGTGCCCCGGCTTCGCCGCCGGCCGGTCGTCATTCGCCAGCCCATGGCCAGATCCGCCGGCAGAGGTCTTGAAGCTCTCGATTAGAGCAACGAGCGCCCAAACCTCATCGCCGCGGCCCTCGGCGGGCCAAGCCGGCATTCCGGTATATTTCAAGCCATTCAGGACAATCCAGTAGACTTCCGCCGGTGAATATTCGCTGGAGGCCGACAGATCCGGCGGCGCCGGCAGCATGTTCGCTACGATGGGATTGCGCGGCTGATCGGGGCTCCCATGGCAGAACACGCAGGCCCCTTGATAATGAGCGGCGCCGAGACGGATGAGATTCGGATCATCCAGCTCCGGGACTTCGATGTCGTCGCTGTGGGATTTGATCGACTGATCCCGAACCTGCTCAAGGATCCACGTCGTCAACGATAGATGCTCGCGACCGGCGGCCACGTTGTAATAGCCGGACCAGATGAAGAGCACGGCACCGACCAACCCCGCGCAGAGCAGACCGAGGGCCGCGATCCCGATCCGCTGCCATCGCGTCAGTCGAGTGACATGATCAGGCTGTTCCGCCATCGCTCTCGTATCGCGTCTCGAGATCCCGCAGCCACCGCCACGAAATGATGATTCCCGCCAAAACATATGTCAGAGGACAGGCGACCAGCATCCAAAGGCCGGCCAGCTGCTGGTCCGCCAGCATCGCGCCATCTCCACCAATAGCGTGCAGATGCCCGAACAGGAGCCGGGGCGAAAACGCCAGAAGCACAGCCAGGAGACAGAAAAGCTTGCCTGTGACCAGCAAGGCGAAAATCGACCGCCACTGGTTGTCTTGCGGCATGGTCGCCAGCGCGCCCCAGAAGAGCAGCGCAGACACGAACAGGGAGCCATGCATGGCAAACAGCAGGCCCGGATGCGCCATGGCAGACGCCATGACGGGCGGCGCATGCCAGCCCCATAGGAGACCGATCTGGCAGATCGTCGCCACGGGCCAGAAGCGCCAAAGGTCCGTCGGCAGGCGGCGATGCAGCGCGAGAATGATCAAGGGTGCAGCAACATTCATCGCCAGGATGTGCTGCAGCATGTGGATTGCAAACGGGCCAAGGCCTCCCGCCATCCCGACTCTCCCGGTCGTTGCCTATCGATGTGCGCGGTGTCTCTGGCAAGGAGCCGCGTTCCCTCACCTCCAGCGAACGCATTTTCAGTGCCGGAGTTCCCTGGCCCCCGGAACGAATTCCTGCAGCGGAGCCAACGGGCAACATCCGCGATTCCTGTTGACCTCCTTCCGCCCAGTGTCTGCTCGCAGGTCAACCGAGGCAGGGAGGTTCGGAAAAGGCTGTGTCGCAGACCCTCAAATAAAAACGACTCCGCGATGATTTGCGTTTCGGCCGGAACGGTTCCCTGCCTGGAAAGTTAGCCAATACAAGACGCAGAAAAATCTGCTGGTGAGGAACTACATAGGAGGTGCCGATGCCGCCCATCCAACGGGACCATGCGGCAGGAGGGTCATCGGGTTATCTCTGGCTGTTCGCGCTGGGTCTTCTCGTCATCGCCTTCGGCCTCCCGATCTTTCTCGGCGGACTCTGGCTGATCGGGCTCGGTGGCTCCTGGTATTACGGCTTTGCCGGGCTCGGCCTGCTGCTGACTGCCTACTTCCTCTTTCGCCCATCGATGGCCGCGCTCTGGGTCTATCTCGTTACCTATGCAGGCACAGTGGTGTGGGCGCTGTGGGAAAAGGGATTCGATTGGTGGGCTCAGGTTCCACGGTTGGTCGCTCCCACGGTCGTTCTCTTGCTCGTGTTGATCTGCCTTCCGATCCTGAGGCGGTGCTCGAGACACAAACGCGACGGCAGATTGTAATCATCCTGGAACACGGCCTGAGGAGACGCCTATGCTCAAGGCAACCAAAATCATCCCTCTCGGAGCAATCGCCTGCGTGCTGGTTTTCGGTCCCCCTGTGAGCGCCCAAGATGCTCCTGCAGTTCCGCCCGCCCAGAACGCCCCCGCAGCACCACCGCTGCAGGCCCCCGGGGCCGCGCCCGAAGCGGCACCCCCGATCGAACAGCAGGACGCGGCGCCAGGGGTGCAAACCCCAAGTCCAGGGGTGCAAATCCCAACCGCCGCAGCAGCACGTCCTCCGGCCGTGCAGCCCGAAGTCGGTGCGGACTGGCCCTTCTATGGAGGCGATGAACACGCCACCCGGTATTCCCCTCTCAGCCAGATCACGCGCGACAATGTCGGCCAGCTCAGAAAGGTGTGGACCTACCGTACCGGCGACATGCCCACGGGCTCGGCTGAAGGCAAATATGCACCCGAGACCACTCCTCTGAAGGTGGGGAACCGTCTGTACCTCTGCTCGGCCATGAACATCCTGATCTCCCTCGATGCCGCCACCGGACAGGAGCAGTGGCGCTATGATCCTCAGGTCGACAATGCAGCCATTCCCTATGGGGCCAGCTGTCGCGGCGTCAGCTACTATCGTGCCCCCGATGCATCAGCAGGTCAGGCCTGCGGTACGAGGATCATCGAGGCGACCCTCGACGCCAGGCTGATCGCCGTCGATGCGGAAAGCGGCGAACCCTGCGCCGACTTCGGACCGAACGGAACCGTCGATTTGTGGCAGGGCATCGGAAAAAAGGTGCCGGGCTGGTATGCCGTCACGGCGCCGCCCACGATCGTGCGCGGCATCATCGTCACGGGCGCGCAAGTGAAGGACGGCGAGGCGGAGGACGCTCCCTCGGGCGTGATTCGGGGCTTCGACGCCATGACCGGCGCGCTGGCCTGGGCATGGGACCTCGGCAATCCGGCGCTCACCGGCCTGCCGCCTGAAGGTGAAACTTATACCCGCGGCACACCCAACATGTGGACGGTGGCGGCCGGAGACGAACAGCTCGGCTACGTTTATCTCCCCATGGGGAACTCCTCGGTCGACTATTGGGGCGGCAACAGGAGCGAGGCCGAGAACGAATACGCGACCTCCCTGGTGGCGATAGACGTCACCACCGGCAAGCCGGTTTGGCACTTCCAGACCGTCCACCGCGATGTCTGGGATTACGATCTCGGATCGCAACCCACCCTGTTGGACTTCCCCGCAGATGGCGGACCGGTCCCGGCCCTCGTCCTCGCGAGCAAGCAGGGGGACATCTACGTGCTCGATCGGCGAACCGGCGAGTCGCTTTTCCCCGTTGATGAAGTCGAAGCCCCATCGGGCGGCGTCGAAGCCGATTGGATCTCCAAGACCCAGCCCCGCTCCCGCTATCACAGCCTGGCCTTCCCCCGGCTGGAGGAGAAGGACATGTGGGGGATGACGCCGCTCGATCAGCTCTGGTGCCGGATTCAGTTCCGGCGCGCGTCCTATGACGGTATCTACACGCCGCCAACGGCGGATCGCCATTACATCCAATATCCTAGCTATAATGGCGGGGCGGATTGGGGCAGCATCGCCATCGACCGTGAGCGCGGCATCATCATCTCCAACTACAATAACATCCCCAACTTCAACCGGCTGTTGCCCCGGGAGGAGGCCGAGAGGCGAAACCTTTCGCCGATCTATGAGCGCAACGATCGCTCAGATGAGGAAGGCCGCGCCGAAGGCGAAGGAGATCCCCAGATAGGTGCGCCCTACGCCATCGACGTGAATGCCGGCTGGCGCGCGCCGTTCACGGGCATGCCGTGCACCGAACCCCCTTATGGAGGCATCCGCGCCATCGATCTCAAGACGGGCGAAACATTGTGGAACCACCCTCTCGGCACAGCCCGCAGAAACGGTCCCTTCGGCCTGCCGACTTATATCAACGTGCAGATCGGAACGCCCAATAATGGCGGGCCCCTGATCACAGCGGGAGGACTGGTCTTCATCGCGGCAGCGACCGACGACCTGATCCGGGCCATGGACATCAAGACCGGAGAGGTGGTGTGGGAGGATGTCTTGCCCGCCGGCGGGCAGGCCAATCCCATCAGCTACGAGGTGGACGGCAAGCAGTATATCGGCTTCATGGCGGGCGGCCATCACTTCATGGAAACGCCTATCGGCGATTATGTGATCAGCTACGCGCTTCCGTGATCTTCTGCTGGTGGACCTTCCGCCTGGCTTTTCGGGTGATCCAGACGACAAGGACGATGCTGGCGAGCAATCCGATTCCCAGCAGGCTCCAACCCAGGACGCTGGCGCCGCCGCGCGCCGCAGTTCGGCCGATGACCCCCACCCAGACATTCAGGATGGTGCCGGGGATGATGCCGACTGCCGTTGCCGCCAAATAGGGAACCAGACGCACGCCGGTGATCCCAAACGCGTAGTTCTCCATCGCAAAGGGCGTGACCGGCGTCAGCCGGGCGAGGAGGATCGTTTTGAAACTTTCCTCGCGCGCCACCGCGTCCACTGCCTTGAGCATGGGATGGCGTCGGATGAAACGCGTAATCAGATCACGAACCAGATACCTGCCGGCTAAGAATGCAATCAGGGCGGCCGTCATGCCGCCGAGAAAACAGATCGCCAGCGACCACCAGCCATAGACGAAAGCCACGGCGAGGGTGAGGGGAACGCCGGGGACGAGAAGGAGCGTGCAAATCACATAGGCGATACTCAGAAGGGCGATCCCTGCGACTCCCATGTCCTCGGCCCAATTGCTGAAGGCGATCGCCCATTCCCTCAGCGGGACAAAGTACCAAGCCAATGCAAGACAGCAGATGGCGATCACCGGAACGGTCCACTTCAGTATCGTCTTGTTGCTCGTGGACACTTCTCCTCCTTCAGCGCGACCAGGCAACGATCTAAGCTCCGCCCCTCGGGCGATGTGTCCTCGCGACTGCTAAAGGACTCGAGGATTTTTGGTTCCGCTTGTCCGATGAAATCGAGCCATTACACTGCAAGCCGTTCGATCACCCGCGCGCCCTCCGCGCGAGGAGCGGTCAGGTCGAGGTGTCGTCGTCGATCATGGGGGTGAGAAGGATCAGGGAGACAAAGTTGATGAGGCTGAGCACGATGGCAATCTCGAGCCGGGCATAGGCAACGGCGACGCCGATGGCGCCGGTGTTCCAGATGCTGGCCGCGGTCACCACTCCTTGCACGTTGTCGCCCCGTTTCAGGATCGCGCCTCCACCGATGAAACCCACCCCGGTAATGATCCCCTGAAGAATCCGCGCACGAGTCTCGGCGCTCGAGGTTGGATCGTAGCGGGCAATGAGCGCAAATCCACAGGCGGCCATGGCCACCACTGGAAAGGTGCGCAAGCCTGCGCGAATCTTGCCCCCCTCGCGATGCCAGCCTAGCGGCAGTGCGAGAACGAAGGCGACGGCGACGGTGACCAGATCCTCCAGGAGCCGGTGCCACTGCAAATCAAAAAGATCCATATTGGCCTCCAAACAAACGGACCGCTTGCCTGATCATCCAAAGGGCTTCGTACGGCGGCGGGCTTCTTCCTCAAGGCGCCGCGGTCACGGCGAAAGGCTCCGTCGACAGCCGCATCCGTTCCGTCTCGACTGCAAACGACAGCTTATCGCCGACCGGGCGGTTGGGAACCGTCACCTTCTGCTCCACGCGGCCTGCGGCATCGGCAACGGCGCTGCCGAGGAGCTCCTGTTGCCCCGCGGCGGAGGTCGCGTAGATCTTCACCGCCACGTCGGCGCGAAATCCGGACGCACGGATCTCGACCTGATCGCCAGGCCGTCCTGACTGCGGGGTGACCCTCGCCTCGGCTCCCGTCTCCGGAGGGGGCGCCTTCACACCGGGCAAGCCCAGGCTCTCGCCGAACTCCAGAATGTCACGGTTGAGATCGGGCTCATCGCGCAAGAAATCCGACACCGACTTTCCCGCGCGGCCTGCCGCACCCTTGATTTGATCGCCGGCCTCGCGCACGGCGTTGCGCGCGTTCTCGGACAGGGAGCCGCCGAGGAACCCCGGCATGTCCACGACCATGCCCGCTGCCAATGGGCCACTCTGCAGATTCGGATTGGCGCCTTGCAGGTCGTCCAGCGCCACGTCGCAGCGCACAGCAATCGCCTGGATTGTTTCACCTGCGGCCGCCTTCGTCTGAGCGCCGCACGAGTTCGCCTGCGCAGGGATCGGCGCCAGCAAAGCCAGTCCCGTCAGCAGCGAGGGTAAGAGTATCCGTCGAGCCGTCATCCTCATTCCTTCTTTCAATTTTGGTTTCCGTCACCCCCGTCATAGACAGAAGAGACTTTGCCGATGCTGGTTCCAGGTCGAAGCGAAGGACATCAAAGTATAACCGGGAGATGCACCACCATCGGCGCCGATTACGGGCGAGGCGAAACGTACCCGTCGCTGAAACATCCGGAAGAAATTGCAAGCCTGAGCGACCGAGCGGAACGTTCTAACCTGGCTCTGGGCATCGCTGCGCCGTCGGTTCACTAAAGTAACATAAATTAGAGATTAGTATAAGATAGTCTTTTTAACTGATTATAATCAATACGTGCATAAAAGTATAAGTTACTGACCAAAAAACAAATAACATAAAGATAATAACAAGAATTATCTAATATAAATATGAGGTAACATTTTTTTGACATCAGATTTTTCTCGTGAAATTGGAACGGAGGAGGAGTTCTCCTGTTGAACCATTGAGTCGCCCCAATGCAGGCTCAAAAAAACCTCAATTATTAGGAGAGAAATGCCATGTCACGGTACCTTTTTGCTATATCTGCTGCCGCGCTGGTGGCTAGCATGCCGGCAGCCTTCGCCCAAAGCTCGAACTCCGGTGCCTCAGGATCCAGCTCAACAACGAGCTCAGCGGCGTCCACGGAGCGTCAAGCGAGCGACATCACATGCCGGGAAATCACCGCCATGGACACAAGAACCGTGGCGGGCGTGTTGTATTTCGTGAGTGGATATAACGAAGGGAAGCGCTCGTCGGGATCCATGTCGGGCTCCACTGGCGACAATCAGTCCAGTAAAGGCCCGACGAATACGCAAACGAGTTCTTCAGCCACGGGCTCGTCAGCCACAGGCTCACAGAGCGGCTCTTCGGGCGCATCGACGGGCTCCCAGGCGAGCTCCTCGGATACGTCCAAACCCAACGCGGCGGCGAACTCCTCCTCAGCAGGGACCACAGGCTCAGCCTCGAGCGGCAGTGCATCTCCTCAGATCGCGGCCATGAGCGGCTATTTCGAGATCCCTGTGAAGGAGACCGTCGTGGCCTGCCAACAGGCACCGGATCAACGCGCATCCGATGTGATCGAGCAGCAGCGGAACAAGTCCGGATCCGGCAGCTCAAATTCGGCCAGCGCCGCCAACTGAGCGGATGCTGAAGAATGGATACAGCGATCGACCGCTGATCACCGCAAGGCGTTCATCGAAACGCTTCAAAATACATAAATCTAACGGGAGTCATCTCAATGAAGATCTTTCCAGTCCTTCTCCTAACCTCGACAATGCTGCTTCCCGTCGGGGCCATGGCACAGACGGCCAATGACACGAGCCAGGCTCAGCGCACGGAGCAGAACGCAAACGCCAACAACAACACCGCCAGCTGGGAACGACAGGCCCGCGTTTCGGATCTGAGAGGCCAGATGGTCTATGATCCCGATGGCGAGACAATCGGACGGATCGACGGCGTCATCGTCAACAACAGAAACCAGCCCCAGGCTGTCATCGTGTTCAGGAACTCCCTCGGCCTTGGCGAGGAGCCGCGGCTGGTCGCGCTCAACCAACTCGGCCTGCAGAACGACTATGTCTACATGTTCCGCACAGAGCCGAACCAGATCAGAAATCTTGCTGCCTATGACGAAAATCAGCAAGGCATGAGCGATGCAAGCGATGAGCAGCAGGTTTCTCTCGGCCAGTATCGCGAGCGGAGTGCGGAGAACCGCCAAGCCGAAGATGGCAGCATCATCGTGCAGCAACGGGCTCCGTCCATTCGCCTGT
>NZ_VHKL01000014.1 GCF_007474605.1 Rhodoligotrophos appendicifer | reverse complement strand
CCGACGCAGGCGAGAACAACTCGCCAGCCGAGCCCGCCGACGCAGGCGAGAACAACCAGCCAGCAGGGGCCGCCGACGCAGGCGAGAACAACTCGCCAGCCGAGCCCGCCGACGCAGGCGAGAACAACCAGCCAGCAGCGGCCGCCGACGCAGGCGAGAACAACCAGCCAGCAGCGGCCGCCGACGCAGGCGAGAACAACTCGCCAGCCGAGCCCGCCGACGCAGGCGAGAACAACCAGCCAGGCGAGGCCGCCAAGCCGGGCGGCGCCGTCGATGCAAGCGACACCCCCAAGGACAAGGTGGAGCGTGGCGAGAAGCCCGACGACGCCGAGGAGGACCTGCTTGGTGACGATCCGTCGGCCGGAGCAGACACCCGAGACTCATCCGCAGGATATGGCGGCGGTCATGGCGGGTGGTTCGGCAGTTTCCTCAATTATTTCAGCTGGACACCGGCAGAAAATTCGATCCCGGCGGCATCGGAAGACGGGCAGATCACCGAGCCCCCGCAGGTATCCCCCGACTCCTATTTCCTTTGATCGCCTAGAGAGCGGGATGATCGAGCCGTCGCTCAATCATCCCCTTCCCTTCTTCCTCCCCCTCGAAGAGCCAGACCGCCCGCGGCTCTCGGTCACAAAATTTCACAGGTGAGATCATGGACCCAGCATCCCCCGACCATAGTCAGCCCACCAGTTGGTGGAATGGCGCCACAAACATCATCAATTTCTTCAAGAGGATCGCAGAGGGCGAAGGCGTCGCAGCGATTTCCGAAGCCGTCGCACCCGCCGGTGAAGGCGCCCCTGCCAGCCGCGAGAGGCTGGTGGCAGGCACTGAGGAGTTGAGCCAGCGGACAGACCGGTTCCTGGAAGCGGCCGAGAAGCTCTTCACCGCCCTGCGGGGCCCACAAGACAAAGGCGAGGCCTTGCCTTGCGCCGAGGTGAAAATGGATGAAGTCACCAGAGACGGGGCAATCCAGAGCCTCCACCTGAGTCTCGATGCCATCCGCCAAGCCAACCTGGATCCGACTTACACAACCGGCGGCTCAGGCTTCGCCAATGTCATCAAAGGAACGGTCTGTGACGACGTCCTGCTTTCCCGGGGCGTGGACACACGGCAACCGACCATTTTCATGCCTTATGATGGAAACGACGAAAGCTGGGGGACGACCGGCAGGGACATCCATGTGCACGTTGCCGGACGGAGCGATCCTGGAGTCAAGGTCCTGCACGGGTTCAATGTCGCCCAAGACTTCATAGCCGCGGTCGGCAACTCGCTGCTCACCGACACCGACACGGTCTCCTTCGACAGTTTTTCGGGGGAAGCAGGATCCTATGTGATCCGTCGGGAAACGGACAGATTCGACGCCCGCTGGACCCGAATCGAGTATGATGCTGACGGGGATCGGCAATCCGATGCCACGTGGATGGTCCCCGGTCATAATTTCGGCCCTCTGAACATCATCGGGCAAACAGAGCAGCGTGGCGATTCTCCCTCCCCGCAGGCCCTGCCCCTGCCTCCCCTGAAGGAAAATTGCGGCACCCTCCCCTGCAATCCTCCGACGGCGCTCCCTACGAGCGACAATGACGGCATGCCCATTCCCGACACTCAGGTCACGAGTCCACCTGACGATTCCAACGGGGCGGGCGCCACAGGCGGTGATGTCACCATCGCCTTAGGCGGAGATGGCCAGCCGATTCCGCCCGCCGGCAACGACGGGGGCAGCCCAGCCGGCAGCGGGAACGATGGCGACGGAAGGCCGCTTCCCTCACCCGAGGACCCAGTCAGCAATCCTCGTGGCGATGAAGATGACAAGGAACCCGTGGTCGAGAGACCTTCGCACGAGCGGGTGACCCAGCTCATGCCAGACCTCTACAACGACATGGTCCATTTGGACAAAGCAGCCCCTTGCGGGACGTCGACCACATCGGTGCACGCGCATGAGGGGGTCCTGAGCTCGATCGGTGGACGAATCGGCCGCTCAGAGACACCGCTTCAGCTCGTTGAATCCAGTCCAGCCGCAGAGCTGAACCTGTATGTGCCTCTGGCGGACAGCGAGACGGTGGTCGCCAGTAGCCAACGAGACGTCTTCGTGCTGCTTCCAGAAGAGCGCCGGCCCGGAGGCCGTCTCGAAATCGATGGGTTCCAGAGTGGCTCAGACACGCTCGGGGCGTTCTATTTCAGCAAAGGCCAGGGCGCTCACAGCGTCAAGGAAGGCGATACCTTCGACGGAACTCCGCAGCAGTGGATCCTGTACCAGGAGGCAGAGGGGCCGTGGCTCGCGCAGTTCGACAATGACGGCGACGGCGCGGCCGACTTCACCGTCGCGTTCCGCGACGGGGCGCCGGTGGCTGCGGACATATTGGTCCGCGGCGAGGACGATACGCTCAGCTTCATCGACGGCTACAAGGCCAGGCCGTTCACACTGCAGCAAAAGCTGGAGTATGACGCCGATACGCTGCGCCTCCAGGCCAGGGAGCAGATCGCGTTCACGAGCAACGAGGCCGAAGGGAGCGAGTCTCTCGAGACCGCGGGTGTTCTGAACGTCCGGAACGCCTTCACCCACAGCCTGATGGGCGACATCAAGCATAACGACCTCGGTCTGCACAGGAGCGTGGATACGGGCTGTGCTCCGGTCGTGATTCTCGGCGCCGGCAATATCGACCTGGTGACCGGTTCGGCCAATCCGGAGCTCGTGGCTCATTTCGCCGAGCAGAAGGATGGGGGCAGCGTCGTCTTCTGGGGATTCGACTCGGAGAAAGACGGCGTCGCGATTTTCGGCGCCAAAGGCGAAGCGCTCGCCGAAACCTCGAACAGCCGGACACCCACGGCGCTCAACCAAGTCATCTTCTACGAAATGAAGAGCGAGGAGGCTGCCGTGTTCGTGGCCGGGGTCCCGCACCATCAGCTCCACGGCGACCGCAAGTATGTGGGCGTGGAGTTTCATGGAGAGGACGGGGACGGGAAAGCCGAGTTCACGGCCATCCTGGAGACGGACCGCTTCACCACGGACAACATCCATCTCATCGCCTGACGCAACCGGTGAGCGCGTCGGTCAGACCGCTCCCCGCGCGACACAATCGCGAGCGCCGGCACGGGTCACAGACCCCGCCGGCGCCTCACCACCGCCGTCTCAATTTTTCTCAATCAATGGTTCATCATGATTTTTTCAAACCCGATCTTCACCCGACTCCCTGTGTCCAACGGGCAGGAGCCGGTCCAGTACGAGACGCTGCTCGATTTGCGACCGGCCCTGCAACGGCGCCTCGAGGTCCTCGACGAGGCTGCTCAGGGCAATACGCTAGAACCCAGCTTTGGGCTCGAAGACAACAAAGTCCTGGTCGTGGGAATGAGCGACCATCATGGCGAGATGGATCATGAGGCAATGAGCCTGGAGGGGTATCCGGGGCCTCGGGGATCGGCGAACATCTTCGCGCCGAGAGAGCTCTACCCGAGCGTCATGGCCAGTCCTGACCAGGACATCCTCCTCATCGAGGTCAGCCAGCTGCCGAAAGACAACATCCTCGCCGTCCGGGGCTTCCAGACCGGGCAGGACAAAATCGCCTTCATCTCCTTCGGCGACCTGCCGCATGGGCAAAGGGTGAATGAGGGCAACGGCTTCACGGGGACCGCCGGCGAATGGTCGGTCTATCGGCGGGACGTCCATCCCAGGGCGACCGAGGAGGCTCCCCCGCCACCGTGGATCGCGCTCTTCGATGCGGATGGCGACGCGATCCCGGATGTGACGATCGTGTCCGACCGGGAGATCCGAAGAGAGGATTTCCTGACGGCCGAGGGGCCGACCCCTCCCCTGCCGGACTATTCACAACCGCCGCTGTGGCGGGGAAGCTGGGAGGGCGGCGCCTGGGAGGATCAGACGCCGCGATGGCTTCCTGGCGCCCAGGCGGCGCAGTGGCTTCCTGGCGCCGAGGCGGCGCAAGGCGGCGCGGCTCAAGGCGGCGCGGTGGTCGCGCCGGCGACGACCGCAATGGTCGCGCCGCTCTGGGCGGCGGGGACGGCCAAGGATGGGCTGACGGCGATGCTGAGCCCGCATGGCGGCGACGTGCTGCGACTCCAGGACGGGTGGGCCGAGGCCATGACCCAGGAGGTGGGTGAGGCTGCCGGCGCTGCGGGCTTCCTGTGGAACTTCAAGTCGGGCGAGGACAGCATCGTCTTCAGATTCGCCAACGAGGCCGAAGCGCGGGGGGACTGGGGCGACGGGGCCCTGCCGGTGGACGAGCTGGTCGCCTATCAGAGGCTGGATCCGAAAGCTGTCGAGGCGATGCTGTCAGGGCTGGACCCGGACCTGCGGCCGGCGGTCGATCCGGAGAAGACCAATTTCTGGCAGGTCGAGCTGTGGGGGGCCGCGCCGGGAGACGATCCCGTGGCCGAAATCATCGTGCAGGCAGACAGGTTCAGCATCCGCGACGTGGCGGTCGTCTGGCCGGATGCAGCGGGGTGAACCGCGGCTGGATTCATGCCCGGTTCATTGCAGCATGCGCATCATGGCGGCGTGACAGGCTCACAATGGAGCAAACCATGATCAGAGGAACGCTTGCGGCGCTCGGAATGGCGGTGCTGGTCGGCACTGCCGGGGGAGACGTGGCCATAGCGGCAGGGCTCGGCACCGCAAGCCGGGACATTGCGGTGACGGCCCAAGGCGGCGTCAGCCAGGCGACCGAGGTGCGCTACCGGCACCATTACTATCCGCATCGCTACGGGCCGCGATACCGTTACGCGCGACCCGGCTTCGGCCATTACTATGGCGGCTATTACTACAGCGCGCCGTGGTGGCTGGGGGCTGGGGCCTATGCGGCTCCGCAGCCCTATTACGCCCCGCCGCCGGTGGTCTATGGCGGCGGCAACCACGTCCAATACTGCATGAACAGGTACCGCTCCTACGATCCGCGGACCGATACCTATCTGGGATATGACGGCTACCGACACCGGTGCGTCGGGCCGTACTAGGCCCCACCCCTCGCAATGGCAGGCCGGCGGTCTTATCTGATCGGAAAGGATTGGATGCAGCCGCCGGCCTTGCCGCGTGCAGCAGTTCGGAGTGGAGCGATGAGTTTTCGGAGCGTCCTCGCCGCGGCAGCGACCCTGCTGCTGGCGGCTTTCGGGGCCAATAGTGCGTATGCGGCGAATGCCTATACGACGGCCAATGTGAATATGCGGGCCGGACCGGCGGCGGATTACCCGGTCGTAGCGAGCATTCCAGCGCGGAGCCCGGTGGAGATTTACGGCTGCACCGAAGGGTATGGCTGGTGCGACACCTCCTGGGGCGACAACCGCGGCTGGGTGTCGGCGCGGTATCTGGAATGGGCCGATTACCAGGGCGAGGCGGTCTATGTGCCGGACTATGCCTATGAGATCGGCGTGCCGGTCGTCGACTTCTACATCGAAGACTACTGGTATGATTACTACCGGTATCGCCCCTGGTATCCCAACCGGGGCAATTGGCACCATCACGGACATCACTGGAAGCCTGGGAAGCCGGGCAGACCTGGCAAGCCCGGTCGGCCGGATAAGCCAGGCAAACCGGATCGGCCGGACAGGCCGGATCGACCCGACAGGCCCGATCGACCCGACAGGCCGGATCGGCCGAACAGGCCGGATGCCAAGCCGCGGCCGCAGCAGGGCGACTATTACTTCCGCAACCAGTCGAAGCAGCGGATGCAGTCGCCGCAGCGGATGGAACAGCGGCAGCGCGTCAACCGCAACTCTTCGCAGGAGATGCGCGTGCGCCAGCCCAACCGCGCCCAACAACCGCGGATGCAGCAGCCCAGGACGCAGCAGCAGAGGATGCAGCAGCCCAGGGTCCAGCAGCAGCCGAGGGCCCAGCAGCAACAGCGGATGCAAGCGCCTCGCTCGAGCAATGACGGCGGCGGGCGGTCCATGCGGGATGGCGGCGGCGGCGGAATGCGCGGCGGCGGCGGTGGCGGTGGTGGCGGGCAGTGGCGCGCACCGTAAGGTGCGGGCCGCCCTTGGCGGCGCTCCCTTCCGTAAGGTGTGGGCCGCCCTTGGCGGTCCCTGCCTTTCTGTAAGTTTACGGGCCGCCTCTGGCGGCCCTTGCCTCGGCCTGCTAGAGCAAAGCGATGCTGTCCTATCAACACGCCTATCATGCCGGCGGCCTGACCGACGTCCACAAGCACTCGGCCCTGGCCAGCGTGCTTGCCGCGGCGAAGCAGGCCGATGACACCATCGCCTATTTCGAAACCCACGCTGGAAGCGGGCTCTACGACCTGACGACGCCGGAAGCCCGCAAGACCAAGGAAGCCGACGCGGGGATTATCCGGCTCATGGCCGAGGATGCTCCGCTCCCCGAGCCCTATCTCGAGGTCATCCGCAAGGTCAGGAAGATTCACGGCCCAGCGGCCTATCCCGGTTCACCTTTGATCGCGCGCATGATGCTGCGGCCGCACGATCCCCTCACTCTGTTCGAGCTGCATCCCAAGGAGCATTGGGGACTGACCAAGACATTGGCCGGGGAAGGCGTCCGGATCCAGAAGGCGGACGGCCTCACTGAGGTGCTCCGGCTGCTCCCTGCCAAACGCGGGACCGGAATGGTCTTCATCGACCCCAGCTACGAGGTGAAAGCGGACTATGCCGCCGTCGGCCGCTTCGTGACCTCCGTGCTGCAGCGGGCGCCGAAAACACGCATGCTGGTCTGGTATCCGATCCTCACGGCAGGGCTACACGTCAATTTGATCAGTGCTGTCGAAGCCTCCCTGGGCTCACGGCATATCCGGAATGAGGTACTGTTTCCCCCTGCCCTCTCGCCCAGATTGAGGGGAAGCGGCCTCATCGGCATCAACCTGCCGGCGGAGCTCGGGGCCGAAAAATTTGACAGCTGCCTTATTCAGAGCGAAAATCACGCCTAGATCTCTGCCGCGGCCCGAGGGCTGTCTGCACCATGGTTACCAACCGTTAAGCAATCGGGGTCACCATCAAAAAGCATCCGCATCAAAGTGTCCGGATAGCGCGTAATTGAGTTCAGAGGGGTTGTCATAGATGAAGTGGGGCGGACGTCGTGTCCTCACGCCTCGCGGGTTCAGCGTCGCCGTAGCGACCTTGCTGACAGCCGGCGTATCCATTCCAGCAGAGGCAGTCGCACCTCCGAGTCCGATCCTGACGCATCCGGAGATCTACCAACCTCGGGAGCTCACCCCGGAAATCGCCCGCATCAAGGCGACAGGCGAGGTCCTTCGCGACAATTTCGAGATGGCGCGGGTCTATCAGACGATTGCGCAGGATCCCGTCGTGTCCGGCTTGCTGGCCTGGAGGGAGACGCTGTTCGTCGACCATGACGGCGCCTTCGAGGAGATCACCCGCTTCCTGAACGAGCATCCGGGCTGGCCCGCAGCGGACGCCATGCGCACCCGGGCGGAGAAAGCACTCTGGCAATGGACGCGGACACCGGAGACCGTCACAGAGTTCTTCAAGACGCGTGCGCCGAAGACGATCTCTGGCAAGCTCGCTCTGGCAAGGGCGCAGCGTGCCTTGGGCAAGACCGAGGTCGCTGCAAAGCTGATCCGGGAGATGTGGCAATCCGAGACCCTTTCCGCTTCGCTCGAGGAGACCATCCTGAAGGCGGAAGAAGGCACGCTGACAGAGACCGATCACAAGGCCAGATTCGCCCGACGGATCTATGCCGGGGACCTTTCGGGGGCATTGCGCGCGGGAAAGCGGATCTCGAAAGATCACGAGAAGATCGCCAAGGCAGCCCTGAGCCTCTCCAAGGGTCACAAAGAGGGGCTCAAGCTCTACAACAAGCTGCCGGCCAGCGCCAAATCGCAGGCGGCCATGCGCTATGCCATGGCCCGCTATCAGCGGCTCACGGACAAGGAAGACGAAGCCCGCAAAACCGCTCTCGCCGTGAAACCGAGCGATTCCGGCAGCTTCGATGCGGAGGCCTGGTGGGAAGAGAAGCGACAACTCATACGGCACGCGCTGAAGCAAAATGGCGGGACTGCGTGGCGCGAGGCCTATCAGCTGGCCAGCACACATGGCAATGACAGCGGACTTCCCTTCGTGGAGGGAGAGTTCCTGTCAGGCTGGATCGCGTTGCGGTTCCTGAAGGAGCCGGAGAAGGCGCTTCCGCATTTCGTGACGCTCTCCAAGGGCAATGACAGACCCGTCAACATCTCCCAGGGCGAGTATTGGGCTGGACGAAGCTATGACGCCATGGGGCAGCCGGCCGAGGCCAGCAAGCACTATGCTCTCGCCGGTGGTCACCCGGAGACGTTCTATGGCCAGCTCGCGCGGGACAGGCTCGGCTGGCCCAGAGTCGCCGACACGGTGGCGCTGGGAAGCTCGGCAACGGTCGATTCTCTGGCTCAGCTCGACAAGGACGAAGTCTTCCAAGCTGCGCGGCTGGTCGCCTCAGCAGGCCGCGAGGATCTTCTCCCCATGTTCTTCGGCGCGCTGATGAAAAAGGCGCAGACAAGAGAGCAAAAGTCGGCCATCGCCGGTCTGGTCTCCCGGATGGGATGGCCGCATGTGGCGGTGCGACTTGCCAAGGCCGAAGCGCAAGACGGCATCGACCTCGGAGCCGAGACCTTCCCGACGCCGGTTTACGCCCATGATCACCTCACCGCCGCGCCGGAGCCGGCGCTGGTCTACGGGGTGATCCGGCAGGAGAGCGAGTTCAATCCCAAGGCAGAAAGCCATGCCGGGGCCCGCGGCCTGATGCAGATCATGCCGAATACAGCCAAGGGACTGAGCCGAAACTACAAAGCGGATTACGACCTGCCGCGACTGGTCACGGACCCGGACTACAATGTGCAGCTCGGCTCGGCCTTGTTGCATGAGCTCCTGCGGACCTTCGACGGCTCCTATGCCATGGTGCTGGCCGCCTATAATGCAGGTCCGTCCCCGGTCAATCGGTGGATCGAGGAATATGGCGACCCGCGCAAGGGTGAAATCGACCTGCTGGACTGGATCGAACTGATTCCCTTCAGCGAAACGCGCAATTACGTGAAGCGCGTCATGGAGAATGTGAACGTCTATCGCGCGCGCTTCCGCGAGGAGCGGCCGGACACATTGTTCGTGGGCCTGCAGCGGAGCCTCAAAGGCGACCTGCAGAGGCAAGCTTCCTGCCAGGTTTCGCAATCGGTCGTGAAGGCGGGCGTCATCACCTGCGAGTAGCGGGGGGCGGTTTGAGGCTGCAGCCCCTGCGGGACGGGATCCCGGATCTGCGGAGCACCGCTTCGCGCTGCACCGCGTCCGGGATGACGGTTGTGGGGACCGCTTCGCGCTGCACCGCGTCCGGGATGACGGTTTTTGGGGACCGCTTCGCGCTGCACCGCGTCCGGGATGACGGTTTTTGGGGACCGCTTTGCGCTGCGCCGCGTCCGGGATGACGGTTTTTGGGACCGCTTCGCGCTGCACCGCGTCCGGGATGACGGTTGCGGGGACCGCTTTGCGCTGCACCACGTCCGGGATGACGGGAGCAAGGCAGCGTTGTGGCTTCGTGCCTACTGGGCGAGCTTTTATCCTCGACATGGGGCTGAGGGCATGATTCTGTTGGATATCGTTGCCCGCCTGCGGTGCCGCCTCCAAAGCTGACGCCTCCCATGAACCCGACCCGGGGAATTCTCCTCAAGATCGTCTCCACGATCTTGTTCACGGCAATGATCTCCTGCATCAAGGCCGTCTCGCCACAGATTCCTGCGGGCGAGGCCGTGTTCTTCCGGTCGTTCTTCGCCCTGGTGCCGATCCTGCCGCTGCTGATCTATCGCGGCGAGTTGATGTCTGCCCTGCTGTCGCGGCATTATCTCAGCCATTTCGGCCGAGGCTTCGTGGGCGTGCTGTCCATGGGCAGCTGGTTCGTCGCGGTCGGGCTGCTGCCTTTGCCGGAAGCCTTCGCCCTGGGCTATTCGACACCGCTGATCGCAGTGCTGCTCGCCATCGTCATGCTCGGGGAGACGGTGCGGCTGATCCGATGGGCCGCCGTCATCATCGGCTTTTCCGGCATCCTCGTCGTCGTCTGGCCAAACCTGACGCTGCTGCGCGAGGGAACCATGGAGATGTCGCAGGGGGTGGGGGCGCTCAGCGCCCTCTCCTCCTCGGTGTTCGCCGCCCTGGCGATGATCCTGGTCCGGAAACTGCTGACGATCGAACGCACATCGGCGATCGTCCTGCATTTCTCCCTCAACGCCTCCCTGCTCGCACTGCTCACCCTGCCGTTCGGCTGGGTCTGGCCAAGCCCCACGGAAGCGGCGCTTCTCATCGCCGCCGGCCTGCTGGGCGGGCTGGGCCAGATCGCGATGACCGAAAGCTATCGCCATGCGGACACATCGACGGTCGCCCCCTTCGACTATCTCACCATGCTTTGGGGGCTGATCTTCGGGTATGCCCTGTTCGGCGACGTGCCGACGCTGTCGGTACTGATCGGGGCAATGATCATCGTGTCGGCGGGACTGTTGATCCTGTTCAGAGAGCGCCAGCTCGGACCGTCGCGGGTGAAGACGCCGAAATCCGTCGGCCCGCAGAACTAGCGAGGGCAAGCCCCGCAGAACTCGCGAGCGCAGGCCGAGACTGCGCCGGCCTCAACAGGTCACTGGGCGAGCAGGTCGTTCAGGTCCAGGCGGGCGGTGAACATGTTCAGACTGCCATCGGGATGGCGCGGCCATTCCGCTTCAGGACGGTCCCAGTAGAGCTCGACACCGTTCTCATCGGGATCGCGGAGATAGAGGGCCTCGCTCACTCCATGGTCGCTGGCGCCGTCGAGGCGGATCCCGGCCTTCACCAGGCGGCGCAGCGCATCGGCCAGGGCCGCCCTGGTGGGGTATAGGATCGCGGTGTGAAACAGGCCCGTCGTCCCCGGCGCGGGGGGACGGCCACCGCGGCTTTCCCACGTGTTCAGGCCGATATGGTGATGATAGCCGCCGGCCGAGACGAAGGCGGCCTGATCCCCATAACGCTGCTGCAGGGCAAAGCCGAGGACGCCGCAATAGAAGTCGAGAGCGCGGTCGAGATCGGCCACCTTCAAATGCACATGGCCGATGCGAACTCCGGGGTCCACGGGATGGCCGGGATGCTTGAGAGCCTGCTCGCGGTCGGGGGCCTGGGCGTCGGTCACGATCATGCGTCTCCTCAGCGCGCGGGGCCACGAGTGGCGGGGCCACGGGTGACGGGCTGGCCGATGACCGGGTAGACTTTGTTCAGGGGTCTCAACGCCATGGCGCCATCGCCGATCAAGGCCTGGACCACCAGCGCCACGATCCAGAAGGCCGGGAATTCCCAGCCTCCGCCTTGGGCGCTGAACTGCCAGCCGGCAGCGCCATGGACCAGGACAATGGCACCGATCAGGATCGGGGTCAGGAGGATCGCCACGACGCGGGTCCAGATGCCGAGGATCAGGGCCAGACCGCCGAGAACCTCGGCTGCGATCGTGAGGTAGGCGAACGCTGCGGGCAGGCCCAGGCTGGAGAAGAACTGGGCGGCGCCGGCGGGGGTGAAGACGAAGATCTTCAGGCCGGCATGAGCCAGGAACATGAGTCCCAGCGCGACCCGCAGAAGCAGGGCGCCATAGGGTGCGGTGCGTGAATCGATCATGAGGCCTGCTCCAGGAATAGTGTGCAGGCGACACGATAAACCCAGGAGAACAGTCCGTGAATTGGGTCATTTCGGAGAAGACCTCACACCAGGAGTGTGAGATGCTGCGCCATGCTCGACCGCTTCACCAGCATGACCGTCTTCGCCCGGGTGGCCAGTCTGGCCAGCTTCTCGGCGGCCGCCCGGGAGCTGGGACTGTCGCAGACCATGGTGACGAAGCATGTGAATGCGCTGGAGCGGCGGCTCAATACGCGGTTGCTGAACCGCTCGACGCGCCGGCTCTCGCTGACGGATGCGGGGCGGGATTTCCTCGAGGCCTGCACAAGGCTGCTGCTCGAGATCGAGGAGGCGGAAGCCGCCATCACCGAAGACCGATCGCAGCCGCGCGGCATGCTGCGGCTCAATGCACCGGTCTCGTTCGGGACGCGGGAGATCGCGCCTTTGCTGGCGGATTTCGCGGCAGAGGCGCCCCAGGTCAGCGTGGATCTGGGGCTGAACGACCGGCTGATCGATCTGGTGGAGGAAGGCTGGGACCTGGCCATCCGGATCGGCTCGCTCAAATCCTCGGCGCTGATCGCCAAGCGGCTGGCCCCCTGCCGCACCCTGGTCTGCGCGGCCCCGCGATATCTGGCCGAGCATGGAACGCCGACGCGGGTGGAGGAGCTCGAGGAGCATAATTGCCTGAGCTATACGCTGTCGACTGTGGTGGGGCACCGGCGCTGGACGTTCGGGCGGCGGCGCGAGCGCATGGCGGCAGTTTCGGGAAACCTGCAGGCGAATAACGGGGATGCGCTGGTGGCAGCCGCGATCCGGGGCCAGGGGATCATCTATCAACCGACCTTCCTGGTGGCGGACGCCGTGCGATCGGGGGCGCTCGTGCCGCTCACGCTGGACGAGCCGCCGATCGAGATCGATGGGATCTATGCCGTCTATGCGCCGGGGCAGCGCGTGCCGGAGCGGGTGCGGGCGTTCATCGATTTCCTGGCGCAGCGGTTCACTCCGGTGCCGCCGTGGGACCGGGGGCTCGATGCAGCGGGCCGATCAGCCGGAGGATTTTGACAAGGCGAGGCGCCCGTGCCTATTGGTGCCCCGTTGCGGCTGATTGCGAGTGATGAATGTCCGTCCGCTCATGGAGAAGTTCGCTGGGGGACGGGCGCCTGCCGCTGGGCGCAGTCTTCGGACTCGGACTCGGGCTGCTGATGCTGATGGCCGTGGGATCGGCGCTGTGGCTCAGCATCGACGCGGCCATCGAGAACACGACGACGCTCATGCGCGACAAGGTGGACCTGGTGGCGCAGGCCAGCGAGGATCGCGTCACCAGCTATCTAGACCCGGTGGAAGAGACCGGACGCTTCCTGCTGCAGACGATCCAGGCGGGGGAAGTCCTGCTGGACGACCGGACGGCGCTGGCGCTGGCGATGCGCATGAGCCTGGCCGGCTCGCCGCAGATCCAGGGAATCGCGTTCCTCTACAATGATCTGAGCCTGGTGCGGGTGGGGCGGCGGGAGGATCAGACGCGGTTTGCGGACTGGTCGCGGCGGCCGGACGTGGCGGCGGGGATCGAGGCGCTGAAGGATGCGCGCGAGCCCGGCTGGCTGCCGCCGCTGTGGACGGAGCTGTTCCAGGACACCCTGCTGGTCTACCACCTGCCGGTGGAGGTGAAGGGCGAGATCCAGGGGACGCTGCTGCTGGTGATCGCCACACGGGACCTGTCGGAGGACATCTCCGAGGTAGCCTATGCAGGCACGACACCCTTCATCCTTTATGGCCGGGACCACGTGCTGGCCCATCCGCTGCTGATCCACGGGTTCCGGGGCAGCAGCCAGGAAGACCCGTTGCCGACCTTGGCGCAAGTCGGCGACCCGGTGCTGGCTGAGATGTGGAGCCGCGAGCGCGAGCCGCTGAGCTTCCTGCTGCCGACGCATGAGTCCGGCCACATTCTCGACGTCGGAGGAGAGCCGCAGATCTTCGTCTACCGGACCCTCAACCGCTACGGCAAGACGCCGTGGCTGGTGGGCTTGCATGTGCCCGGGGCCATCGGTGCAGCGGAGATCACCCGGCTCACCAATATCGCCCTCATCTCGGGCTTGCTGCTGATCATCGCCGTGATCGCCGCCATCTTCATCGGCCGCGGCATGGGCCGGCCACTGATCCGGCTGGCGGACGCCGCATCACGGGTGAGCGGGCTCGACCTCGCCAAGGTCCCGCGCCTGCCCCACAGCCCGATCCGAGAGATCGACGTGGCTGCCAATTCGTTCAATTCCATGGTCTCGGCGCTGCGGTGGTTCGAGGTCTACACGCCCAAGGCGCTCGTCCACCGTCTGCTGACGAACGACCAGACGATCACGGCGGCGCAGGAGCAGGACGTGACCGTGATGTTCACGGATATCGTGGGGTTCACGGGAATCGCGAGCCGGCTGGGACCGGCAGGCACGGCAGATTTCCTCAATGCGCATTTCTCGCAAGTGGGCGCCTGCATCGATGCGACCGAGGGCACCATCGACAAGTATATCGGGGACAGCGTCATGGCTTTCTGGGGCGCGCCAGGCTCGCAGCCCAATCATGCGGAGCGAGGGGCACGCGCCGCTCTCCTGCTGGCTCAGAAGCTCACTCAGAACAGCGCGAGTGACGAGCCCGTGCGAGTGCGGATCGGATTGAGCTCCGGCCGCGGCCTCGTCGGCAATATCGGCGCGCCCGGGCGGATCAACTACACGGTCGTGGGGGAAGTCGTGAACCTGGCTCAACGGTTCGAGCAGTTGGGAAAGGACTGCGCGCCCGACGACCCGGTGACGATCCTGATCACGGAACAAACCGCAAAAGCACTTCCGGATAGTTTCCGACCGGAAGCCATGGGGAGCTATCGAATAAGGGGAATGAACTGTATGGTGGAAGTGTATAGACTTCCGCTAGAGTGACGGGACGTCCGGGTGGAGACGGGGGATCGGCAAGCCATGCAATGCGGGTTATGCTGCAGTGCAATAAAATCACGTGCCTTGCGCCGTGGCGATGCCATATGGCCATTGTCAGCACTGCCTTGACGCCCATCAGGCGAAAAGCATCTCATTTCCGCCTCGGTCATTGACGGGCTCGGCCTCATCACATGCAAACTTCTTCAGCCAAGAGCCGGGTGCCGGCGCTCACGATCGCCGCCATCGGCGTCGTCTTCGGCGATATCGGCACCAGCCCGCTCTACGCGATGCGCGTGGCCTTTTCCGACATTGGCGGCCTGCCGTTCAACGAAGCTGCCGTGCTCGGCGTGCTGTCCCTGCTGTTCTGGTCGCTCATCATCCTGGTGACGATCACCTATGTGACCGTCTTGCTCCGCGCCGACAACCGAGGGGAAGGCGGCGTCCTGGCGCTGTCATCGCTTCTGTTCCGCACAAGAAACAACGGCCGGCTTAAGAAGATCGCCATCGTCCTGTCGCTGGTCGGGGCGGCCCTCTTCTACGGCGACGGCATCATCACTCCCGCGATCTCCGTGCTCAGCGCCGTGGAAGGCGTTCATGTGATCGCACCGGCGCTGTCGGAATTCGTGGTGCCGATCGCGATCGTCATCCTCGTCGCCCTGTTCATGGTCCAGCGGACAGGCACCGCGCGGGTCGGCCGGCTGTTCGGGCCGATCATGTGCATCTGGTTTGCAGTGCTGGCCGCCCTCGGTCTGTTTCAGATCGTGCAGTCGCCCAGCATCATCAGGGCACTCAGCCCCCATTACGCGATCGAACTGTTCATCGCCTATCCCATCCCCGCCTTCCTCTCCCTGGGGGCGATCGTGCTCGCCGTCACGGGTGCCGAGGCACTTTACGCAGATATGGGACATTTCGGCCGGAAGCCGATCCGGCTGGCGTGGTATTGCGGCGTGGCCCCGGCGCTGGTGCTCAACTATCTCGGTCAAGGCGCCCTGATCCTGCGCACCCCCTCCGCGTTGGAGCACCCGTTCTACCACCTTGCCCCTACCTGGGCGCAGCCGGGGCTGGTGGTGATTGCCACGCTCGCCACGGTGATCGCCTCACAGGCGCTGATCTCGGGGGTGTTCTCGCTGACCCGCCAAGCGGTGCAGCTCGACTATCTGCCACGGCTCGAAATTCGCCATACGTCCGAGCACGAGCAGGGGCAAGTCTATCTTCCCGCAGTCAACTGGCTGATGATGGCCGCCGTGACCCTGGTCGTCATCGGCTTCGGATCCTCCGACGACCTCGCCTCCGCCTATGGCATCGCAGTGGTGTCGGCGATGCTCGTGGACGCGACGCTGCTGCTGCTCGTCACAATCTACATCTGGCAGTGGCACCCCGTCCTGATCTCCGCCTTCTTCGCGGTCCTGTTCTTCGTCGACCTCATGTTCCTGGCATCGAACAGCCTCAAAATCATCGCCGGAGGCTGGTTTCCGATCGTCATCGCCGCGTTCGCCTTCTCGGTCATGTGGACATGGAGGATGGGCCGACAGGCGCTCACGCAACGGATCGAGCGCGACAGCCTGCATCTTATCGACTTCGTCCGAGGGCTGGCCACGAGCCGCGTGGTCCGGGTGCCGGGGACGGCGGTCTTCCTGTCCCGCCGCACCGGCATCGTGCCTGCCTCCATGCTGCACAACATGAAGCACAACAAGGTCCTGCATGAGCGGGTGATCGTGCTGACCGTCGTCACAGAGGCGGTGCCCATCGTCCCGGATGACGAACGCCTGGCCCATGAGGATCTGGGCGCCGGCGTGCACAAGATCGTCCTCTATACGGGCTTCATCCAAAGCCCGAATGTCCCGCGTGCCCTCGCCCATTGCAGCGGAATCGGCAAAGCACTCTCGATGATGGACACGTCATTCTTCGTGAGCCGAGAGACTCTGGTACGATCCAGTCGTCCCGACCTGCCGCCGTGGCAGGAACAGATGTTCATCACGCTCGCCGGATTGGCAAGCGACGCCACCCAATACTACCATATACCGCGCAACAGGGTGGTCGAATTGGGTCGACAGATAGAGATCTGACTGCCGGCGCAAGAGCCGGGGACAGTGAAGGGGCGGGCTGCCGGTCATGAAATCCGTCGCTGGTTCTCTGCCCGAGATCTTCTTCGCCTTCCTAAAGCTGGGGCTCACGTCCTTCGGCGGGCCGATCGCGCATCTCGGCTATCTGCGGGCGGAACTCGTCACCCGCAGAAAATGGCTCGACGATGCGGGCTATGCCGATCTCGTGGCGCTCTGCCAATTCCTCCCCGGACCGGCGTCCAGCCAAGTGGGTTTCGCCCTCGGCGTGTTGCGGCACCGAGGAGTGCTCGGGGGACTCGCCGCCTGGACCGCCTTCACCCTGCCGTCGGCGATCTTGATGATCGGCTTCGCCTATGGCTCAACCGCGCTGGAAGGGCGCTGGGGAGCCGGCCTCGTCCACGGGCTGAAGCTCGTAGCGGTGGCCGTGGTCGCCCAGGCCGTGTACGGCATGGCGCGCAGTCTCACACCGGACAGGCAGCGCGCGGCGATCGCGCTGGCAGCCGCTGTCATCGTCCTATTCTTCAGCACATCGGCAGGCCAGATCCTCTCGCTCCTCCTGGGGGCGGCCGCGGGGCTCTGGCTTTGCCGCAGCCGGGAACACACGGAATTCGTCTCGCATCAATTTTCCATATCGCACCGAGCCGGCGCCGTGGCGCTCATCCTTTTCCTCAGCCTGCTGGTCCTGCTCCCGGCGTGGGCCGCCACCGGAAGCAACCGCGCCGTTGAGCTGTTCGACGCCTTTTACCGCGCAGGAGCCCTGGTCTTCGGGGGCGGCCATGTCGTCCTGCCGCTGCTGCAGGCCGAGGTGGTCCCGCCCGGGTGGATCACCAACCCCGTCTTCCTGACCGGTTACGGGCTCGCGCAGGCGGTTCCAGGACCGCTCTTCAGTTTCGCTGCGTATCTGGGCGCGCTGATGCCCGTGAGTCCCAATGGAGTGACGGGTGCACTCCTGGCCCTGACGGCGCTGTTCCTTCCCGGGCTGCTGCTGGTCTACGGCATGCTGCCCTTCTGGGATTTCCTGCGTCAGCGGCGGCTCGTGCAGGCGGGGATGCGGGGGGCCAATGCCGCCGTCGTGGGGATTCTTGCGGCGGCGCTCTATGATCCGCTGTGGACAAGCGCAGTTCTCACGCCGCAAGACTTCGCGGCAGCGCTGGCCGGGTTCCTGTTGTTGACCGTGTGGAGCGCGCCGCCGATCCTGGTGGTGGCCCTTCTGTCTACGACAGGGATCGCCTTGGGATGACGGAGTGCTTCGAGGCGCCGTCTTCCGGCTGTCCGGAGGGACGCACGGCACCGAGCAAAGTCCCCTTGACGGCGCAGGAGGCACAGGAGGGGTTTTGTCGGATGCCGGGGTGGGTTACATGCTGGTCAGGCCACGCTTTCCGGCCAATCATCAGGAGACCATCATGACATTGAAACGCCTTGGCGTAGGCAAGCGGCTGTCCAACGCAGTCATCCATGGAAACACCGTCTATCTCGCAGGCCAGGTCGCGGACGATCATGCAGCCGGCAAATCGGTGACCGAACAGACGAAAGACATCCTCAAGCAAATCGACGAAGTGCTGGCGGAAGCCGGAACGGACAAATCGAAGATCATTACGGCCACCATCTGGCTGTCGAGCATCGGATATTACAACGAGATGAACTCGGTGTGGGATGCCTGGGTCGCCCCCGGCAATACGCCGGCGCGGGCTTGCGTGGAGTCCAAGCTTGCCGGTCCAGAATATGACGTGGAGATCATGCTGACCGCTGCGATCTAACGCGCGCAGGCCAAGGGGCCTCCGACGGAGACTGACGTCTGAGGCGCCCTTGCCTGCCAACCGGCACATCGTCCTGTGGCAGCGATCCGGGACATGCATGGCGGGTGTTGACAGAGGCGGTAAAACAACCTTAAGTAGAAATCACGTAAGTTGGGTCCTTAGGCGTTCACCTTTCCCGAGAGGATCCGATGCATCTCAACCCGCCGACCTTCATCATCTTCGTCGCGTCCCTGCTGCTGACGCTGCTGGCGGTATTGGCCGTCTTCCTGGCCATACCCATGCTTTCGCCCTACGCATTGTGGATGCTGCTGGGAGGTTATGTGCTCCTGGCCATCGGGTGCCTGGTGCCTGGCCTGTAGCGGGCACGCGCCTTCGCCTCGCGACGCGGCATCATACCCGGTTCAGAGCCGGGGATCATGCCGCGACCTTGCCGCCAGGCGGAGCTCAGTTCAACCGCTCGACGGCCAGGGAGATGCCCTGCCCGCCCCCGATGCACAAAGTGACCAGGCCATAGCGGCCGCCGGCGCGCTCCAGCTCGTAGAGGGCCTTCACGGTGATGATGGCGCCCGAGGCGCCGACCGGATGACCCAAAGCGATCGCCCCGCCATTGGGATTGGTCTTCTCCGCGGGGAAGCCCAGCTCCTTGGACACGGCACAGGCCTGAGCAGCGAAGGCTTCATTCGATTCGATGACGTCGAAATCGTCGATGGTCATGCCCGTCGACTTCATCAGATTGCGGACGGCAGGGATCGGGCCCAGGCCCATTTCCGAAGGCTCGACGCCGGCATGGCCATAGCCGATGATGCGGGCCATGGGCTTCAGACCGAGAGCGGCGGCCTTTTCTGCCGACATCAGGAGCAAGGCGGCGGCGCCGTCATTGATGCCCGACGAATTGCCGGGCGTGACGGTCCCGTCTTTCTTGAAGGCCGGGCGCAGGCTGGCCATCTGCTCCGGATTGGCGTCGGCGCGGACATGCTCGTCGGTATCGAAGAGCACCGCCTCACGGCCGGTCTTCACCTCCACAGGCACGATCTGGCTCTTGAAGCGGCCTTCCTTGATGGCGTGGGCGGCCTTGCGATGGCTGCCGGCGGCGAAGGCATCCTGATCGGCGCGGGTGATCTGGTAGCGCTGGGCCACGTTCTCCGCGGTCACGCCCATATGGCCATGGCCGAAGGGATCGTTCAGGGCGCCGAGCATCATGTCGACGACGGCGACGTCACCCATGCGGGCGCCCCAGCGGGCTCCCGTCTGGCTGTAAGGCGAACGGCTCATGCTCTCGGCACCGCCGGCGATGGCGACATCGGCATCGCCCAGCATGATTGACTGCGCGGCGGAGACGACGGCCTGGGCGCCGGAGCCGCAGAGGCGGTTGACGGTGAGGGCGGGAACCTCAACGGGGATGCCGGCATCGATGGCGGCGACGCGGGCAAGATACATGTCGCGGGGCTCGGTCTGGATGACGCTGCCGAAGACGACGTGGCCGACCTCAGTGGGGGCGACACCGGCGCGGGAGAGAACTTCCCGGGTGCAGGTGGCGGCAAGCTCGGTCGGGGGCACCGATTTCAGCGTGCCGCCGAAGGTTCCGATGGCGGTCCTTACCGCGCTGACGATGACTACTTCGCGCCCAATCATTTCGATCTCCCTCGCTTGCCAAGAGGCTGAGCCGGGCGATCACTCCGCAGGCTGCACGCCGTGGTGACTGCCGGCCCCGTGCAGTTCCTGCCGGCCATGTAGCCTATGGGCGGTCTGCTTGTCACGCCGCAATAGGGAATAGACCGCCGGGATGACGAAGAGCGTGAAGAGGGTGCCGACGGAGATGCCGCCGACGATGACCCAGCCGATGGAATGGCGGCTCTCGGCGCCCGCACCGCTGGCCAGCGCCAGAGGGATGGCGCCGAGTACCATGGCGCCGGTGGTCATCAGGATGGGGCGCAGGCGGAGGGTGGCGGCCTCGATGACGGCGTCGCGGACGGACTTGCCCTCCTCACGGATCTGATTGGTGAACTCGACGATGAGGATGCCGTGCTTGGAAATCAGGCCGATCAACGTGACCAAGCCGACCTGGCTGTAAATGTTCAGCGTCCCTCCCGCGTAATAGAGGGCGACGAGGCCGCCGGTCATGGAGAGGGGGACGGTGAGCAGGATGATGAAGGGATCGATGAAGCTCTCGAACTGGGCGGAGAGGACGAGGTAGATGAAGAGCAGGGCGAGGGCGAAGGTCAGATAGATGTCAGCGCCAGCCTGCTTGAAGTCGCGGGACTGGCCGGAATAGTCGATCTGGGTGTTGGCGGGGAGCGTGTCGCGGATGACCTGCTCGACATGGGCCAGAGCCTCGCCGAGGCTCACGCCCTCGCCGAGATTGGCGGTGATCTCGGCGGAGCGGAGCTGGTTGAAATGGTTCAGCTCGCGAGGGGCGACCACCTCGGTGATGGTCACGATATTCGAGAGGGCCACCATTTCGCCGGTGGAGGTGCGGACGTAGAGGTTCTCCAGATCCTGCGGAGCGGAGCGGTCGGAGCGGGCAAGCTGGACCATGACGTCGTATTGCTTGCCCTCGCGCTCGAAGCGGGTGACCTGGCGGCCGCCGAGCATGGTCTCGAGGGTGCGGCCGATGGTGTCGACCTCGATGCCGAGATCGGCGACCTTGTCGCGGTCGAGGGAGACCTCGACCTGGGGCTTGTTGAGCTCGATGTCGGTCTCGACATTGCTGAGGCCAGGATAGTCGGCCAGCGCATCGAGGACGGTGCGGACCATCTTGTCCAGCTCGGCATAGGTCGCCGAGGTCTGGATCACGACCTCCAGCGGCTTGGAGCCACCACGCTGGCCCAAGGGGGGCGGCAGGACCGGAAAGACGTTGATGCCGGGAATGCCGAACATCTCGCCGCGCAGCTGGGTCGACACCTCGCGGGCGGTGCGGAGGCGCTCGTCCCAGGGCTTCAGGACGAGGTAGGAATTGCCCTCCGAGACGGTGGGGAACCCGCCCATGACGGAGTAGCTCTGGGCCTCGCCGACCTTTTCATAAATGGCTTCGACCTGGCGGGCGTAGTTGTCCATGTATTCGATGGTGGCGCCTTCGGGACCCTGGATGATCCCGATGACGACACCCTGATCCTCATAGGGAGCCAGCTCGGCGCGGAGGATGGTGTAGTAATAGACGCCGCATCCGAAGACGGCGAGGCCCAGAAGCACGACGAGGAAGCGGGCATTGAGCGACGCGGTCAGCAGCCGCCTGTAGCCATTGGTCATACCGTCGAGAAAGCGCTCGATCCCGCGAGAGAGAACATTGGGATTGTGGTTCGCCTTGAGCAGCTTGGCACACATCATGGGCGACAGGGTCAGCGCCACGAAACCCGAAATCAGCACCGCACCGGCGAGAGCCCAGGCGAATTCGGTGAAGAGCTTGCCGGTCTTGCCGCTCATGAAGCCGATGGGCACGTAGACGGCCGCGAGGGTGAGGGTCATGGCGATGACCGCAAAGGCGATCTCACGGGAGCCCTTCAGGGCCGCCTCGGTGGGCGTCAGGCCCTTCTCGATATAGCGATAGATGTTCTCCAGCATGACGATGGCGTCGTCGACGACGAGACCGATGGCCAGCACCAGCGCCAGGAGCGTCAGGGTGTTGATGGTGAAGCCGAAGAACAGCATCAGGGCGCAGGCGCCGATGAGGGACACCGGAATGGTGACGATGGGGATCAGCGTGGCGCGCAGAGAGCGCAGGAAGAAGAAGATGATGAGAACGACCAGGACCACGGCCTCGGCGATGGTGTGGTAGACGTTCTCGATGGATTTATCGATGAAGATCGACTTGTCGTAGCCGATGTTGACGGTCATCCCGTCGGGGAGGCCCTCGCGGATGTGGGGCAAGACCTCCCGGATCTCGTTGGAGACGTCCAGCGGGTTGGCGACGGCCTGCTTGACCACGCCAAGGGTCACGGAATTGTCGCCCTTGAAGCGCGCGAACATGCGCTCGTTCTGAGCGGCGAGCTCGGCGTGGCCGACATCCTTGAGGCGAACCGAATAGCCCTCGGCCTGCTTGACGATCAAATCATCGAACTGTTCAACCGTGGCCAGGTTGGTGCGCGACAGAACGGTAAACTCGCGGTCCCTGCCCTCGACCAGACCGGCCGGGATGTCGACATTCTGCCGACGCAGAGCATCCTCGACATCCTGGACGGTGAGATTGTAGCCGGCGAGGCGCATCGGATCGAGCCAGAGGCGCATAGCATAGCGGCGCTCGCCATAGATGCGGACCTCAGCCACGCCCGAGAGGGTCTGAAGCTGATCCTTCACGTAACGATCAGCATAATCGCTGAGCTCGAGGCGACTGTGCTTCGTGGATGCGAAGGACAGGAAAATGATCGGCTGGGCGTCGGCCTCGACCTTCTGAATGACGGGCGGGTCGATCTCCTCGGGAAGGCGACGCGCCACCCGGCTCACTCGATCGCGGACATCGGCGGCCGCCCCATCGGCATCGCGATCCAGCTTGAAGTTGATGGTGATCTGGCTGCGTTCCTGCCGACTGATGGACGTCATGAAGTCGATCCCCTCAATCCCCGCGAGGCTCTCCTCAAGGATCTTGGTGACTTGCGATTCCATGATACCGGCGCTGGCACCCGGGTAGCTCGTGGACACGCTGACGACAGGATTGTCTATGTTCGGATATTCACGGACGGTCAGGCGGTCGTAGGAAACGAGACCGATCAGCACCACCACCAGGCTCAGCACGGTGGCGAAGACGGGGCGGTGGATGCAGGTATCGGACAGTTTCATGACTTGGCCGCCGCGGTGGGGGAGCCAGTGGTGCCCTGGGTGCCGCCGGTGGTGACCGGCGGGCTGGCCGCGGAGCCGCCGACGACCTTCACCGCGCTGCCGTTGCGGAGCTTCTGCTGGCCGCCGGTGATCACAACGTCTTCCCGGTTCAGGCCACCCACGACTTCAACGGCCCCCGCCCTGCGCACTCCGATCCTGATCGCCGTTTCCTGGGCCTTGCCATCGACAACGCGGTAGACGAACTGTTCGGAGCCCCGGGGCATGAGGGCCGTCTCGGGAATAAGCATAGCCTGCTCGCGCTGCGCCACCGTGAGGTTCACACGGGCGAAAAGGCCGGGCTTGAGACGGTCCTGGGGATTGCTGATCTCGGCACGCAGACTCAAGGACCGGCCGGCAATGGTAATGCTGGGCGAGATCACCGTGACGCGGCCACCGAATTTCTCGCCGGGCAAAGCGTCAACCGTCACTTCCACCCCCTGCCCCACACTCAGATGGGCGAGAAATCGCTCCGGCAGTTGGAAGGAGACCTTCAGGGGATCCGTCTGAATCAGATCCACCAGATCGATCCCCTTGGTCACATAGGCGCCGACCGAGACGCTGCGCAGACCAAGGATGCCGTCGAAAGGTGCCAAAATCCTCGTATCGCCCAGGTTTTTTTGAGCGATCTGCAGGCGGGCCTCGGCGATGCGCAGCTGAGCCAGCGACTCATCGCGGGAGCGTTCCGTGCCGGCTCGGGACTTGAACAGCTGCTCGGCGCGATCATCATTCTGCCTCGACAAGGCGAGGTTGGCTTCCGCCTCCGCGACCTGCGCCCGATACAGGGCATCATCAAGGGTAAACAGCAGCGAGCCAACGCCGACCCTCTGCCCCTCCTCGAAGTGGATCTCAGCGATTCGGCCGTCAATTTCCGGTCGGATCACGACCGACTCGTTCGCCGTCAGCTCGCCCACCGCGGAGAGAGCCTCTGTGACCTGCCGCATCTCGACGCGCGCCGCGTCCACGGGAACAATTTGCCCCGGCGTCTGGGCCGAGACGGCGGTTGCCATACAAGACATCGCCGCGACACAGGCGAGCACCAGCGCCGCACGCGACGCGGGGAAGCGCCTCTGCTCCAATCGGGTCAACAATCGTCTCAGCGCCGCATCCTCACCGCAATTCGGGGCAGTGTGTGCCCACGGCGTGGTTTGTGCAAGCTCGCGACCATCAAGAACAGCGGCAATGCGCCTGGAAAGGCTCAAAAGAGCGTGATTGGTGCAGTGCAAGAGGACGCCCGTCGAGAAGGAACCGCGGAGCGTCGCACAGCGGCTGGGCCAGCCACTCCACTCGTGGCATAGAAGGAAAAGGCTACTGAAAAGCGAGAGGCTGGCGCCCATGGTCATCGATGCAGGAAACTGGGACGCCGTCCGGGCCTGGCGCAAGGCCGAGCGCGAAAGGCTGGTGGCACAGAGACTGGCCATCCTCGCAGAGGACCGCCAGGCGCTGGCAGCGAGGATCATCGCCGGTCTCGACCGCGCGGCAGAGGCCGATGCCGGAACGGTGGTGAGCGTCTATATTCCGTTTCGCGGGGAATTCGACCTGCGACCGTGGATGTCCAGCCTGGTGGACCGGGGAGTCACCGTCGCCCTGCCCGTCGTCGCGGAGAAAAACAAGCCGATGGAATTCCGGGAATGGACGCCGGAGACGAAGCTCGAGCGGGGAGTCCTGGGAATTCCCATCCCGAGCGGAAGCCGGCTGGTGACACCCGACGTCACCATCGCGCCCTTCCTCGCCTTCGACCGGGAGGGCTATCGGCTGGGCTATGGGGGCGGCTATTTCGACCGGACGCTGGCAAGCCTGAAAGAGGCGCCGCTGGCCATCGGGGTGGGCTTAAGCTCATTCCAGATCGATACGATCTATCCGCAACCGCATGATATTCGGATGGATCGGATCGTGACAGAAGAGGGGCTTCTGGGGATCAGGTGAGAGTGGCGGGTGACACCGGGCGGGATCCTTCGAGGCTCGCTTGGCTCGCACCTCAGGATGAGGGAGGCGGGCCGCCCGGCCGGGCTCGCACCTCAGGGTTAGGGGAAAGGAAGATGATGCCAGAGATCGGATTTCGGCGGGCCACCTCAGCGGACTTGCCGGCCATCGTGGCCCTTCTCGCCGATGACGCGCTGGGCCAGTCGCGAGAGGATCCAAGCCTGCCACTGCGGGAGAGCTATATGACGGCCTTCGCCGCCATCGACGCCGACCCCAACCAGTTGCTCGCGGTCGCGACCCATGAGGGAGACGTGGTCGGCACAGTGCAGCTGAGCTTCCTCCCGGGGCTGTCCCGGATGGGGGCCTGGCGCGGTCAGATCGAAGGGGTGCGGATCGCGGAACGCCTGCGCGGTACGGGGGCCGGGCGGCAGATGCTGCAATGGGCCATCAAGGAATGCCGCGCGCGAGGATGCGTGCTGGTGCAGCTCACCACCGACAAGGCACGCCCCGACGCACATCGGTTCTACGAGCAGCTCGGGTTCACCGCCAGCCATCTTGGATATAAAATGCCGATTTAACAGGGCCCCTTCTCAGGCGGCGAGGGTGCCCGATTCGGCTTGCAGCTCGGCGTCGACAGCCGCCAGGGTTCCGGCTGCCGGCTCCTCTTCCAGCATGGTGGCGGGGATCGCCTTGCGGATGCGGTCGTGGAAGTCGAGGATGCAGGATTCGATGGCCGACAGGGGACCCGGCGTATAGCCGTGGGCGGAGAGGCCGAGCTGGACGCGCTCGCTCAGCTCGCGATCCTCATGGGTGACCTGCATGTTGATGCGGCCGTTCAGATATTGAAGGATGCGCTCCTCGCGGCCGCCTCCGGGGCGGACGAAGACCGGCATGTGGACCTGGCTCGTCTCAGCGGTGCGCGGCAGGATCTGAAGGACGTCGATGGAATCGGGATAGATGTCGATGCCCAGGTTCGGCGGCATCGTGAAGAACATCCAGGTGCTGCGCACCTCCTCGGGGAGATGCATGAAGGCATCGGGGGCGAGTTCCTGATACATGCGCTCCACCCAGTTCGAGGAGGGTCGGGCCCGCAGGGTGCTCTTGGCGCCGGCTACGCCGTGCTCGTTTATGAAGCCCATCAGGTCGTTGTCCAGCATCCGGTGGTAGCCGGGGTGGCCGATCGGCACGTGATAGCTTTCCAGATTGTTGTCGACGCCGACTTTCCAGTTGGCGGCCCAGGTCTCGGAATAGATGTCACCGACCGGCACCATGTCCTCGATGCGATAGGGCTCGAGGAGATCGGAATAGGGGCCGAACATCTCCTTCACGCTGGGACCATCGCCGGCGATGCGGACGAAGACGAGGCCATGGAAGACTTCGAGGTCGACTTCGTTCAGGCCGTAATCCTCCTTCTGGAGGCCGGGGAAGCTCTCACGCGAGGGGACGCCGGCGAGCCTGCCGTCCAAGCCATAGGACCAGCCGTGATAGGGGCAGACAATCGTCGCCTTGCAGCGACCGGTCCCTTCGAGGAGGCGTGCGCCCCGGTGGCGGCAAACATTCTGGAAGGCGCGCAACTCATTCTTGCGGTCGCGCATGACGATGACACTGTCGCGCAAAAGATCGAGGACGACATAGTCGCCCTGGGCGCGCAGCTGGTTGACGTGGCAGGCAAACTGCCAGGAGGTGAGGATCAGGCGCTTATATTCGAGATCCAGCAGCTCCTTGCTGCGATAGGTCCAAGCGGGCAAACCAAAGGCCAATTCCCGCTTCGCACCGAAATCCGGGGCTCCTGAGAACGCGTTCATGGCCAAGCTCCCCTTCTATAAGACGATGATGAAAAACAATTATCGAATGAGTATTTAACACAAACTTGGAAATTATGCAAGATTCGGGTGGTTTGGCGTCCTGATCCCCATCGTTTCGGCGCTTGTAAAACGTCCGTTCAGGTTGCGTCGCCGATCGGTCCTGAAGTGGTTCAGCGACCATTCACGTGTTCGTGGGTTTAATGAGGGTATATTCCAGCATGGCCCCGCGTTCGCGAGATCGCCGCCGTGCAAAGGCACATGAGGAGAGCAATGAGCATTGCAGCAAGGGTGAAGAGCGCGTCGTTGGTTGTGGCCGTGCTCGGCGCATTCGTCACCGTGGGGACAGGGGAAGCTGCGGCGCAGAGCGCGCAGTGCGACCGCTATGCCCGCGATTATGCCAATCAATACACCAATCCGGCCGGAAACGTCCTGGGCGGCGCGGTCGCCGGGGCCATCGGCGGTGCAGCGCTGGGCGGGATCCTGGGCGGCGGCAAGGGAGCCGGACGCGGCGCGGCGATCGGAGCAGGCGTCGGTGCCGTGGGCGGGGCGGCCAATCAGGGCGGCCAGTGGAACCAGTATTACTATGCCGCCTATAATGACTGCATGGCTCAGAATGTCCGGGCGCCGGCTCCGCAGCCGGTGTATCGCGGCGGCGGATATGAGCCATGGTCGCGGGAATGGTATCAGTATTGCCAGCAGCGCTACCGCTCGTTCAACCCGCAGACCGGCTATTTCAACGCGGGTGGCGGTCGCTACAAGTTCTGCCAGTAATCGCGACGTTCAGGCGGCGGAGAGGGTAACCTCCTCGCCGCTCAACGGCATGGCCGAGGCCTGGCAGAGGCTGGCGACGAGTTCGCCGAGGGTGTCCGGGGTCGACTGGTCCAGGCTGATGGTGAAGCAGCCGATGCCAAGGGGTGTCGCCTCGACGGCTATGCCGCGGGTGAGCGACTGAAGGCCCCCTTGAAGCGAGCGCACCGCAGCTTCGTCGACGACGCTTTCGTTGACGAGCGACGGGATGCCGATGATGCGGCCCCAGCGACGCTCGGACATGACGGGAATACAGCTGCGGATCATGCGCAGGGTGCCGTTCAGATACTCATCCAACACAAGCTGCCATTCATCGACACGATGATCCGGGCGCTGCGGCGGGAACGACACCCGTGCGGCGTTGACGAGAATGTCGGCGGGGCCGACTTCCCCATTCACGTGGCTGCGGAAGCGCTCAACGGATTCCTCGGAGCGGATGTCGAGGTGGCCGCCTATTCCTCGGGAGCCGGTGATGGCGATGGCGTCGAGGACATTGTCGAGGTCGTCGGTGCTGGCCCGCCGCAGGTCGGCCGGGGTCCAGTGGTGATGCAGATCGAGAAGCGTGCCGATGGCGATGTCGGCGCCCGCCTTGGCCAGAGCAATGGCGGCGATGCGGCCGGGACCGTTCGCACCGCCGGTGACCCATGCGGTCTTGCCTTCAAGAAAGCGTAGCGGATCAACATCCCGCGACCCACCCATGTAACACCTCACGCCGACCAACCCGCAGATACAAGACTATAGAGAGCGGATCGGAGGCAAGCGCAAGAGCACCTTTGTGACAATCCGGTGCAGAGCTCCCCCATGGCTGTGATGCCAGATTCTTGTCGACGGGCGGCACAGATCGTATAGACAACCATAGACAAGCAATGGCGAGCAGGCGCGGTGTCCCTGGAGGAGGAGCTGGTGTGAGCATGAGCGACCTGCCCGGAACCAGCGTGCCGGCGCCAATCTACCGGCGCATCAAGAGCCATATCGCGGACAGGATCCGCAGGGGCGCGTGGCCGGCAGGACTGAAGATCCCGTCCGAGAACCAACTGGTCGCCGAGCTCCATGTCAGCCGCATGACCATAAACCGCGCCTTACGCGAGCTGACAGATGAAGGCTATCTCTCGCGCGTGCAAGGGGTCGGGACCTTCGTGCGAGGCAATCCGGGCCGGGCCAGCCTGATCGAATTGCGCAACGTGGCAGAGGAAATCCGCGACCGCGGACACGAGCACAGGGCGATCCTGGAGGCCAAGGACAGCGTGCGTGCCACCGCAGACCTCGTCGAGCGCTTCGAGATGCCCCGTCCGGCACCGTTATTCCGGGTGCTGATCGTTCATTGCGAGGACGAGCTGCCGTTGCAGATCGAGGAGTTCTGGTGCAATCCGCGCGCCGCCCCCCGGTTTCTCGAGCAGGATTTCGCCTCAGAGTCCCCGAGCGAATATCTCATTCGGACCGCGCCGGTCGATGAGGTCGAGCATGTGGTTCGGGCGGTGCTTCCGGACGTGACCCAGCAACGGCAGCTGATCGTGCATCAAGACGAGCCGTGCCTGTTGGTGGAGCGACGGATCTGGTCGCAGGGGCTCGTCGCGTCGTGCACCAACCTGCTCTCTCCCGGCAGCCGACACGAGTTGCGGACGCGCATCGCGAACACACCGACCGGACGGCCGTCGACCTCCACCGAACGCAACCACCAAGTCTAGTTTGCAAGAGACGCGGCCAACGCGACAACGGGCACGCCATCGCTGACGTGCCCGCGCGGGATCACGTGGCTTGAGACAGACGCCGTCAAGGTCGTGATCTCCCTCCCCTTTACGGTTCGGGCTCTGTTTGAATGGGGGGCGGGCGGCCCCGGGGAAGGCCGCCCGCTTAACTTGTCGGCTTGCTTGCGAGGGGAAGCAAGGTGCGGGGTTCAAGCCGACGATCAGGACTATATCCGGTTCACAGGAAAGGTCATCTTAAGGTTTCGTAATATTTAGGCTGGATCAACTTAGCGTCAGCAAGTGATGAATGCGATCGATAGGATTTGAATCGGCGCCGGCGCCGCCGGCCGGTTGCGAGCACGAACCGCTTCCGATAGCCTTCGCAGCTCCTGCTTCGCCTGCCTCCACATCAAGGTTTCCATGAAAATCATCTATTCCGAGGACCACCGCTGCCATTTCCCACAGGGAGAACTTTCGGGAGGGGAACTGGTGACACCCTTCGAGCGGCCATCGCGCGTGGAGTTCGTGCTGGCGCGGCTCAAGATGCGGGGATTTTCGGATATCTCGGGCCCGGGCGCCTATGATGCAAGCGCGGTCGCTCGCATACATGATGCGGACTACATCGAGTTTCTGCAGACGGCCTATGCGGAATGGGTGGCCGCCGGATTTCGCGGAGAGGTGATCGCGAATGCCTGGCCAGCGCGGCGAATGCAGTGGCGCCGGCCGGATTTCATCGACGGCAAGGCCGGCTATTATGCGCTGGCAGGCGAGACGGCGATCACAGCGGGGACATGGCAGGCGGTCCAATCCAGTGCAGCCGTCGCGCTCACCGCGCAGAAACTGGTGCAAGGCAGCAGGGATGCAGCCTTCGCCCTGTGCCGGCCGCCGGGCCATCATGCGCCCCGGGACATGTATGGCGGCTATTGCTTCCTCAACAATGCGGCGATCGCAGCGCAGGCCTTCCTGGACCGAGGAGCCCAGCGGATCGCGATCCTGGACGTCGACTTCCATCACGGCAACGGAACGCAGGACATCTTCTATGACCGGGGAGACGTTCTGTTCCTCTCCCTGCATGGTGAGCCGAAGCAGGCCTATCCCTACTTCCTCGGCTATGAGGATGAGCGCGGGTCCGGCGAGGGTGAGGGGTTCAACGTGAATTACGCGTTGCCGCGCGGGACCGAGTACGCCCAGTGGTCCGCGGCGCTGGAGAATGCCTGCGGACGCATCGAGGCCTATGGGCCGGACGCGTTGATCATTTCCCTCGGGGTGGACACCTTCAAAAAAGATCCGATCAGCTTCTTCAAACTGGAATCGGAGGACTTCACCCGCTACGGGGCCCGGATCGCAGCCCTGAAACGGCCGACTTTGTTCGTCATGGAAGGCGGCTACGCGATCGACGAGATCGGCATCAACACGGTCAACGTGCTGGAAGGATTCTTGGGATGAGGACGGGGTTCATAGCGGTTCTGATCGTTACAGCAGGGCTGATCTCGCCGGCTGCTGCGCAGACGGATACGACCCATCAGCATGGCACCACTGCCGGGAGCGAGGCGGAGCAAGCCTTTCGCGAGGCGATGACGAAGATGCACCAGGACATGGACATCAAGCCAAGCGGTACTGTCGATGTGGATTTCGTCCGTGGGATGATCGCCCACCATCAGGGTGCCATCGACATGGCGCGCGTGGAGCTGCAATACGGCACCGATCCCGAGCTGAAGGCGCTGGCTGCGGCCATCATCACCGCGCAGAGGGCCGAGATCGACTGGATGAAGGCGTGGCTGAAGAAGAATGGCGGATGAGATCGTGAGGTCCGGATCGGAGTTACGGTGCGGCATCCGGTAGCCCTCGGCCAAAGTGAGTTTTGCTGCTTGCCGGGATCCCGGGTCAAGCCCGGGATGACGGTTGGGGGGTTAGGGATGACGGCGGGGAGTGGGATGGCTGCTGGGGCCGGATGGCTGCTGGGGCGGGATTACGGTTCCGGATAGAAACCGTGGGGATCAGCCCGCCTGCAGCGGTGACGTCAGGCGCGCAGCAGAGTGAGGTAGGCGCCGACAGCGTTGGACATCCCCATGACCAGAGCGTCGGCGGTGATGGCGTGGCCGATGGAGACCTCCTGCACATGAGGCACCGCGGCCAGGAAGCGGGCCAGGTTGTCGAGATTGAGATCATGGCCAGCGTTCACACCTATGCCGGCCGCGTGGGCGGCAAGGGCGGCGGCGCGATAGTCGGGAAGGATGTCCTCGCCCTTCATGAAGGCGAAGTGATAGGGACCGGTGTAGAGCTCAACACGGTCCGTCCCGACAGACGCCGCCTCCGACGCCATGGCGGGATCGGCGTCGATGAAGAGGGACACCCGGGATCCATGGGTCTGCAGGCGCCCGATCACGTCGGACAGGAAAGCCCGATGGTCCGGTATATCCCAGCCATGATCGGAAGTCCGCTGATCGGGCGCATCCGGCACAAGCGTGACCTGATGGGGGCGAATGCGCTCGACAAGCTCGAGGAAATCTTCCGAGGGGTAGCCCTCGATATTGAACTCGATTTCGGGGAATTCAGGCAGAAAAGCTGCGAGATCATCGACGTCGAGGCGGGTGATATGACGTTCGTCCGGACGGGGATGGATGGTAATGCCGTGAGCCCCGGCATCGATGCAGATGCGGGCCATGCCCGTCACGCTCGGATAAGGCAGATCGCGCTGGTTTCTCAGCAGAGCGATCTTGTTGAGATTGACGCTGAGATTCGTGGCCATGGGCTTACCGCTCCGATTTCGTGGCGGACCATAGATTTGCAGACCATTAAGGTCAACTCGCTCAAGGCAGCCGAGTCCCGACTTGACGCTTGACCAGCAAGGCGCAGCGTGGGCAGGTTACCGCCGCGGCGGGGGGCTGGTCCGGCCGAATGATATCCGGGAGAGTTTCATGGGGTATAAAACCATCGTCGTATCGCTCAATGATGTGGAGCGTGCAGGCACCGTACTCGGCGTCGCCACCAATGTGGCCGCCCGCTTCGATGCCCATGTCATCGGCGTCTATGTCATCCCTGCTGTCCAAGTCTATCCAGCGATCGCCATGCAGATCACGCCGGAGATCATGGACAGCCAGAGGCAGTATTACGAGGATCGCGCCACAGAGGTGAAAGCCCTGTTCGAGCAGGCGACATCGTCCAAGGGATTGAGCCACGAATGGCGGCAGGTCGACGCGCTGGGGTCACTGATCGCGGACGAGGTCATCGCCCTGGGCCGGAATGCGGATCTCATCGTCGCGGGCCAAGTGGATCCGGACAGTGATTCCCTCGTCGAAGTCGATTTGTGCGAGCGCATCCTAATGGAAACCGGGCGGCCGCTGCTGGCGGTCCCCTCGGCCGGACATTTCGAAGAGCTCGGCACGCATGTGACGGTCGCCTGGGCGCATAGCCGCGAATCGACCCGGGCGCTGTTCGATGCCTTGCCGCTGCTCAAGGGCGCGAAGCAGACCGTGGTCTTGCGCGTGAACCCGGACGAGGATGAAAGCACCTCCGGATCGGAGATCACGACCACATTGGGACGTCATGGGGTGACGGCGGAGTATCACCGGTCGGTCGCCAAGCATATCAGCGTCGGCGATGAAATCCTGTCGCGGATTTCGGACTATGGCTCGGATCTCGTGGTCATGGGCGGCTACGGGCATTCGCGGATGCGAGAGCTGTTCTTCGGCGGGGCGACCCGGGACATCCTGCAGCACATGACCGTTCCGGTGCTGATCTCGCACTGAGACTTGGTGTCGGGTTTTTTTGGGGGGCCGCCAGGTTCCCCGAGCCGCATGGGGTCCCGGATCTGCGCAGCACCACTTCGCGCTGCGGCGCGTCCGGGATGACAATGGGGGGTTAGGCCGCTTCGCTCTGCAGCGCGTCCGGGATGACGGGTGTGGGGGGCTATAGCCACTCGTCGCGGATGGTGAAGTAGGCGTAGGCGGATTTCAGATAGAGGGGGCGCAGCGCGGGCAGAGGATAACGCGCCAAGCGGCGCGTCATCACGCTTGGCAGGTCCTGGAGGCGTTCCCGGCCCAGGATGATGTTCGCCAGTCTGCGGCCCGACCAGTTGGCCATGGCCACGCCATTGCCGTGATAGGCCAGCGCAGTCCACAGACTCCGGTGGTCATCCAAGGGACCGAGATAGGGAACGAGGTCATTGGAGAGGCAGGCAAGGCCACGCCAGAAATGCGTGTGCTCGACATGCCTCCAGGCCGGGAACAGCTGTTCGAATTCTGCCCGCAATTCCGCCTCGCGCGGTGCCGCGCCGGCGCTGGAGGCGTCGGTTCCGCCACGGCCGCCGAAGAGGAAGCGACCATCCGGCAGAAGCCGGAAATAGTGCAGGAGATTGCGGGTGTCGAAGGCCATCAGCGGAGACGTCCAGCCCTGCCCTTCCCGCTCCTCCTCCGTCAAAGGACGGGTGACCATGATGTTGGACAGGACCGGCATGATGCGGCCAGACAAGACGGGAAGGACATGTTCCTGGGTGAAGCCGTTGCAGGCGAGAACCACATGCGGCGCGGTCACCGTGGCGCGGTCGGTAACGAGGCGGTGACGGCCCGCTTCACTGACGATGGAGCGGACAGCCGAGTGGCTGTAGACCTCGGCGCCTGCGGCGATGGCGGCGGCAGCCAGTCCCCGGACCAGCTTCAGGGGATGCACGGCATAGCCCAGAGGATTGTAGAGCCCGCCGTGAAAGGATGACGGCCCAAGCCCGCGCTCCCGCAACGCCGCGGGTGACAGAAGCTCGGTGGGATGATCGAAGGTGCGCCGGAGAAATTCGGCCTCGGCGGCCAGCTCGGCGAGCCGGTTGGGCCGATGGGCGAGAGAGATTTCGCCATGGCCCGAGACATCGGCGTCAATGCCGAGCTCCATTGCGGTCTGGCGGAGGCCGAGCACCGCTTCACGCTGAATGGCGAAGAAGGCCTGCGTGTCCGCGAGGCCGTACCGCCTGATCATGGTCGACCATGGCAGCTTCGCGGCGCCGATACAGGAAAAGCCCCCGTTGCGACCCGAGGCTCCCCATCCCGGCTCGCCCGCTTCCAGAAGGATGACCCGGCCTGCGCCGGCGCATGCGAGCTCATGGGCACAAGACAGTCCCGTATAGCCGCCGCCGATGATGGCAATGTCGGCCTGGACGTCGCCCTCCAGGTGCTCGAGACTGGCATCGAGGGGTGGCGCCGTCGCCTCCCAATAGCTCGGGACAGGCCGATCGAAATGGAAGGCATCGGGGTGAGCCGTCGAGGGCATCAGGCAAGGGAGCCCAGTTTGCGCGACAGAACCCGGCGCACCTCGCGCAGGGTTTCCTCGCGGGAGCCGCCGGCGTCGACAGGCGTCCAGGAAATCGGTCCGGTGCCATAGGAGAGCTGCTTTTCGACGATCTCCGGGGTGGCGTCGGACGCGTCGCCGGTGCGGGTCTCCACGCGCCGCTTCATCTTGTCGGCCGGCGCGGTCAACCACAGACCGACAAAGGGTATCTCCAGGCGCTCGGCCGCCTGCGCTATGGCGTGCCGCTCCTCGGGCCTGGCGAAGACGGCGTCGACGACGACGGAGTGTCCCGCATGCAGTGCGATCTTCGATTTCTGCAGGATCTCACCGTAGACCTTGGCGGTCACCTCAGGCGTATAGGCTTCCGGACCCAAGCGCTGGTGCTCGTCGACCCCGCAGAGCACCTTGCGCTCGACATCGCTGCGCAGGTGGAGCGCGCCTGGAGCAGCCCCGATCTGGTGGGCGATGGATGCCGCCAGGGTGGTCTTGCCGGTGCCCGACAGGCCGCCTATGGCGATCAGGCGCGCCGGCGGCGGCGTGAGATAGCCGATGGCTGCATTCAGATAGGTGAGGATCTCTCGCTGAGAGCCTGCCCGGCCATTGTCGGTGACCTGACGGGAGCGATCGATGGTGACCAGGGCGCGCACGCCCGCTCGTGCGGCCAGAAAGAGCGGGAGTGCCGCGAGGCCATAGAGCGCAGAGGGGTCCGCGGTGCGCAGCGCATAGCGGTTGAGCAGGAGCTGAGCCGCCGGCCGGAGACCTCGCTGCATGAGATCCATGATCAGGAAGGCGAGGTCGTAGAGAATGTCGATCGTCGCCATCTCGTCGTCGAATTCGAGCGCATCAAAGAGGACTGGGCGGCCCTCCAGCATGACGATGTTTCCGAGATGAAGGTCGCCATGGCAGCGCCGCACATAGCCTCGGGTGCTGCGCATCTCCAAGCTTTTGGCGGCCCGATCCAGGGCGTGATGGCACCGGTGGGAGAAGCGCCGCTGGAGGTCGGCCGATATCAGGTCGGGTGCCGCCGCGAAGGCCAAGTCGAGCTGCTCGACCACACGCGCAATGCGATCACGGCCGTCACCCAGATCGCTGATGGGAGCCCGATCGTGAGAGCGGCCGATGGTCTCGACCAGTTGCAAGATCAAAGCATTGTTCAGGCCATGGGCGCGCACATAGTTGGACAGCAGCGCCGAATCAGGAAAGCGCTGCATGTGCAGCACCCATTCGAGCGGCTCACCGGGCCCGCCAATGGCAAGACCCTCGTCCTCCGTCGCCACCACCGGCAAGACGTCGAGGTAGAGGGTGGGCGCGTTTTCACGGTTGATCTCAAGCTCGTGCAGGAGGACGGCCCGGCGCTTCTCGATGGTGGAGAAGTCCATGTAAGGCAGCTTTACCGGGCGCTTCAGCTTGTAGGCGCTCTCTCCCGCCAGGAAGACCACAGCGCCGTGGGTGTCGATGCGCTGGACCTCCCTCACGCCAGCACCATAGGTGCTCGGAAGCTGAAGCTGCGCCAGCAGCCGCTGAAACCTGGCATCCATTCTATCAGACATCACTGTTGCCAACCCGAGCCTCAATGCATGTCACGCCAAGCTTGGACCATTGGCAAGTAAAGTTGCGATCGCTATCGGGCTTGCTCATCGCATATCTTGCAGTGCAAAAACAGAGAAGTGAGGGTAGATTCGCTGCATGGACCGTCAGATGCAGACGGGGTGGAACTATTTGGGGACTCCCGGAATTTGGGGAAGGGGCGGTGCGCAACACGCGTTTGTCCAAAATTTGCATCACTGCAGGCGGTGTCTCTTGCGTTTGTACGGCGCAATGTTAAACCAGCTGGCAGCTTGGAATAAGCGGGCAGCATCATAGTTTTAACGTAAAGTCTTCCTAGTCGAGCTTTCGGAAATGATGGGTCATGGGCGGCAGACACGCCGCGATGCGGGGAGGCGAGGTGCGTTGACAATGGAGCGTCGCGACGTCTTGCAGTTGCTCAGTGGGCTCGCCGTGCTCGGCGGACCCTTCGGGCTGCTGTCGAGTTCTGCGTCTGCGCAGGATGCGAACCAAGCGGTGCGTCTGGGCGATCCAACGGACTTCACCGCCGACATCGTCCGACAGCAAGCGATGAACCTGGCAAAGGAGCCGTTCAAGGCCCGGGAGATCCAGTTCCCCAATGAGCTCTCGGGGCTCTCATACGACCAATATCGCGACATCCGGTTCAAACCCGAGGCGTCGATCTGGCGCGGGGATGGACGAGGCTTCGCCGTCGATCTGCAGCATTCAGGATCCATCTTCAAGACGCCGGTCGACGTCTTCTTCGTCGAGAACGGCCAGGCGAGGACCGTCCTGTATGATCCGAGCCTGTTCACGTTCGGACCGGCCGTCACGCCGCCGCCAGAGGGCACGCAACTCTCCTATTCGGGCTTCCGCCTGCGCTATCCGCTGAACCGGCCAGACTTCATGGACGAGTTCGCGGTGTTCCAAGGCGCGAGCTATTTCCGCGCGATCGGCAAAAACCAGCTCTACGGGCTTTCGGCCCGGGGCCTGGCCATTCAGACAGGATCGCCAAAGGGGGAGGAATTTCCCTTCTTCCGATCGTTCTGGATCGAACGGCCGGGTCCGCAGTCGCGGGTGATCGTCGTCTATGCGCTGCTGGATTCACAGAGCACAACAGGCGCCTATCGCTTCACGATACGCCCTGGGGACACGACACTCATCGACGTCGAGATGACCCTGTTCCCGCGCGTCGAGCTCGACCATGTCGGCTTTGGCCCGCTGACGAGCATGTTCCTGTTCGATGCGACGAACCGGAGCCGGTTCGACGATTTCCGGCCCGCCGTGCACGACAATCACGGCCTGGCCGTCTGGACCGGCGACGGAGAATGGATCTGGCGCCCGCTGGCCAATCCAACATTGCTGCAGATCAGCGCCTTCGTGGACAGCAATCCCCGGGGCTTCGGCTTGGTCCAACGAGACCGGGTGTTCGACAGCTACGAAGACACGGAAGCCCATTACGAGCGGAGGCCGACCTGCTGGGTCGAGCCGGTGGGCGACTGGGGCCGGGGCCATGTGGAACTCGTCGAGATTCCCACAGACAAGGAAGTGAACGACAATATCGTCGCCTATTGGCGGCCGGCGACCGCCCTCAAAGCCGGCGACGCGTTCACGCTGACCTATCGGCTGCATTGGGGAGCGACGATCCCGAGATCGGAGCCGATCGCTGCGATCCACGCGACGCGGGTCGGGCTCAATATGAATCACGACCGGCGGCTGTTCGTGATCGACATCACCAAGACTCCAGAGCTCGAGGGCGCTGTCGCCGAGGTCACAGCAAGCGCGGGGGCTCCGGTCTCCAACATCGTGGGGCGCGACAATCCCGATGATAAGACCCATCGGGTGAGCTTTGAAATCGACACTACGGACAAGGACCTGATCGAGCTTCGGCTGCGAATGCTCAAGGACAACAAGCCCGTGGCCGAAACGTGGCTCTATCGATGGACCAGCTGATGGGCGATGGCGCTGCGACGAGATCGAGCGCCGTCGATTTCGACGATCCCATCGTGCCGCCTGAGCGGCCTCTGCTCATGCCCATCCAGTCGCTCACCGGATGGAGCCGCAAACGAGCCAAGCGAAAACCACAAAAGCCCACGAAATCCACGCTGGCCGCGCGGGCTTTCGTGACCCTGGTGACCATCGCCCTCACGGTGTTCGCGACCTATGAAATGATCAATGTCGTGGCGGTCACCAGCGTCACGTGGCTGCAGATGCTGTTTGCAGCGTTGTTCGCGATCACCTTCCTGTGGATCGCCCTGCCCTGCGCCAGCGCGATCCTCGGTTTCATCCGGCTCGTGCGCGGCGGGGGCGCCGGAGCGCCTCCGGTCACACCCGGGCCGCTCGGTCGCAACGTCTTGGTGATGCCGGTCTATAACGAGGACCCGACGCGAACCTGCGATGCGCTGCGGCAGATGGGGCGGGCGCTGGACGATGCCGGCGCAAGCGAGGCGTTCGACATCTTCATCCTCAGCGATACGCGCGACGACAAGGTGGCGCGCCAGGAAGAGGCGGCATTCTATCAGTTGCGGACGGCGCTCTCTCCCGACATCGCTGTCTACTATCGCCGCCGGGCGCAGAATACGGGACGCAAAGCCGGAAATATCGCTGATTTCGTGCGGCGCTGGGGCGGGTGCTACGATCACATGATCGTGCTGGACGCAGACAGCATGATGAGCGGCGAGACGCTGATCTACCTGGCACGACGGATGTTTCTGGACCCTGACGCCGGCATCATCCAGACTGTTCCGATGCTGGCGGGACGAAGCACCCTGTTTGCGCGGATGCAGCAATTCGCGACCCGGGTCTATGGTCCGATCATCGCCGAGGGACTGGCCGCCTGGCATGGGCGGCAAAGCAATTTCTGGGGACACAACGCGATCATTCGCACACGGGCCTTCGCGGAATCCGCCGGCATGCCGGAATTGCCCGGGCGGAAGCCCTTCGGCGGGCACATCATGAGCCATGATTTCGTCGAGGCGGCGCTGATGGTGAGATCAGGCTGGGCGGTCTACATGATCCCAGAGCTCAAGGGATCGTTCGAGGAATGCCCCCCATCGCTGATCGATCTGGCGGGGCGAGACCGGCGGTGGGCCCAAGGCAATCTGCAGCACATGAAGGTGATCGGCGCCAAGGGGCTGGCCACCATGAGCCGCGTGCACCTGTTGGTCGGAATCATGTCGTACCTGGCCTCACCGCTCTGGTTTGCGATGCTCACCATCGGACTCATCCTGGCGACACAGGCCCATTTCACCCATCCGGACTATTTCCCCGAGGGTTTCTCGCTGTTTCCCCACTGGCCGGTGTTCGACAGCGAAAGAGCGCTGCAGCTCTTCGGCTTCACCATGGGGATCCTGCTGTTTCCCAAGGTGCTCGGTGTGGTGGCGATGCTGCTGGATCCGAAGGCCCGGCAAGCCTGCGGCGGCGGCCTGGCGATCGTCCTGGGCATGATCGCGGAGACCCTGCTGTCGGCGCTCATCGCGCCCGTGATGATGATCCTGCAAACGCGGTGGGTCATGGAAATCGTCATGGGACGCGACAGCGGCTGGAATGCCCAACGGCGCGACGACGGCTCGATGCCCTTCGGCGCCATTCTCAGCAATCACTACGGACAGATGATCCTGGGGCTGGCCATGGCTGCGGCCGCCTTCGCAGTCTCGATCGACACTTTTCTCTGGCTGGCGCCGGTCACGCTCGGCCTGGTGCTCGCCGCGTTCCTGTCGTGGCTGACGGCCCAGGCCTGGGCAGGGCTTGCCTTCCGCAAGGCTCGGCTTTTCCTGATCCCGGAAGAAGTGGAGCCGGCTTCACCACGCTGAGGCGTCGCGGGTCGGTTGCTTGGAGCCCGCGGGGAGACGCTTTCCCCTGTGGTCCTGGATCCTCGGGTCAAGCCCGAGGATGACGAAGTGGGGGCCCGAGGATACGAAGATGGGGGCCGAGGATGACGGCTGGAGGAGCCCCCAGGATGACGGCTGGAAGGAAGCCTGAGATTGACGGCTGGAGGGAGGCCCGAGGTTGATGGGAGAATGTGGGCGTGGGGTGGGGTCTAGTAATCCCACTCGACGCCGACGCCGAGCTTGCTCGAGCCGTCGGAGCCCACTTCGCCCTTCAGCTGAATGTTCTTCGTGACATTCAGGTCCACAACTGCGCTGGACGTGCCGCTGGTCGTCTGCTTCACACCGACATAGACGTTGTCGTTGACGTATTTGCCAGCTGAGACCGCGGCGTTCCTCTGGTCTTCCTCACCGGTCACCTCGAGGACATCGACACCCAGGCTCGTGCGCAGCTGGTCGAGGAGACCGGGACCCGAGCCGCCGAGACCACCAAGGCGGGCGACTTCGAGAGAGAGCTGACCGACCTGGAGCGGGCTCAGCTGATCCAAAGGCTTATCGAAGATCAGCCGCGAGAGAACCTCGTCCTGGGGCAAAGCGGGTGTCGATTCGAAGGAGAATTTTGGATCAGAGGCCTTTCCCGTGACCAGAACGGTCGCGGTGACGCCCGAAGCGCTGGACTGGGCGGCGAAATCAAGCTCGGGATCGAAGGAGCCCTGGAAGTCGAGCAGACCGCGGCTGAAGGTCAGCCGCTTGCCGAGGATTGCCAGATTTCCGCGGCGAATCTCGAAGGCACCGACGGCGACGGGATTGTCGGCCATGCCGGTCACCCGGATCGAGCCGCCGAGAACCACATCGAGGCCTCGTCCGCGAATGAAAATCTGGTTTCCGGCATCGAGGCGGAGATCCAGCACAATCGGCAGTGCGGCTGAGGATTCCTGGGCCTGGCGCGCCTTCACCTGAGCCTGGATCTCGGCGGGGGCATTGACATGCTTCACGTTCAGGCGGGCGATGGATTGCGGCAGCTTCTCCGGGATCGTGATGTTCAGGCGGTCGATGTTGACGCGGCCGCCCAAGACGGGCCGGGTCGCCATGGGACCGGTGAGGGTGAGGTCCGCGCCCAATGCGCCCTCGGCCATGCGGCGGTCGTTGATGCGGAAGCTCTCGGCACGGATGCGCAGGTTGGCGGGCATGCCAGTTGCGGGATCGATGCTGAGGTCGCCGGAGACCTGGATCGTCCCGCCCTCCGGGGATTTGGCGTTGAACTGCTCGATCACCACCCGCTTGCCGTTCAGGCGGGCACGAAGAACGATCGCCTCCAGGGTGACACCGGCGGATACGGCCGTGAACCGCGCACCATTGGTGATGACGGTGCCGGTGATCTGAGGATCGGCGGGGCTGCCCGCCACCTTCAGATCAACGTTGATGGTGCCGGTAAAGGCGGCGCTGCTGCTGGCCAGCATCTGGTTCAAGAGGCTGCCGGGGAGCGCGCCCTTCACGTCGAGTGCGAGGTTGCCTGCGCCCATGGGTGCCGACCCCGTCACCCGGATGGAGAAATCCGCAGCGCCGCTGACCGTGCCGTCGAGGGTGACACGGTTCCCCTGGGTCGCGCCATTGGCCACGATGGAGAGGGGCGGGAGATTGGCCGCGCGGGTGGCGGCGACGGCTGCGCCGCGCCAATCGAGACGATAGGACACGTTCGGCGTGGATGCGGGACCAGACACAGCGGCCGTGCCGCTGATAGTGCCGGCCGGGTCGAGGTCCGGCGCGACGACAGCCATGAGGCTGGCCGGGACATTGTTCAGCTCGGCCCGCAGATCAAGGGTCTGCCCCGCCGTGCCGCGCACGGCCAGGCGGCCGCCGCGGGAGGTGAAGGTGGCGGGCGGAATGGTGAGAACGCCGTTGGCCATGGTGACCGTCACGGGCGAGGCCAGGGTCGCGACTTCGCCCCGGGAGGCGAGGCGGAGCCTTTGAAGGCCGACGGCGACATTGCCCGACGAGGCCGCGATGCGGGCCGTGGCGGCGAGGTCGGCCCCGGCAACGGAGGTGGTCAGGTCCAGCTCGGTCGCCTGACCGTCGGCCCGGGCGTTCACGTTGATGACGCCAAAATCCATGCCGCCGGACTTCGCTCCCGAGGCGCGCAGGGTGCCCTGGGCCACGGGAGCCGACATGAGCGCGTCGACGCGGGCGTCGATGGCGATCGAGGCCACGGAGAGGCTGTCCAGACGGAGACCGTTGCCCACGCCCTTCAGGCTGGCGACCACGTCGCCATTGCCGGGCTGGAAGCGAAGGTCGCCCTTGAACAGGCCTGCCAGAGGCATGCCGGCGAGCGCCTGGAAGGCACCGAGGTCATCGACATCGATGGAGAGGGAGCCGTCGGGGGTGCCGTCCGCAGCAATGCGAATGCCGCCCGCGGCCCGGGCAGCGCCGAAGCCCAGAGTGAGATCGTCCAAGGCGATGGCGCCATCGGAGGCGCGCGCCAGGTTCGTGCTGCCGGAGAGATCGCGGCCCTGGAACCGGCCTGCGACGGTGAGCTTGCCCTGGGGTGCGGCAATGGGGCCGGCGCCGGTGAAGGTGATGACGGGATTCTCGAAGGGCCGGCCCTCGACGGCCAAGCCGTTGCCGGTCACCCGGGCATCGAAACTGGCATTCTCAGGGGTGCCCTTGGCGGTGAAGACGATGTCGGCGGCTCCCGCCAGACGCGGGTTGAAGAGAGAGAGGTTGCCGATATGGGCGGTGGCGTTGAGGTCGGCGCGGGCGTCGTTGACCACGCCATCGACGGCAGCGGACAAGCCCTCGCCCTGGAGCTTGAGGCCGGAAATGGCGATATCGCCGCCGGCTTGGCGCGCGACGGATCCAGTCAGCTTGATGGCGCCCGGGACCTGGCGCGCGGCGCCCTCGCCGGTCATGCCGAGGTCCTTCACGGTGCCGTCCAGGGAGAGGGCGAACAGCTGATCGGCCAGACCGACCTTGCCGGTGGCGCTGAGGGTTGCAGCCCCTTTCAGCTGCATTCCGGTCAAAGCCGCAAAGGCACCAAGGTTCTGGACCGCGACCGAGGCGCTGCCTTCAGCGGTGCCTTCGCGAAGGGTGCCGGCATAGCGCAGAACGCCGGTGCCGAGGCTGAGAGAGGATTCGCTGATGGTGAGGCCATCCGGGTTCAGCCCCAAGCGAGCGTCGAGGGAGACGGTTTCGCCCAGGACACTTTGCAGCTTGGGATCGGCCAGCTTCGGATTGGCAGCCTGGATCCGCAGATGGCCGCGCGACGACGTCCACAAGGAGGACAGTGCCGCATCGGCGCGGGCGCCGGAAAATGCCGCGGTCAGCGTGCCGATCTGGCCCTCTGCCGTGGCGAGGCCGCGTGCCACAAGATTGGCCGTGATCGGGGCCGGGCCCTCCTGAGCTCCCAGCTCGGCCGTGAGCTTGGCATCCTGAAAGACGAAGTTCTTGCCGTGGTCCAAGGGGATCGTGACCATGCCGCCTTCGGAGGAAACGATCTCCGCATTGATCCGCGCCCTCGTGATGTTCAGATCAAGATCGCCCGAAGCCGTGAGAGCCATGCGGGTCGTGCGAGAGGCCAGCTCGGCACGGTCGACATCGATGAGGCCGCCGGGACGCCAGGTCACGATGGCCTGGAGCCTGCTCTCGCCCTCCAACAATGACTGGAAACGCTGAGGCACGAGATAGGCCAGTTCGCCGCCAAGGCCCGCCGTGATGCGGCGACCGGTGTCGGAGCCTTCGATGCGGACCGTGCCCGCGACGAGGCGCTGCGCGCCGGCATCGAGAGAAATGGTGGCGTTCCAGTCGTTGAGGGAGCCGGTGCCGACGATCTCGCCCGCGGTCGCGGGAGCGCCGGGCACACCCATCAAGGTGGAGACGATGCCGTCCTGGGGCTCGGAGAACTTTGCATCGACGGCAAGCTGCTGCGTCGCAGGGCCGTAGGAGAACTTCGCGTTCAATACGCCACCGGCGCCGTCTCGCCGCTGAATGCCGAGGGTGCCGGAGAGAAGGTCGCCGGGGTCGACGAGGGCCAGCGTCCCATCCACCGCCAGCACCGCGGGAGCGCCGAGAACCGGTGCTTCGAGATCGAGGCGGCGAATGGAGAGCTCATCGAGCTTGATGCCGATGGGCGGCAGAGTGGTGGTGGAGGGCTCCTCGGTCTCGGCCGAGACGGGAGTGCGGAGCACGACGATCTTCTCGGCCGTCAGGCGGCTGACCTGGAAGCGGCCGGCGAACAGGGACCAGGGGCTCCAATCGAGCACGGCATCGTCGATCAGAAGCCAGGGGCCCTGAGCATCGCCGATGGAGATCTGATCGAAGTGAAGATCGGCGAGGGAACTGCCGCCGATATCGCCGATGGCAATGGCGAAGGTCTCACCTGAGAGCATATCGGAGGCGATTCGGGCAGTGACGTTCCGGCCCGGCGATGTGAAGATAAGCAGAGCCACGGCCAGAATCGCCACGCCGACGAGGCTGCCCAGGGAGATCAGTCCGATTTTGAGAAGCTTGCGTATCATCAGAAGGACTGACCTAAGCCTATATAAATGGCGAAATCAGGATCATCCTTCTCGGGCGACAGCGGCAGGGCGACGTCGAGGCGCACCGGACCGATGGCGGTGTAGTAACGCAGGCCCAATCCGACCCCGATCTTGTTGACGGTCTCACCGCTTCCGGGGATCGAACCGCGAGAGACGGTGGCCATGTCGACAAAGGGGACGATGCCGATGGTCTCGGTGACGCGGGCGCGAAACTCAAAGGATGCCTCGGCCAGGCCGCGGCCGCCGACAACGTCCCCATTCACGCGCGGTCCGACGTTCTGGTAGGCATAACCGCGCAAGGAGCCGCCACCGCCGGCATAGAAGCGGCGCTCCGGCGGGATGCCCGGGAGGTCCGTGCCAAAGGTGGAGCCCAGGGCGACGCGGCCCGCGAGAACATAGCGATGGCGGGCATCGATGGGATAATAGGCCGAGGCCTCGACTTTATTGATGACGAAGGCATGGCCGCGATCAACATCCACCATCGGCGTGACGTACCCCGCCACACGATAGCCCTCGGTGGCATTCATCCGGTCGTCGCGCTTGTCGTAAGTGATGGTGCCGGGTAAGCCCACGAGGGTGTAGTCGCGCTCCCCGAAGGCGTCATCGGCATGGGAGACCTGACCTTCCACGGCGATCGATCCGGTCAAGGCTTCGCTGAAGCGATGCGTCAGGCCGACTTGCGCCTTGGCGCCGTAGGTGCGGTAGTTATCGGTGTCCGGATGCTCGCGAAAGAGCGTCGCCTCCGTGAAGAAATCCGTGTCGATGTCGATGATGGCGGGCTTCACGAAGCTCGCCTTCAATTCATATTGATAATCGCCGGCGTCGAAGGAGGAGAGTTCGCTGACGGTACCCTCGATGCGCAGGCGCTCGGCCTGGCCGAACAGGTTGCGATGGCCCCAATAGGCGTTGATCTCAGCACCATCGATGCTCGACCAGTTGGCCGAGGCACCGACATAGCGGGGCTTTCGATCCGCCACGGAGACGATGATGGGCAGGCGACCGTCCGGGGTCAGCGTCTCAGATTCGATCAGGCGCACAGACTGGAACGTGTTCAGGGCGCGGAGCCGGTCGCGGGCATCGGCGACCTCCTTGGGCGAATAGACGGTTCCAGGCTCGATGTTCACGATGCGCCGAACGAAGTCGACGTCAACGGCTTCGGTGCCTTCAATCGTGATCTCGCCGAACAGGGCACGGGGCCCCGGATCGACCCGCAAAGCGACGTTGAGCTGAAGCTTTGCATGGTCGGCCACAATCTCACGCCCGATGATTTCGACCAGCGGATGGCCGCGCTGGCGCCAAGCATTCATCAGCTGGGACTCGGCCGCCAGAACCAATGACGAGCGCGCCGGCCGGCCGGAACGTATTCCATAATCAGCCGGATTGCTGCTGACGGGATCTGGACCTTCGGCAGGTTGGGTGATGCTGACACGGCCAAACTCGAAGCGAGGACCCGGCTGCACCTGGACTTCGACCGGGACCGGGTTGGGCGGCAGCCTCGGCAAGGTGCCAGGCGGCAGATCGCCGATGCGCTGGCCGGCGACGAGCGTGTGAATGGAGCCACCATAATAGCCGGCGGCATAGAGGGCACCGATCAGTCGCTGCTCATCGGCCTGAACGCGCGCCACGAAGGAGGCCGGATCTCCCGGCGGCGTATCGCTCTGGCTCTCCAGCACGGAGGCTGCCTTCAACTGATCGGCGAGGTCATCATCCGGAGGCGTGACCGTGAATGTCGTCTCATAGACAACGGACCCGGCCGGTGGATCGGGTTCAAAAAACTTATAGCCAAAAACATCAATGGCGTAGGCCGCAGACGGAACGGATAAAATTGCCGCCCCAGCCACCAATGCGGCAGCCAAACTTTTACAAACAATACGCATCTACTGGCCCACCTGACCGATGTGCCTCTCAAAGCGGGCTTCCTCTCCCCCGAGCGTGCCTCCTGGCTGCATGCGTCAACCCAATTTCCATGTCAATGCCGCGCGCCGCAGCAATACTCTCGATCAATTCTGCCGCGCAGGATGTAAGAATTGCCTTAAATTTTAAGCCTGTTAATCGCGCACGGACGTATTGGACCGGTTAAGACACGGTATGGCAACCCCTTGCGGACCGACGCGGCGATGTGGCTTCGCGCGTGTTCGTCAGTTGTTCGTTTGCAGAGTGCGGCGTGAGGAAATCCGCAGCCAGCAAGGGATTATCAACCATAAATTGTGGCGCTTAGACTGGCGGGAAGAGAATCACGGACGCGAGTCGCGGCCCCCATTTAAGGTTTCATCAACCATGATGGGTATTTTCCTCACCAGTTGGGCCGGAGGTCGCCCGGGCGGACAATTCATCCTCAGGTCGGGGAGACCCTGCGGCGGGCGATGGTGATGACGCTGACGGCGAAGGCGAGATTAACGATGCCAAAAACGAAGAAGACGCCGTGGATCGTCAGACCCGTGGCGATGAGAATTGCGGCGACGCCGGTTGCCACCGTCATGAAGACCGCGTTCATCACATTGGCCGCCGCCACGATGCGGGAGCGGACCGCCTCGGCGCTCTGGGCCTGCATCAAGGCGTAGAGGGGGACGACAAAGACTCCGCCGCACAGGGCCATGCCGATCAGGTCGCCGAGGATGCGCCAGTTGGAAAGCTGCGAGAGGAACTCCCCGATGGGGATCAAGGGCGCCGTCCTGACGACAGGCGGCAGGCCGGAGGAGGCCCAGACCAAATCCAGGGCAAAGAGCGTGAGGCCCAGGGCCGCAGCCGGGGCCAATCGGGCGGAAACAACGCCCTTGAGCAGAAGATTGCAGAGCAAGGAGCCCAGGCCGATGCCGACGGTGAAGGCTGCGAGAAGTAGATTCGAGACGGCGGCGTCAGCCCCCAGGATCTGAAAGGTAAAGGCCGGGAACTGGGCCACGAAGACGGCGCCAATGGCCCAGAACCAGGAGATGCCGATGATCGCCCGCAGAACGATCCGGTCCGTGGCCGCCTGACGCAGGATCGCGGCTGTCGCACGATACAAGTGCCAGTCGATGACGAGATCCGGGGCGGGAGGCGGCGCATTCGGGATGGCACGGGCGACGAGATAGCCGATGATCGCCGAGCCGATCATTGTCGCGGAGACAATGAGCGGGCCATGCTCTAGGCCGATGACAAGGCCGCCGAAGAGGAGGCCGAGAAGGATGGCCAGAAAGGTGCCCGTCTCGATCATGGCGTTGCCGCCGATAAGTTCGTCCTCGCGAAGGTGCTGAGGCAGGATGCCGTATTTGATCGGGCCAAAGAAGGTGGCGAGTGTGCCGGACAGGAACAGGATGGAGAGCATGAAGTAGGCGTTGTCAGAGAACAGGCTCGCGGCGGCAATGAGGGCGAAGGCGATCTCACCCATCTTGATCGCCCGGGTCATGCGGCCCTTCTCGATCTTGTCGGCGAGCTGCCCGGCCAGGGCAGAGAAGAGGAAGAACGGCGCGATGAACAGGGCCGCGGCGATGTTGACCAAGAGGGGTGCGTTCAGATCCTGGGTCTGAGTGAGCTGAAACGTGATGACTATGGCGATGGCGTTCCGCAGGACATTGTCGTCAAAGGCGCCGAGCGCCTGAGTGACGAAAAGCGGCACGAAGCGCCTGGTCGCCAGCAGCTGGAACTGACCCGACGCCATGCCCCTTCCCCCTCAATCACCGTGTCCGACCCCTGTATGCGCGCTCGGCCACAGGCGTGCAACAGTGCAGCGTCCCGCAGGACTTTCCGTTTCGCGCCGGCGGCCCCTAATCCGCGCCGGTCACGCAGGCTGCGTAAGGGCCGATGCCCGACATCCTCCGCTGAATGAGGGATGCCATTCGGTTGGTGAGCCGGCCGGGCTTGCTGGCATTGCGCCCCAGAGGATCGGGCAAGACCGCCGCCAGAAGGGCCGATTCGCGACGCGTGAGCTGTTTGGCGCTCTTGTCGAAGTGGCGACGGGCCGCCTCCTCCGCACCATAGATCCCCTCGCCGAACTCGACGACATTGAGATAAATCTCGATCACCCGCCGCTTCGACAGAACAAGATCCAGCCAGTAGGCCAAGGGGACCTCAAGGGCCTTGCGGATGTAGGAGCGGCCCGGCCAGAGGAACAGGTTCTTAGCAAGCTGCATGGTGATGGTGCTGGCGCCGCGGGAGGCGTCGTCCTCAATCACCTGGTTGACAGCAACCCAATCGATACCGTCATGCTCGCAGAAACGCTGATCTTCCGAGGCGATCACCGCCAACGGCAAGGTGGGCGCGATGTCTTCCAGGGGGACCCAATCGTAATGAGGGACGGTACCCCCGACGAGCCGCAGGACCATCAGCGCGCTGGCGGGAGGGGGGATCACCGCATAGAGCAGCGTGAGCAGGAAGGGCAGCAGCGCCAATGCGCCGACACTGAAAACCAAACGCCGGAACAGCGGGCGCTGGAAAACGGCTCGCCGTTGCGGCATGGCAGTTTCGACCTCGCTCGTCACCTTCCTTTAACTCGCCCCCAGCCTGTGCATTGCGCGGTCGCTCCTCTCCCCGTATGACAGGAGCCTAAGGGGTTCGCCTGACCGAGACAATCATATGATCAGCCTCGCCGCCGATCATATCGCGCTTTCCACGGACCATTTTCCATGAGCTTCGAGACCCGACTCAAATCCATCGCCCAAGACGTCGACACGCTGTTGGAACAGTTGCTACCGGCGAGCGGTTCCCGCGCTCCGCGAGTGATCGACGCGATGCGCTATTCGAGCCTGGGCCAGGGCAAGCGCCTGAGACCGTTTTTCGTGGTGGAGAGCGCAAGCCTGTTCGGCGTCGAGCGGGCACAAGCCTTGCGGGTCGGCGTGGCGCTGGAATGCATCCATTGCTATTCGCTGGTGCATGACGACCTGCCCGCCATGGATGACGACGATCTGCGACGGGGCAAGCCCACCGCCCATATCGCCTTCGACGAGGCGACGGCGATCCTCGCGGGGGACGGGCTGTTGACCTTCGCCTTCGAAATCCTCGGCGATGCGAAGACCCATCCCGACGGTGCCGTTCGGTCCAATCTGGTCCTCGCCCTGGCGAAGGCTGCCGGGGCGGACGGGATGGTCGGCGGTCAGATGCTGGACCTGGCCGCGGAGACCGCTTCGAGACCGCTGACCCTGGACGAGATCATCACGCTGCAGGCGATGAAGACCGGCGCATTGTTCCGCTACTCACTGGAAAGTGGGGCCATCCTGGCACAGGCGAAGGAGGCGGATCGGCTGGCGCTGGTGGACTATGCGGAGACCGTCGGGCTGGCGTTCCAGATCGCAGATGACCTCCTGGATGCGGAGGGCGATGCCGAGACGACGGGCAAGCGCACCGGCAAGGATGCAGAAGCGGGCAAGGCGACCTTCGTGAGCCTGATGGGGCTCGAGGGGGCCAGGGCCAAGGCGCGCTCGCTGGTGGAGGACGCCTGTGCGGCGCTGGAGCCGTTCGGGAAGAAGGCGGAGACGCTGCGGGAGGCCGCACGGTTCATCGTGGAGCGGAAAAGCTGAGGCGCAGTGGGGGCGTCGTTCGAGACGCAGCCTGAAGGCAGCTCCTCAGGATGAGGGGCTTTCCTCTGCGGCACGAGGTCCCGGGTCTGCACGGCACCGCTTCGCGCTGCAGCGCGCCCGGGATGACGGGAGTGGAGCTTCGGCCGGTGCTATTCGGCGGCGGTCACCATCTCGACGCGCTCGCCGGGGGGGAAGCCCTGGCCGTAGCGGCGGTCGACATAGGTTTCGAGCAGGCGCTTGAACTGGTCGCCGATGTCCTCGCCGCGGAGGGTCATGATCTTCTTGCCGTCGACGAAAACCGGAGCTGCGGGAATTTCGCCGGTGCCGGGAAGGGAAATGCCGATGTCGGCATATTTTGATTCGCCGGGGCCGTTGACGATGCAGCCCATGACGGCGAGCTGCAGCTCCTCGAAGCCCTTATAAGTGTCGCGCCATTCCGGAACACGGACCTGGATGTAGTCCTGAATGTCCTTGGCGAGCTCCTGAAAGACCGTGGAGGTGGTGCGGCCACAGCCCGGGCAGGAAATGACCTGGGGTGAGAAGGACCGGAGGCCAAGCGCCTGCAGGATCTCCTGGCCGACGCGGACCTCCTGAGACCGGTCGCCGCCCGGCTCGGGCGTGAGAGAGATGCGAATGGTATCGCCGATGCCCTGCTGCAGAAGGACGGCTAGGCCGGCGGTCGAGGAGACGATGCCCTTGGACCCCATGCCCGCTTCGGTGAGGCCGAGGTGGAGGGCATAATCGCAGCGCGAGGACAGCATCTCGTAGCAGCGGATGAGATCCTGAACCGTGGAGACCTTGTTGGACAGGATGATCTTGTCGCGCGGCAGTCCGATCTCCTCGGCGCGGGCGGCAGAGACCAGCGCGGACTGCACCATGGTCTCATGCATGACCTCACGGGTGGTCATGGGGCTGCCGGCGCGGGCATTCTCGTCCATCAGCTTGGTGAGGAGCTCCTGGTCGAGAGAGCCCCAGTTGACGCCGATGCGGACCGGCTTGCCGAAATGGATGGCCGTCTCGATCATCATGGAGAACTGCTTGTCGCGCTTGTCCTTGAAGCCGACATTGCCGGGATTGATCCGGTATTTCGCCAGCGCCTCGGCGCAAGCGGGATAATCGTGAAGAAGCTTGTGGCCGATATAGTGGAAGTCGCCGATGATCGGTACGTCGACGCCGCGCTGAGCGAGCTTGTCGCGGATATGGGGAACGGCCGCGGCCGCCTCGGGGCGGTCGACGGTGATGCGAACCAGCTCCGAGCCCGAGCGCCAAAGTGCAGCGATCTGACGGGCCGTGCCTTCCGCATCGGCGGTGTCGGTATTCGTCATGGACTGGACGACGACAGGGGCGCCCCCGCCGACCATCACGTCGCCCACCATAACGCCTACCGTCTTGTGGCGCGGAAGATCCGGAAAATCAGCCATGATCCATCTCTCATACCCTAATCCCCAGTCTTTGGCACGAGCGGATCTCGGTTTCAAGACGGGTGCGGCGACGCAGATGGGACCGCAATGCTGCCTCAGGAGGCCGTTGCGCATTGGGCACAGGTGCCATTCACTTCGATGATGGGGCGGTTCACGGTAAAGTCTGCAGCGCGGGCACAGCCCTCCACGGCATCGAAAACGCCGGCCGCCTCGCGTTCGGCGACGAGGCCGCAGACGTCACAGATGAGCAGCAGGGACCGCTGCGCATGGGCGTGATCCTGCGTGCAGACGATGAAGGCGTTGCGGCTCTCGACCTTGTGCACGAGGCCGCGGGCGCGCAAGAAGTCCAGTGCGCGATAGACGGTGATGGGCGCCGGACGGTCGCCAGCGGTGCCCATGCGTTCGATGATGTCGTAGGCGCCGACCGCCTCATGGCCGGAGGCAATGATCTCCAGCACCTCGCGGCGCAGGGGCGTGAGGCGCGCACCCTCACGGGCGCAGCGTTGTTCGGCGCGGGCAATGGTCGCGCCCATGCAGCTCTCGTGGTCGTGATCGTGGTCCATGGGGGATGAGGCGGCTTTCATTGTTGTTATAGTATTACTTCGCGAGAGCAGGTTCAATGGCAGGAGATGCACGCATGTCCCAGACACCCGGCATCACAGGCCTTTCAGGATCTGAGAGAAGCGAATGAGGGGCCGCTGATCGCGGATCAAGCCGAGCGGCACGGAAAAGTGACCGCCGGGCCAGAGGAACCGGTTCTCTTCGGGGACCTGCCAGTGGCGGAGAAGAAGCTCGGCGCTGCCATAGGGGGTAACATTGTCGTAGCGGCCGTTCAGCGTCACCATCGCCTGGGCGGGCACCACCGTCTCCTCCCAGGGATCCATCAGCGGCAGATAGGGGGCGATGGTCACACGGTTCCAGCCGGCCTTGGTGAGCCGGTCGCGGGACTTCCACGCGTCCGGGAGACGTCCCTTGGCCAGTATGTGCCAAATGCTGGCGCAATGATTGATCAAGAGGAGCGCATCCGGCCAGTATTCGCGCGGCCAGTACCGGGCTTTCGCCGCCAAGAGCTGTGCCGTCAAGGCACCCAGGCTGATGCCGCCGACGGCGACAGGACCAGAGGAGGTGGCACGCGCCCAGCGCATGAGAACCGACCATTCGAGCACGGATCCGGCCAGGCCGTGAACGGCGCCGAGGGGAAGGGTCGCCGCAAAGACCTCGCCGCTATAGTGGCCGAGAGGAACGCGACGGCCATGCCAGGGCGCCTCCGGACGGATCACGCGGATGCCCGCCTTGGTGAAGATCGAGGTGTCGGCCTTCATGCCCGGCCAATGGTCGAAATCCATGCCCAGACCGTGGCCAAAGATCAAAGTCGGCGGATTCGCGATGCCACGCGGCTCGTAGACCCAGGCCGTCACCCGATCCCCGACGACGGCATAGGGAGATCGGAAGCGGATCCAAAACTGGCGGCCACCCGCATCGTCAAGGGCGACGGATTGGCGAATGATGTCCTCGGGTGGAAAGCTATAGACGACGGCGGGATCGAGCTCCTCGGGCCCCGAGATCATCTCCGCCTGCTCAGGGGTCGGGATGCGCCACGTGGCGCTTTCCAAAGGCCGTTTGTAGCGAAAACCGCCAAACCGGCGGAAGAGCGCGGTGTGGGCCCGTGCCCTCTCGAGCCGTTCATTCTCATAGGTGGCGAGGATACCCGGCGGTGCCCTCTCATGACCGAAGAAATGCGCCTCCCACCGAACCTCGGCATCGAAGCGGCGAGCCCGCGCCTCCTTTACATCATGCAGGAGCCGGTCAATCTCCGACCTGCCCCGGGTGATCTCGCCGGCACCCAGGGTGGAGAGAAAAGCGGAAAGGTCGGTCCCGGTCGCGTTCGCGACGGCCCACTGGCGAGAGGCCGGAAGAAACCAGCGCTTCAGCGCCAGCAGCGCCAGCTCATCGAACCATGGACGCGCTATGAACGGCCCAAGAGGGCCGCGGATGATCCTCAATAGGGCGTCACCGGCCATTCACTCACGCTGCCTGATTCATCATCGGGAGAAAAGCCCGGCCCGCGAGAGGGCGATTAACCGAAACTCCGCAGTGACGCAATCTCCTGCCACTTTCGGCGATGTTTCCACGAGAATGAATTGCTGCAATAGTGGATAGGAAGAAACGCCTGGGATGAGGGATCCCGGAGCGAATGGGAGGTCACAAATGAGAAAAAATGCCTTTCTGAGCGCCATGATCGGTGTGTCGCTGCTCGCCGCAGCAGCCGTTTCGGCAGATGCCAAAACATTGGTCTATTGTTCCGAAGGAAGCCCCGAAGGCTTCGACCCGGCACTCTTTACCGCCGGCACAACATTCGATGCATCGGCAAAGCCCATCTATAATCGTCTCGTCGAATTCGAGCGCGGAGAGACATCCGTGATCCCGGGACTGGCAGAATCCTGGGAGGTCTCGGATGACGGCAAAGAATACATCTTCAAGCTGCGCAAGGGCGTGAAATTCCACACGACGGATTTCTTCACCCCGACGCGGGACCTCAATGCCGACGACGTCGTGTTCTCCTTTGAACGGCAGCTCAAAAAGGATGATCCCTGGTACAATTATGGCGGCGGCAACTGGGAATATTTCGCCTCCATGTCGATGCCTGACCTGATCAAATCGATCGAAAAGGTGGATGACCAGACGGTCAAGATGGTGCTCAATCGTCCGGAAGCGCCAATGGTCGCCAATCTGGCCATGGACTTCGCTTCGATCGTCTCCAAGGAGTATGCCGACAAGCTGAAGGCGGACGGCAAGATGGAGATGTTGAACCAGGAGCCCGTAGGCACCGGCCCCTTCCAGTTCGTGGCCTATCAGAAGGACGCAGCGATCCGCTACAAGGCCAATCCTGACTATTTTGGCGGCAAACAGCCGATCGACGATCTGGTGTTCGCCATCACGCTGGATCCGGCCGTCCGGTACGAGAAGCTGAAGGCGGGCGAGTGCCACGTCGCGTCATATCCCGCACCAGCCGACGTCAAAAGCATGAAGGAAAATGCCAGCCTGCAAGTGCAGGAACAGGCGGGGCTCAACGTCGCCTATCTCGGTTACAATACATTGGTGAAGCCCTTCGATGACGCGCGGGTGCGCAAGGCGTTGAACATGGCGATCAACAAGCCGGCGATCATCGAAGCGGTCTTCGAAGGCTCCGGGGCCGTCGCGAAGAACCCCATCCCGCCGACGATGTGGAGCTACAATGATGCGGTGAAGGACGATCCCTATGATCCGGAGGCCGCGAAGAAGCTGCTGGAAGAGGCCGGCGTCAAGGATCTGTCGATGAAGGTCTGGGCAATGCCGGTGCAACGGCCCTACATGCCGAATGCGCGCCGCACCGCAGAGATGATCCAGGCGGATTTCGCCAAGATCGGGGTGAAGGCCGAGATCGTGACCTTCGAATGGGGCGAGTATCTGAAGCGGTCGTCGGAGAAGGACAGAGACGGCGCGGTCATCCTGGGATGGACGGGCGACAATGGCGATCCGGACAATTTCCTGGCGGTGCTCCTGGGCTGTGATGCGGTGGGGTCCGCCAATCGCGCACAATGGTGCTACAAGCCGTTCGACGACCTGATCCAGAAGGCGAAGGTGGTCAGCGACCAGGCGGAGCGGACGAAGCTCTATGAACAGGCGCAAGTGGTGTTCAAGGAGCAAGATCCCTGGGCCACGCTGGCGCATTCGGTCGTGTTCATGCCGATGAGCAAGAAGGTCATGAACTACAAGATGGATCCGCTGGGCAGCCACAGGTTCGACGGAGTCGACATCACGGAATAGCGAGTTGCCACTCCTGATCGCATCGGGAGCCACCGCGGAACTCGGGGGGTCCTTCGAGACGCAGCCTATGGCTGCCCCTCGGGATCCTTCGAGACGGCCCTTCGGGCCTCCTCAGGATGAGGGGTACGGGGTGGCCCCTCAGGATCCTTCGAGACGGCCCTTCGGGCCTCCTCAGGATGAGGGGTGCGGGGGTCGAGACCCAGACGCCTGGCGTCGGCGATGATCTGGTTCCTCATCAGACGGACCCTGCTGCTGATCCCGACCTTCATCGGGGTCACGATCATCGCCTTCGGGTTCATCCGTCTCCTGCCGGGGGACCCGGTGCTGATGATGGCAGGAGAGCGATCGCTCACCGCTGCGAGATATGCCGAGGTGATGCGCGCCTATGGGCTGGACCGGCCGATCTGGGAGCAGTACCTCACCTTCATGAACAATCTGATGCATGGGGACCTGGGGGTCTCCATCATCACCCGGAAACCGGTGCTGACGGAATTCCTGACGCTGTTTCCGGCAACCGTCGAATTGACGGTCTGTGCCATGATCTTCGCCGTCGTGATCGGAATTCCGGCCGGGGTCCTCGCCGCGGTGAAGCGACGCTCGGCCTTCGACCATACGGCGATGACGGTCGCCTTGATCGGCTATTCGATGCCGATCTTCTGGTGGGGGCTGCTGCTGATCATCTTCTTCTCCGGCATCCTCCGGTGGACGCCGGTGTCCGGTCGGATCTCGCTGCTCTACTTCTTTCCGTCGGTCACCGGTTTCATGCTGATCGACAGCCTGCTTTCGGGGCAGAAGGGTGCCTTCACTTCGGCTGTCAGCCACCTGATCCTGCCGACCATCGTGCTCGGCACAATTCCCCTGGCGGTGATCGCGCGGCAGACGCGATCGGCCATGCTGGAGGTGCTGAGCGACGATTACGTGCGGACCGCGCGGGCGAAAGGTCTGAGCCCGCTGAGAGTGGTGGGTGTGCATGCGCTACGGAATGCGATGATCCCGGTGATCACCACCATCGGCCTGCAGACAGGCGTGCTGATCGCCGGCGCCATTCTGACGGAGACAATCTTCTCCTGGCCGGGCATCGGCAAATGGATGATCGATTCCATCTTCCGCCGGGACTATCCGGCCGTACAGGGTGGGCTGCTGCTCATCGCGGCCATCGTCATGGTGGTCAATCTGGTCGTCGACCTGACCTATGGGCTGGTCAATCCCAAGATCCGGCACGGAGGATGAGCGCATGAGCGATCTCAGCAGCACGGAACCCGCGGTCGACCTCCGCAGGACGGGGCGAGTGGCACTGCTGCGGGAGTTCTGGGCCTATTTCCGCGAGAACAAGGGTGCGGTCTGGGGGCTGTATTTCTTCGTGTTCATCATCCTGGTGGCGATCTTAGCGCCGCTGATCGCGCCGCACGCGCCCTATGAGCAGTATCGCGACGCTCTTCTCGTGCCTCCGGTGTGGAGCGATGGAGGACAATGGCGGTTCCTGTTGGGGACGGATGCCGTCGGGCGCGACATGCTTTCGCGGCTGATCTACGGCAGCCGGTACTCGTTGCTGATCGGGTGCATCGTCGTCAGCATCTCCCTGGTGGTGGGCGTGGTGCTCGGGCTCATCGCCGGGTTCTCGCCGGGGGCGGTCGACGCCACGATCATGCGGATCATGGATGTGATCCTGTCGTTCCCGAGCCTGCTGCTGGCGCTGGTCCTGGTGGCGCTGCTGGGTCCCAGCTTCACCAATGCGATGATCGCCATCGCCATCGTGCAGCAACCGCATTACGTGCGGCTGACACGGGCGGCGGTGCTGGGGGAAAGACCCAAGGACTATGTGACGGCAGCCAAGGTGGCGGGCGTCAGACTGCCGCGATTGATGTTCAGGACCGTGCTGCCCAACTGCATGGCACCACTGATCGTGCAGGCGGCCCTGTCGTTCTCCACCGCGATCCTGGATGCGGCAGCATTGGGCTTCCTGGGCATGGGCGCGCAACCGCCGACGCCCGAATGGGGAACGATGCTGGCGGAAGCCCGGGAGTTCATCCTCCGGGCATGGTGGGTGGTGACCTTTCCCGGGCTGGCCATCCTCATCACCGTGCTGGCGATCAACCTGATGGGAGACGGGTTGCGAGACGCGTTGGATCCCAAGCTGAAGAGGTCGTGATGGCACTCTTGGAGATCGAGGAGCTTTCCGTCGTGTTCGAGACCGCGATGGGCGACCTCAAGGCGGTCGACAGCGTCTCGCTGAGCGTCGATGCCCGAGAGATCGTCGCCGTCGTCGGAGAATCGGGGTCGGGCAAGTCGGTCGCGATGCTCGCGGTGATGGGACTCCTGCCGTGGACGGCCACGGTGCGGGCGAAGAGGCTGAGCTTCGGCGGCACCGACCTCCTGTCGCTGTCGGCGCGGCAGCGGCGAAAGATCATCGGCAAGGACATCGCCATGATCTTCCAGGAGCCCATGTCGAGCCTCAATCCATGCTTCACGGTCGGATATCAGCTTGCCGAGACGCTGAAGGAACATACCGACCTGGATCGGGCGGGGCGGAAGGCCAGAGCCCTCGAGATGCTGCAGGCGGTGGGAATTCCGGAGCCCGAGCGGCGGCTCAAGGCGTTTCCCCATCAGCTGTCCGGCGGCATGAGCCAGCGGGTGATGATCGCGATGGCCATCTCCTGCCGGCCCAAGCTGCTGATCGCGGACGAGCCGACCACGGCGCTGGACGTGACAATCCAGGCGCAGATCCTGGACCTGCTCATCACGCTGCAGCGCGACACGCATATGGGACTGGTGCTGATCACCCACGACATGGGCGTGGTCGCCGAGACGGCGCAGCGGGTCAGCGTGCAGTATGCGGGTCAAAAGGTGGAGGAGCAGCCGGTGCGGTCGCTGTTCGCCGATCCGCATCATCCGTACACGGCGGCATTGCTCGCGGCCCTGCCGGAGCGGGCGCGCGGCCGCAGACTGCCCTCGATCCCCGGCGTGGTGCCGGGGCTCTTCGACCGGCCGGACGGCTGCCTGTTCTCGCCGCGCTGCCAGTTTGCGACAGCGAAATGCCATCAGGTCGAGCCACCCCGTGCGATGGGGCTGGGCAAGGCCCTCTGCCATTATCCCCTGATCCACGGCGTGCCCCAGGGCCATCCCGATCCGGCGCGGCGCGAGGCGGCGGCATGAGCGACGTCATCCTGGAGGCACGGGATCTCACACGGGTCTATCAGGTGGGCGGCGGCCTCTTCTCCAAGCCGGCAACGGTGAAGGCGCTGGCCGGGGCAAGCTTCACGCTCCGTCGCGGCAAGACACTGGCCGTGGTGGGGGAATCGGGTTGCGGAAAATCGACCCTGGCGCGGCTGGTCACCATGATCGAGGCGCCGACCAGCGGCAGCCTGACGATCGACGGGGTGGAAATCGGCACGGCGGACAGCAAGCAGTTGCGGGCGATGCGCTCAAAGGTGCAGATCATCTTCCAGAACCCGTATGGTTCGCTCAATCCAAGGCAGAAGATCGGCGACGCCATCGAGGAGCCGCTGCTGGTCAACAGCGCCATGCCCGCTCGGGAGCGTCGCGAGAAGGCGCGGTCGATGATGCGGCAGGTGGGGCTCCGACCGGAGCATTACGAGCGCTATCCGCACATGTTCTCGGGCGGTCAGCGGCAACGGATCGCCATCGCCCGGGCGCTCATGCTGGACCCCGAGGTCCTGGTGCTGGACGAGCCGGTGTCGGCGCTGGACGTTTCCATCCAGGCGCAGGTGTTGAACCTGCTGGCGGACCTTCAGGAGCGGTTCGGCCTGGCCTATCTGTTCATCAGCCACGGGCTTTCCGTGGTCCGTCACATCGCGGACGAGGTGATGGTGATGTATCTCGGGCGCCCGGTGGAACAGGGGCCGCGGGAGGAGATCTTCGAACGCCCCCGGCATCCCTATACGAAGGCGCTGCTCTCGGCGACGCCGATCGCCGATCCCGAGCGGGCGAAGATCCGGATCATGCTCATCGGTGAGCTCCCCTCGCCCATCGATCCGCCGTCGGGCTGCCCGTTCCACCCACGCTGTCCCGCCGTGTTCGAGCGATGTCCGGGAGAACGGCCGCTGCTGCTCCCGGCCGGTCCCAGCCTGGTGGCCTGCCATGCGGTGGAGGAGGGGCGCATCAGCCCTGGCATTCCGAGCGAAGCCGCTGTACCAAGCTAGCGGCGTGTGGGGAACAGGTCAGTCCACAGAGGAAATAAAGACAATGGCGCAGTCTACGGGCGAAGCTCTGGTCGCCCTGCTGGAAGGCTATGGTATCGAACAAGCCTTCGGAATTCCTGGCGTACATAATGTCGAGCTGTACCGGGCCCTGCCGCGATCTTCGATCCGGCACGTGCTGCCCCGGCACGAGCAGGGCGCCGGCTTCATGGCCGACGGCTATGGACGCGTGACCGGCAAGCCCGCCGCATGCTTCACCATCACAGGGCCGGGATTGACGAACATCCTGACGGCGGTGGGCGAGGCCAATTCGGATTCGGCGCCGATGCTGGTGATCTCCAGCACGCTCGATGTTCCGGACCTGGGCCAAGGCCGCGGCCGGCTGCACGACATGATCGATCAACATGGCGCGGCGGCGAGCGTCGCAGGATTTGCGGCCGTGGCGACAGCCTCGAAGGACGTGCCGGACCTGGTCGCGAGGGCGCTGGCCTTCATGCGCGCGGGGCGGCCGCAGCCGGCCTATATCGAAATCCCCATCGACGTGCTCAAGTCGGAAGCTGAGGGAGACTGGGAACCGAGGTCCCTGCCCTCGCGGCCACAGCCCGACCCGGTGCTGATCGACCGGGCCGCGGAGTTCCTGCTCAAGGCCGAGCGCCCCATCATGGTGCTGGGCGGCGGGGCCGTCGCCGCGACGGAGCCGGCCCGGCGCATCGCCGAGATGGTCGGGGCTGCCGTGGTGACGACCATCGCGGGCAAGGGGATCGTGCCAAACGATCATCCGCTGTGCCTGGGCGCCATCCTGCCCGATCCGAAGACGCATAAGCTGCTCTCAGAGGCCGATGTGGTTCTGGCGGTGGGATCGGAGCTGGCGGAGACGGATTTCTGGCTGGACGGGGAGACCATCAAGTTCCGGGGCGCCCTGATCCGGATCGACGTGGATGCGCAAAAGATCGCCTCACCGCATTCGGCCGCGCTGCCGATCCTGGCAGATGCGAAGCCCGCGCTGGAAGCCCTGGTGGCTGCCATCGGGCGGCATGGAGAGGCCCCGAAGTCGCGGGTGACGCCTTCCTGGGTGTCGGCATTCCGGGCGGAGGTGGAGGCCAACGAAGCGCCTTCACGCAAGATGCACCGGAAGGTCCTGGAGGTGGTGCGAAGCGCCCTGCCCGAGGATACGATCGTGGTCAGCGACGAAACGCAGCTCGCCTATTCGGCCAATCAAGTGTTTCCCATGGGAAAGCCGGCAAGCTGGTGCCATCCGATCGGGTTCGGCACGCTCGGTTACGGACTCCCGGCAGCCATCGGGGCCAAGTTGGGCAAGCCCGATCGACCCGTCGTGCTCATCACGGGCGACTACAGCTTCCAATTCACCTGCCAGGAGCTGGGCACCGCCGCGGAAGCGGGCCTGACGCTACCAATCATCGTGTGGAATTCGGAGTCGCTCGCGGAAATCCATGACGACATGGTCAAGAAGGGCATCAAGCCCAATGCCGTGACCCTCAAGAACCCCGATTTTCCAGCCCTGGGCCGAGCCTTCAACTGTCTGGGGGTGCGGGTCACGTCGCTGGCCGAGCTGGAGACGGCCATCAAGGACGCGTTGACGGCAAAGGTCCCGACGGTCATCGAGGTGAAGTCGGACATCGTGGCTTGATCGGGCGATGGCTGGGGTCCCGGCTCTGCGCTGCGCTTCGGCCGGGATGACGAGAGGGGGCGCTTCGTTGCGGCCGGGACGAGCGGGCACCGCGGTCTGAGCGGAGGGGCCCCCTGTCCGGGGGGAAAGCGTCAGGTCTTGGCCCTGGATCCTCGGGTCGAGCCCGAGGATGACGAAGAGAGGGAGGATGACGCAGAGAGAGGCCATGGTTCGCTCAGAGAGGGGCCGTGGTTCGTAAGAGAGACACCATTGTACGCGACGTGACTTCAGAGATGACGATCGAGCGAAGGTTGCTCTGGTCATCTTGAGAATGAGGCTGTATAAGGCGCGCCACATCAAGCTCGCCGAATTTTGGCGACGCGCAGCCGTTTGGCTGTCGAATTTGGCGACGCGCAGCCTTTTGGTTGTCGCGAGGAGATTAGATCATGGCTGTTCCAAAAAAGAAAAGCTCGCCCATGCGGCGCGGCAATCGTCGTTCGGGTCACACGAAAGAGACCCCGAGCTATGTCGAGAGCAAGCAGTCTGGCGAATTGCACAGGCCGCACCACATCGATCTGAAGACCGGCATGTACCGGGGCAAGCAGATCCTCGAGCCCCGCGAAGACTTCTAAGCGCCCGATCCGCCGACTGCCATCCGGTCCATTTAGCGAGTCGGACTTTTTAGAGTGTGGACAGAGGCCATCTTCGCGAGTTTCATCACCCTGTTCGTGGTGATCGATCCCATCGGCCTCGTCCCGCTCTTCCTCGCCCTGACCCCGAACGCCACAAAGTCCCAACGCCGGATCATCGCCGGCCGGGCCGTCTTTGTCGGCTTCGTGATTCTGCTCGCCTTCGGTCTCCTCGGCGACGAACTGCTCCGCTTTCTCGGCATCAGCCTGGCGGCCTTCCGCATGGCCGGAGGACTGCTGCTCTTCGTCATCGCCCTGGAGATGCTGTTCGAAAAGCATCATGAGCGCCGGGAGCGCAACGTCACCGACCAGGCGGACGCCGAAGCGGAGGCTTTGCCGCAAGACGATCTGGACGATGTGAGCGTCTTTCCCCTGGGCATACCGCTCATCGCCGGACCCGGCGCCATCACCTCCATCATTCTCCTGATGAACGAACAGCAGGGGAGCCTCAGCGCGCAGTCGATGGTCATGGGCGTGATGGTCGGCATCATGCTGCTGACGCTCGTCCTGTTCCTGATCGCCGGCGCCGTCAGCCATTACATCAGCCCGATGGTGACGCGTGCGGTGACCCGTGTCCTCAGCGTCATCCTCGCGGCGCTGGCGCTGCAATTCATCCTCGACGGGGTCCGGGAATTCGCGCTGCTGCTCTGACACCCCCTCGCCCGGCACTCTCGTCCGACCTCGACGATTGTGGCCCGCTCCTTGCTGATGACGGCGGAATTGATCGTCACACAGGGCCAGTCGCTCCGAGATGGTACGCTTCGGCAGTGCTTCCGCGTCAACATCCGCTTCGGCAACCGCAGCAGCCGGCACGATCGCCGAAAGCCCGGTTGCGCTCAGCGCGTGGAACGCGCTGGTCCGATCGGCTGCCGAGCCCAGCCTTGCCGCGGATCCTGCATGGGTCCTGCCGGCATTGCGCCATCTCGACCCGCGCCGCGATGCCATCATCGCCACCGAAATGGTCAATGGCGCACCAGGCTTCGTCGCCGTGCTCCGGAAGACGCGGTGGAGATGGGGCATCCCCTGCCCCGTCCTGACCAGTTGGTCCCATGCCCATCACTTTCTGGGCACACCCCTGGTGAACGAGAAAGACGGTTTCGCCGGCTTCACCAAACTGTTTTCCCGCGGATTGCCGGTCCTCTGGACACGGCTGCCTCTGGAGGGCGCTGCCATGGCGCAGATCGAAGCCGCCGCCCAAGGCAGCGGCGCCCAAGTTTCCGTCACCAATCGCCATGAACGTGCCTGCTATCGTCCTGACGGGCGTTTCGAGGAACGGTTCAAGGCCACCGTATCGCGGCATCGCCGCAAGGAATTCCGGCGGCTTCGGGCGCGCCTTGCCGAGCAGGGAGATCTGCGCTTTACCGCCCTGTGCCAGGGGGATCGCCTCGATCCCTGGTTCGACCAGTTCGAGGCCCTGGAGGCGTCTGGCTGGAAGGGAAGACGGGGCAGCGCGCTGGCCCAGGACGAGCCCTCGGCCCTGTTTCTGCGGGAGGCCGGCTACCGACTCGCAGCCGAGGGCCGGCTGATGTTCTGGGCGCTTACATTGGACGATCGGCCCGTGGCCATGCTGTGGGCGATGATCAGCGGGCGCAGAGCCTGGCTCGGCAAGATCGCCTATGACGAAACCCTGGCCCGCTCCTCGCCGGGGGTGCTGCTGATGCTGGAGGCGACGGCGGCGCTCGACCGGCAGACAGCCGTCGACCTCGTGGATTCCTGCGCCACCCCCGACCATGGGATGATCAATCACCTGTGGCGCGACAGACTTGCGATCGGGGACGTGCTGGTGACGCCACCCGGCTTCTCCAAATTCCTGCACCGGCTGCTGGTGCTGGCGGAGCAGAGCCGGACCCTCGCGGCATGTCGATTGCGGCGGTTAAAGCATTCATTGATCAGGAAGAATTGACATGGGCCATCATCTTTCGCTCACGCCGGCGCAAGCGCGCGAGCAATTATTGCGGGAGCCCTTCAAGATCCGGCACAGCATGGCGAGACATCCGCTGTTCCGTCTGGAGCGGCTGGTGCGGCTGGCCCAAAGCATGGACCGGGACCGGATCGAGTATAATGCCGGTTCCGTCGGGATCGACCAGAGGCCCGAAGACACGCCGAGCATCGACCTGCCCGCGGCAGAGGTGATCGCCAGCATCGAGAGCGCGAATGCCTGGCTGGTCATCAAGAATGTGGAGACGGATCCCGACTATCGGCGCCTATTGCAGGGGTCGATCGAGGACATCAGGCGTTCCACGGGTGCGGCGGCCGAAGAGATGAGCGACGTGCGCGGTTTCATCTTCATCGCCTCGGCCCATTCGACGACGCCCTTCCATATCGATGGCGAGGACAACATCCTCGTTCACATCCGGGGGCAGAAGCGCGTCCATGTGTTCGACAACGAGGATCGGAGCCTGGTTGGCGAAGCAGCGATGGAGATGTCGCCGGACAAACACAGAAACCAGAGCTACCGTCCGGAATTCGAAGCGCGTGCACGAGAATTCGAACTCGAGCCGGGGGACGGCGTGCACATCCCGTATCTGTGGCCGCACTGGGTCGCGACCGGGCCGAGCCATGCGGTGTCCATGGCGATCACGTGGAAGAGCCCGCGCGTTATTCGGCTGAACAAGATCCGGACGGTGAACGGCCTGCTGCGGCGGGTCGGGCTGGCGCAGCAGCCGCCGGGGCAAAAGCCGGCGCTGGATGCCATCAAGGTCGGCGCCTTCACTTGCGGACGGATGGCGCTCCAACCATTGCGACGCTTCGAAATCGCTCGCCGGATGATCCGGCAGGTGCTGGCCGGTTCACAGGCGAACTATTTTTACAAAGGCTGAGGCGTCGGATTGATGCCGCAATCGGAACACATAGTGCCGAGCAGTCAGGGCGAACGAAATTCCGCCCCGACACGAGGTCCTGCGCGCTCCGGCGCGCCCAGTTCGGGTAATGCCTATTCATGACAGCCGTCTCCGCCAAGGATCCTGTTCAGCTTTCCCTTCAAGACGAAATCGCCACCCTCACCATCAACAGGCCGCATGCCGAAAACGCGCTCACGCCGCGCAGCATCGACACCATCTCGCTCATGCTGGAGGCTCTGGAGGCCGATGGCGAGATCAAAGTCCTCATCCTGGAAGGCGCAGGGGCGAATTTCTGCGCCGGCGAGGACCTAACTGAGAGCGAAGGTATCGACGATCCGGAGATGGCGAGGCACTTCCGAGCGCGGACCGCCAAGCTCATGCAGAGGATCAGCGCCTATCCCAAGATCGTGATCGCCAAGGTGCGGGGTGCGGCGCATGGGCTGGGGCTGGACATGGTGCTGGGCGCGGATCTGGCCTTTGCCTCCCATGACGCGAGCTTCGGCACACCAACGCAGGGAAGCGGCAGCTCGCAGTGGACCTCCATGGTCCCGCTCAGCCGCAGCGTGGGCCAAAAGCACGCGTTGCGCATGCTGCTCGGGGGAACGCCGGTGCCCGCGGGAGAGGCGGCTTCAATGGGGCTTATCAGCCAGGCGGTGGCTGCGGAGGCGCTGGACGACACGGTGACGCGAATCGCCAAATCGATCGCCACGACCGCGCCGCATCTCATTCGGCTGGCGAAGCAGGACTATCAGAAACAGCTCACGATGACGCTGGAAGATGCGTATGCCTTTGCCATCGAGGGTGGCGCGGGGGCTCGGTCCCCGGGGAATTCAGGCTTCCGCCCATCGCGCCAGGTTGCGGCGCCATCCCTCTAGACGAATGAGAGCATCGGCACTATATTGCGACGGTCGACCTTCTGGCGCGTCATGCTTCTCTCCATCCGCTCGCGATCCGCGCCCGGTTTCTGAAGCCGCTCACCTCAGGTCTCAACACCTTTCGGCGCGTGCCAAAGGTTAGAAAATCTCACGGAGACTCGTCTATGGCTACGGGAACTGTCAAATGGTTCAATGCAACTAAGGGCTTCGGCTTCATCCAGCCAGATGAAGGTGGAAAGGACGTTTTCGTCCATATCAGCGCTGTGGAAGCTGCCGGAATCGGCACACCGCGCGATGGACAGAAGCTGTCATACGAACTGGAGCGCGACCGCCAGGGACGTCAGTCCGCGACCAATCTGCGTGCGGTCTGAGACCGGCGTGAGCCTGCGGATCCTGAAAGGACATCGATTTGACTAAAGAGGAGTTCCTCGAGTTCGAGGGAACGGTCGTGGACGTGCTCCCAGAGGGACGCTTCCGCGTCAAACTCGACAATGATCACGAGGTCCTGGCTTATACGGCCGGCCGCATGAAGCGCAACAAGATCAGGACGCTGATGGGTGACCGGGTGACGGTCGAGATGACGACTTACGATCTCGACAAGGGCCGCATCACCTTCCGTCACAAGATCGAAGGCGGCGGGACGGGGGCTGGACCCCAGCGGCGGCAACCGTTCAGGCGGCGCTAGCCGGGTCGGCGAAGGCCTCCCATCATCACGTTTATTTCACCGGGCCGGCCGCCGTGTCGTCGCCCGGTGTTTTTTTGCCCGGTTTTTACCGCGCCCGGCCTCGTCCTGCTTTTATCGAGACTAAAAAACCGTCGAGTGGAGACCCTTCGGTGCCGTTCCAGGTGGGTCGTGAAATCCGCAGATTCGCTCGTTTTTTGAGCCTGGTCCGGAGAGGTGGACGCATAGTGTCGACAATAAAGTTCGGGGGCCCACGCATACAAAGTTGACATCTTGATGATCGCGGGTGCAGCATAGGTCCAGTGAGGGAAAAAACAGGGTTTACACCCATGACAAGCAGCCCTCGGGGGAGGCCCTGGCAGGCCTGACGCGTTCGTACGTACACGGGATAACTGTGTCCGGAGGGTTTTGCTTGCCTAGGGTGTCCGACCGGTTGCTTTCACTGTTATCTTTAAGGGGAGCTCAAGTATGGTAAGAGGTTTATCTTACGGCATATCCGCGATTGCTGCTGCCGCGGTCTTCTCTTTCGGCGCCATGACGGCACATGCCGAAACCAAGGGACCGGTCACGGACGATCTCGGTGTGGTCATGGTCGAGAAGGGCGCGCCCATTACGATCGGCGGCTACTGGGTCATTTCCGGTCCGGACACCGCCCTCGGCCTCGACTCTCAGCGCGGAGCGGAAATCGCCTTCGACGACCTGGGAAACAAGATCGCCGGTCATGACGTGCAACTCGTCGTCGAAGACGATGCGTGCGGCGCTGAAGGCGGCCAGACGGCTGCTACCAAACTCGCCTCGCTTCCGAACATCGTCGCCGTGATCGGCCCCGCCTGTTCGAGCGCAGCAACAACGGCAGCGCCGATCCTGTGGAAGCAGGGAATCAGCAATGTCGGTACCGCTACGACGGCTCCGTCGCTGACCGCCCCCGACCGCAAGCCCGACTATCAAGGCTTCCTGCGGACGATCTACAGCGATGCAGAGCAGGGAAAGAACGACGCCGAGTACTTCTTCAACGAACTCCAGTGCAAGACGCTGGCGACCATCCATGATGGCAGTCCCTACGCCTCCCAGCTCGCTGCGGCCGCTGGCAATCGCTTCAAGGAACTCGGCGGACAGGTTGTTGCCGAAGAAGCCGTGACGCCGACGGATGTGGACATGCGTCCGGTTCTCACCGGCATCGGCACGAAGAAGCCCTGCGTGCTCTACTTCCCGACCTTCGTGGCGGCCTCAGCGCAGATTTTGCGTCAGGTTCCCGACGTTCCGGATCTCAAGGACACCAAGATCATCGGCGGCAGCGCCGTGATGGCTCCCGGCATGCTGGAAGCGGCAGGTGATTCTGCAGAAGGCTTCGTCATCACCAATGTGGACATTTCTCCCGAAGCCATGGGTCAGAAGTATCCAGACTTCGTGAAGAAGTACACGGACAAGTACGGCGAAGCGCCGGTCAACGCATTCCATGCTCAGGCCTACGACGCCGGCATGATGCTGGCCAAGGCCATCGAATCGGTCGCGAAGACCGATGCCGACGGCAATACCTATATCGGGAAGAAGGCGCTGAACGAGGCTCTCTATGCCACCAAGGGCATGGACGGCATCAGCGGCCCGATCAATTGCGATGCGCATGGTCAGTGCGGTGGGTTCAACTTCGCTGTCTATGAATTTACCGACAGCGATCCCTCGACGTTCAAGGTCGGCGAGAATCCGAAGCGGATCTTCCCCAAGAACTAAAGATCCACTTTGACTTTCGATGTGACGATGCTTGTTTCCGGCTGCACTGCCATGAGCAGCCGGAAACACCCTCTCCATCCTTGTTCAGCGTAATCATATTGGGGTCTTACGCATGGCTGTCCAATCCGACGTGGCCGACCGACCAGAGCCTGTCCAGAAGTCCGCGTCAAAGCGATTGAGCAATCTACATCGGATCACCATTGTCGATGTCGTGCTTTGGATCCTCCGGATCGGCCTGCTGGGCCTGGTCGTCGTCGGCACAATCGCGACGCTGATCAAGGGGACCTACAACACCGCGCACTGGTTCGACTTCTTCATGTTCGGCCTGACGATCGGTGGAATCTATGCCCTGATCGCGCTGGGCTACACGATGGTCTACGGCGTGTTGCGGCTGATCAATTTCGCCCATGGCGACATCACCATGACGGGCGCCTTCTCCGCCTATTTCCTCGCCAGAAGCTTCGACCGAACCGGCTTCATCGACGCCTATCCGATCACCGCCATGCTGGGCATCATGTCGCTCTCCATGGGCGTCTGCGTCGTCACGGCCCTGCTCGTGGAGCGGATCTGCTATCGACCCTTCCGCCACGTGGCGAGCCTCGCCCCGCTCATCTGCGCCATCGGCGCGTCCTTCGTCATCCAGCACGCCTTCCGGGGCATGTTCGGTTCCAATGTCCGCTCCTATCCCGATCCAGACTGGATGAAGGGGACCGTGGACATCCTGGGCGTGACGTTTCCCGTCATTCAGCCCGTGCTCATCGGAACGGCCGTCGCCGCCATGATCTTCCTGTACATCATCGTGCAGAAGACGAGGATGGGATCGGCAATGCGCGCCGTCTCAGAAGACCGGGACGCTGCAGCCCTGATGGGCATCGACGCCAACAAGGTGATCATCTTCACCTTCGTGCTGGGCGCCTGCATGGCCGGCATCGGCGGCGTGCTGTACTGCCTGGTCTACAAGCAGATCTACTTCTACATGGGCTTCCTGCCGGGCATCAAAGCGTTCAGCGCGGCCGTTCTCGGCGGTATCGGAAACATTCCGGGGGCCATGTTCGGTGGGTTCTTCCTCGGCGTCATCGAATCGGTTGGCCCGCCGCTGTTCCTCGACGGCCTCGGAATTCCGGCGCCCTATCAGATGCGCGACCTCATCGCCTTCACTCTCCTCGTCATGGTTCTCGTGTTCCGGCCGCAAGGATTGCTGGGTGAGGCCCTTTCCAAGAAACGCGCGTGACGGCCTCTCCGTCGACTGCCAATCAAGAGGCATGAAAGAAGATCCATGTCATTCGACGTCGTAGCCTCCAGCCGAATCGAACGGGTCAGTCACAGCCCATGGCGCTATGTTCGCAACATGGGCCTGCAGCTCGGCACCTTGTGCCTCGCCATGGCGATGGTCGGCATTCTCGGTCTCTTCAACAAACGGCCGATCATCGTCGGGGAGCTCACATTGGGCTACGCGGCGATGGGGCTGATCTATCTCTGCGCCGGCGTCCTGGTGGCACGCCGCCGCCTGTTTCCCACGAATGGGCAGACCATCCTGGGCGGCCTGCTCGCCGGCCTGCTGGCGTCCGCGTTCCTAGCGGCCCTGGCCCTGGTGATGAGCCTGGTCAACCTGCGCTACATCTTCGTGGCCCTCGACCAGCCGCTGCTGAAGATGTTGACCTTCACCCTGGTGCCAGCCAGTCTGGGGATCGGCCTCATGCTGCTGACCGGCGCCATCGTGGGCGCGGTGGGCGCCATCCTGGTGCTGCTGCCGGACCGAATCCGGAAGCCCATCGCCTATGGTCTGATCGGCGCCGGCCTCGCCGGCCTGTTCCAAGAGCTCATTCGCCCCATCCTGGCGAACAGCCCCACAACGAAGCCGCTGCATGATCTGATCTATACCTGGACCGGACTGACGCAGAACGGGGCCATCATCATCTTCGTCTTCGTGGCCGTGATCACCATCATCTGGGGCATGATCGGCGGGCGGGTGACCCATAATTACCAAGCCCTTCCCGCCACCACACGCAAGCGCATCCGGTGGGGCTATCTCGCGGCGGGCGCCCTCCTGCTGGTGCTGTTTCCGCTGTTCGCCGGAAATTTCATCGGCCAGATCATGCTCACGGTCGCCCTGTTCACCCTGATGGGGATGGGGCTCAATCTCGAAGTGGGCCTGGCCGGACTTCTGGACCTCGGCTTCGTTGCCTTCTATGCCGTGGGTGCCTATGTCACCGGCCTGCTGATGGCCGACAGCCCCTTCGCGCTGGCACATCTCTTTTATTGGGAGGCGATGCCGATCGCCGTGCTCTGCTCGGTGTGCATGGGGATCATCTTCGGCATCCCGGTGCTCAAGGTGCGGGGCGACTACCTGGCCGTCGCGACATTGGGACTGGGCGAGATCGTGCGGGTGATCGTGCTGTCGGACGCCGCTGCGCCTCTGCTGGCCGGCGCAAAGGGCATCCTGCAGATCCCGCGACCGCAGATCGGGGAGTTCCATTTCTCGACGCCGGTGTCCCTGTTCTACCTGGCCCTGGTCGCCTCCCTCATCGCCGCCTATTGCGCCTGGCGACTGGAGGATTCCCGCCTCGGCCGAGCCTGGAAGGCGATCCGGGACGATGAAGACGTCGCTCAGGCCCTGGGAATCAACCTGATTCAGGTGAAGCTCCTCGCCTATGGCCTCGGCGCCGCCTTTGCCGGTCTCGCCGGCTCGATCTTCGCGGTCATGCTGGGCTCGATCTATCCCCATAGCTTCCAGCTCATCATCTCGATCAACATCCTGGCGCTGATCATCGTGGGCGGCATGGGCAGTCTGCCCGGGGTCGCCGTGGGTGCCGCCGTGCTGATCGGCCTGCCGGAGGTGCTGCGCGAATTCGGCGAATTCCGCTACCTGTTCTACGGCCTGGCCATCATCCTGGTGATGCGGATCAAACCCGAAGGCCTCTGGCCCTCGGCAGCAAAGCGGCGCGAAATGCAAATCGACGCAGAGGTTAAAGCAGAACAGGTCCAGGATATTGCGGAGGCTCGCGCCTGATGAGCACCAGCCTCCTCAAACTGGACGGGATGACCAAGAGGTTCGGCGGCCTGATCGCGGTCGAAAGCCTCACCCTGAACGTCCAGGAAAAAGCCATTCACAGCATCATCGGACCGAATGGCGCCGGCAAGACGACGGTCTTCAACTGCATCATGGAGTTCTACACTCCGGATGACGGATCGATCTGGTTCGAGGATGAGCGCATCGACGGCGTGACACCCGACAGGGTGGCGGCCGCGGGCATCAACCGCACCTATCAGAACATCCGCCTGTTCCGGAACCTGACGGCCATCGAGAACATCCTGGTGGGCATGCATATCCACCTGAAGTCGAACTGGCTGGGGGCGATCTTCAACACCCCGGCGACGAAGCGGGACGAGGCGGAGGCACAGGAAGCGGCCATCAAGATCCTCGATTTCGTCGGTCTAAAAGGCCGCGGCGACACGGTCGCCCGGAACCTGGCCTATGGCGAACAGCGAAGGCTCGAGATCGCGCGCGCCCTGGCGACGAGGCCGAGGCTGTTGCTCCTCGACGAGCCCATGGCCGGAATGAATCCCCGCGAAAGCGTGGACATGATGAATTTCGTTCGGCGGCTGCGCGACGAGCTCGGGGTCACCATCCTGCTCATCGAACATTCCATGCGCGTGGTGATGGGAATATCCGACGTGGTGAGCGTGCTCGATCACGGCGTGAAGATTGCCGAGGGTAGCCCGGCAGAGGTTCAGAACAACCCCAAGGTCATCGAGGCCTATCTCGGGGCATCGGCAGAAAAGGCGCTGAAGTAAATGGCGTTGGCGCAGGCACAAGCGGTTCAGAAGTCAGGCAGCGGAGAGCTGCTGAAGGTGGAGAACCTCCACGTCCATTATGGCAAGATCCATGCGCTGCAAGGATTGTCGCTTGCGGTCGGCCGCGACCAGATCGTCAGTCTGATCGGCGCGAACGGCGCCGGCAAGACGACCACGCTGCGCGCCATCTCCGGCATCCTGGCCGCGACCGATGGCGACGTCATCTATAATGGAGAGTCGGTCACCGCCCTCACTCCTTTCGCCATCGTGGGCAAGGGTCTGGTGCAAGTGCCGGAGGGCCGGAGGGTCTTCTCGCGCATGACCGTCGCCGAGAATATCCGCATCGGCGCCTTCCTCCAGAAGGACAAAGGCTGGATCAAAGCGACGGAAGCGCGGACGCTCGACATGTTTCCGCGCCTGAAGGAGCGGTTCAAGCAGGTGGCCGGCACGCTTTCCGGCGGCGAACAGCAGATGCTGGCCATGGCCCGCGGGCTCATGTCCAATCCAAAGATCCTGCTGCTCGACGAGCCCAGCATGGGACTGGCTCCGCTGCTGGTGCAGCAGATCTTCGAGACCGTCGTGGAAATCCGCAAGCAGGGCGTGGCCGTCCTGCTGGTGGAGCAGAACGCCTTCCTGGCCCTGCAGATTGCGGATTATGGCTATGTGCTGGAAACCGGCACCATAACGCTGGAAGGCCCCGCTGCCGACCTGCTTGCCAATCCGCAGGTCAAGGAAGCTTATCTCGGCTAAGGAATTTTCGCATGAGCGTTGAAGGCAAAGGCATCGTCGTGACCGGCGGTGCGAACGGGCTGGGGCTTGCCGCAGTGGAGATGCTGACGGCGAGGGGTGCGCGGGTGGCGATCATCGACGTCAATCCGAAGTCTCTCGACCCCGTCGTGGAGCGTCTGACATCCGGAGGTGCCGACGTCTTCGGGCTGATCGGCGACATCGTGCCGAAGACCGAGGCCTATGGGCTGTTCGGAAAGGCGGTGGACCGGCTCGGGCGCGTGGATGGCGTGATCAACTGCGCCGGCGTCTATCCGCGCAAGCCGATCCTCGAGATCACCGACGAGGACTGGACCCTGGACTGGACGGTCAATGTGCGCGGCACCTACAACATCATGGCGGCCGCCGTGGAGTTGATGCGGGGCCAGGACATCGTCACGACGGTGCGCGGACGGATCGTCAACATCACTTCCGTGGACGCCTTCAAGGCACATCCGAAAAATGCCCATTATGCGGCGACGAAGGCTGCCGTGGTGAGCCTGACCCGTTCCTTTGCAGACGAGTTCGCGCCCGATCAGATCCTGATCAACTCCGTCGCACCCGCCGGTATCGCCACGGAGAAAGCCAAGGGGGCCGGCTTCCTCGACGAGCTCGCTTCGCACACGCCCCTGCGGCGCAACGCGCAGCCCGACGATATCGCGGAATGGATCGTCTTCATGCTGAGCGATGCCAATCGCTACATGACCGGGGAAAACGTGATCGTCAGCGGCGGCTACATCTACGCCTAAGAAAGCACATCCATGAAGCTCGGCCTCTTCAACCTAATGACCCAGCGGGACGCCTCGACGTCGGCGCGCACGATCTTCGAAGACACGATGTCCATGGTGCGGCTTGCCGACGAGATCGGCTTCGATGTCGCCTGGTTCGCCGAGCATCACTTTTCGAACTACTCGATCTGTCCATCGCCAATGCTGATGGCCTCCTATGCGGCAGGCGTCACGAAGCAGATCCGGGTGGGCGCCGCGGTGCTGGTGCTGCCGCTCTACAACCCCGTCCGACTCGTGCAAGAGATCGGAATGCTCGACGTTCAGTCCAACGGGCGTGCCATCATCGGCCTCGGGTCGGGTTATCAAAAGTATGAGTTCGATCGCTTCAACCGCAAGCTCGCCGACAAGACCGACCTGATGCTCGAGATCTGGGACATGATCGAGATGGGAATGCGCGAGGGTCGCATCGAACATCATGGCCAGCATTTCCAGGTGCCCAACTCGCCGATCGACCTGCAGACGATGCAGAAGGGAGGGCCGGAGATCTATGTCACCGGTCTCGATCCCCGGATCCTGCAACGGGTCGCGCGCGGCGGGCACGTGCCCTTCATCACCGCAGGGTGGAAGGGCCTGCCGGTGTTGCGAGAGATGGTGGCCCAGGTGCGGGCGCAGTATGCCGCGGTGGGCATCGGGCCGGAGCGGGTGCCGCTCGGCGTGCAGCAATATGTCTTCGTCACGGACGACAAGGCGGAAGCGCTCGAAATGGCGGAGCGCGCCCGGGTGGTGGCGCGGATCGTCACGGCGATGCGCGCCGGGGTGCCGGAGCTCGAGGGACATTTCATCAAGGCTCCGCCCATGCCGGACGAGCCGCCGGTCGAGACGATTCGCGACAATCTGATCTTCGGCGATGCCCATATGGTGGCCGAGCGGCTATGCGCAGAGATCCGCGAGCTGGGCACCACGCATCTGTCGTGCTTCATGCAGATCGGTACGGTGCCGGGGGCGAAGGCGCGGGCGTCGATGGAACGCTTTGGCCGGGATGTCATCCCGCTCATGGAGAAAAACTTCGGCATGCCGTTGGCGCAGGTCCATGCCGAGCGCGGTCGCGAAAGACCGGTCAGGATCGCAGCTTGACGTGTTTTCACTTCGCAGCTCCGCAGGCTGAGAGGGATTTGTCTGCATGCGGCGGAAGGGGTTGAAGCGAGGATCACGACCGTCACATCGACGCCGTCCTGTCGCCATAGAAGCAGAATGATCGTCTTCTCTCCGACTCAGGGGAGATTCGATGCCGGCATTCATCAGCAAGAAAGACATTTGCTTTTCAGCGCTCGAGCCGTTCGATCCGCGCGCGCAGGATCTCGCTGATGCGAAGGCCTCTTATGCCGCTTTGAAGCCGCAGCGGGCACAGATCCCCGAAGACGCTGGTCGTGCCATGGAACGCGTCGGGGCCGACGCTAAAGTCAGCAAACAAGGGGTCACCGAGCGGCTGGATCATGATCGCTCCACAGCGGCAAAGCCGTTGGAAGGGGCATCGGACTATCAGGTTCAGGCCTTCTTCAGCGCTGGCAGCGACACCGTCCTGCTGGTTTTGAGGGGGAACCCTGCTGACGAGAGCCAAACGGTCGGAGTCGCGCCGGCACCGCCGGTCATCGAGGCGGATGGAACAGTGGCCGATCGAGGCGAAGCCACGCTTGAGGCTTCCGCCAGTGGTGCGGACAGTGGGTTGCAGGTCTCGGCCAATCGCATCGCCGATGATGCGGTGGCGTTCTTCTTCTGAGCTGCGGCATGTCAAAGAGCACCATCCGATGAGCGGCGACGAGAATGCCTCTCCCCGCAAGACAGCCGCGTCGCCTGCGCAGTCGGAGGGCGACTATGCTCCGTATGAGGACATGGGAAGCCGCTATCATCTCTTTGTTGCAAAAGCGATTTTCCTGGTGACCGCGGCCAGTTTCTCCACGGCACGAGCAGACCTCGCGCGACCCGGACATTCGCTCGGCGAGGCGGGCAATTTGGGCAGGCGGCTCAGCGAAGCCAGTGAGCGACTTCAGGACCTTGCCAAGGAGGTCGAGGCGCGCTCGCGCTTCCTCGGCGAAGACGAAAAGGACGTTCAGGCCTTTCTGGATGACAACTTCTTCAATCTTCATGTCCATCGACCAGGCCGCGATCCCTCCACCACGTCCACGAGCGGGACAGGATGCTTCAATCCCCCTGGTCAAAGTCCGGTGGAGGCAATGTGGCCGGACTTTCTCCCGCAGGAGGATTGGCGCTGGTCCCATCTCGAGGGCCGTCTGGACTCGAGGGACTGGGCCTCGGACCTGCTGTACGCAGTGGGATGAGAGCGGAGCCGGTCTCACCTCCGGCGAGACAAGGTTGCAGATCTGGAGCCGATCGCCTCGGTATCGCCGAATTCAACGCCAACCAGGAGCCGATGGAAGAAGTCCGTATCCGATGCGGAATTTTTCTCGGAGTCAGTGATGGACATCAATTCTGTTGCATCTAGCCCTCTTGGCTGGCCCGTCGAGCTGCTGAACTCAGCCCGCGCACATCATGCCCTGGAACTCACCAAAGGCGCTTACACGCAGAAGCTGATCGAGTATCGCAAAACACTTTTGGACGCCGTGGCCGAAGCGGAACGCGGACTGGCATCGGATGCTGCCGATCCCGCCGGTTCGCTGGCCAAGCTTCAGGACATCCGCCAGACGGCGGCGGCCATCATGGAGCAGGCACTCGACATCCGAGAGGATCTTGTCGCCCAGTCCGATGATCTTGGCATCGCGCCCGGAGAGACCACCGCATTCCTCAGATCGGCGTCTCTGACGGCCAACCACCACTTCGGCACCGCGGCAGGGAACGACCATCTCACCAGCACCCTGGAACACGCCGCAACGAAGCTCACGCAAACGATCGACGCGCAACGGCTGACCGAGCAGTGTCAACGGCGGAGCAATTCCAGGCCACTGCGGCGGAGTAAAAGCAGGCCACTTGCGTGAGGGTGCGCCGAAGCAGAGAAGGGTCC
>NZ_VHKL01000013.1 GCF_007474605.1 Rhodoligotrophos appendicifer | reverse complement strand
GGACCCTTCTCTGCTTCGGCGCACCCTCACGCAAGTGGCCTGCTTTTACTCCGCCGCAGTGGCCTGGAATTGCTCCGCCGTTGACACTTCAATCTCGCCTTGATGAGCCAGATCACCCGAGATCACGCAAAATTCGGTCTCGGGATGGTATCGACCAATATCCCGCAGGCATGCGTCCAGGCGGCTGAGGGGGTCCAGTCCGAGAAGGCGCTCTCCCGGTTTGGTCAGATGAATATCACTCAAATGAATGAGCTTCATCACTCCTGCTCCTCGGCGGTGGACAGCTTTCCCATTCAACTTCTCAAAGGTTTGCCCGTAGTGCAGAGACAGGATCGTCGTATCAGCGGCAGCGTCAAACAGGGCCTTCATCGAGTCGTCAGTTAGAGTCAGCAGACATTCCTCAACGACTGTCAGCAGGATCCCATACGAAAAATCGGGACGCTATCGCGGCGGCTGCGATTCCCCAAACAGCCATATTCGCTAAGTGAGGCAACATCGTGTACGTGCCATCGCTCACTTGCCACGCAAATCCCGTTCCCGTCAGATCTGGCCGAAACGCATCGCCGAACGCCAATGAAAAATGCTTCAAAGGAAAGATATCGGCCGCAGTTGTCATCCATAGGGGAAGGTCGTGAAAGGGGCGAATGAAAATGTTCGAGAGAAACGCCAAGGGAAGAAGGGTCGCGTTCGCGACAGCCTGGGTGGTCTCATTTGAACGGCAAAGTGCGACGACCATCATTCCGAGCGCTGCAAAAGCGAACGAACCCACAACGAGAACGATCAGTGCCGCAGGCAATTTCTCAGGATATAGGTGCACGCCGTAAAACGCAGCTCCTGCAAGCATGACGATCGTCGCAGACGCCATGGCAATTACAGTTACGGCCAGTATTCGGGCGCAAATGTAGGTGCTCGGCGGCAGCGGAGTGCCGCGGATGCGTTTCAGGACACCCTGGTCACGGGCGGAGGCCGTGGAGACTGCAAGATATGTATAACAGGCCGATACAACACCGAAGACGGCGAGGGCAGGGGAATAGAATTGAGCCGTAGTGTATGCTTCGCCCTCCACCAGTTCGTTGCCAAAGATCTCGGTGAAAAGGCAAAGAAGGATTAAGGGCATTACTGAGACAAAAAATACCGCCGCCGGTCGTCTTGAAAACAAAACAAGTTGATGGATCGCCTGAGACATAAGAATTCTCAAGAAATATTACTCCATTCTTTGGACGGGGCCTCGGTCCCTATAAATTTAAGATATATATCTTCCAGATTTGGCCGCTGCACCGTAAGATAATTCAGGGAGATGCGCTGACGAAATGCCCAGTTTGTCAAATCGGCAAGAACTGGAGCCGGATTCGCGACTGTGATCGCAGCCCAACCCTTGGCGAATGTCGTGATGGGTCGCAGAGGGTTTGGATAGTGCTCGGGGAGGTAACCGCCCTCCAAAAAAAACTTGATCTCGGTCGTTCCGGTGAACGCGTCACGGAGTTCTGCAGTCGTCCCTTCTGCCCGAATTGCACCATCTAAAAGGATCGCCACGCGATCAGCAAGCCGTTCAACTTCTTCCATATGATGCGACGAGAGCAGGATCGTCTTCCCGGTTGACGCCAGATCAGAGATCAGGTTCCAAATCTTTCGACGTGCTTCAGGGTCAAGTCCCGTCGTCGGCTCGTCCAAAAAAATCACACCGGGATCGCCTACCAAGCCCAAAGCTACGTCGAGCCGCCTTTTTTGGCCGCCGGACAGGGTCCTGACACGTTTGTGCTGAAGGCTAGCAAGGTCAACCCGTTCCAGGAGATTGGGAATTTCCACGGGCCGCGGATAAAGCAAGGAAAATGCCTTCACGGTCTCAAGAACGGTCAATTCGGGCTCGAGGGCTGTGGATTGCAGAACTATGCCGATTTGCTCTCGGAAGCGGCGGTTGTTTGTATCCGGGTCTATTCCCAAGACCGCCACATTACCCGAATCCCTCCGGCGATAGCCCTCAAGGATTTCGATCGTCGTGGTCTTGCCTGCTCCATTCGGTCCAAGCAGAGCAAAGGTCGCGCCACGCTCAACGCTAAACGAGATGCCGCGAAGAGCGGAAACACCCTTATAACTTTTGCAAAGGTCTTCAACCACTATAGCCGGACACAACTGGTCAACCGAAGACGGCGCCCGGCGACCTTGGATTACATTGTCTTGGGGCCAGTGCAACACGCTCTAAAATCCTAGGAATGAGGCCGGCGCATACCGCGGCTGATCATGTAGCGAAGTGCCTTAATACTGGCGATAACTCTTGCTGTCCAATTGCGACCGTGAGCAGCAACCAAATATTGCAACAGAAATTCGTGCTCGTCCGCCTGTTGCGGCTCAAAGTGTGGCCGGAAGCTGCCCTTCCGTAGAAACGTCACCTTTGGCCTCGTCATCTCCAACAAGCCATCCGGACCCCGCGTTGCTCCAAAGCCGGAGCCACGGCGACCAACAAACGAAGCTCTCGGGTCGGCGGTTGGTACGATCATATCATTAATGCAGACCATGCCGGCCTCTATTCGAGACGCAATCGTGATTGCGGTGGCCTCAGACCCAAAAATCGATGCGCCAAGTGCATAAGGTGACGCATTTGCCATGGCAACGGCGTCTTCAATCTCCTTGGCCTGAAACAGCATGAGAACGGGGGCAAAAATATCTGCGCGTGCCAAGGGTGAGGCTAGGTCGACATTCTCAATTATGAGAGGAATCATCGGTTGGCCCATCACGGGGAAGTCGCCGTGAATTTCTGCGCCTCCGGAGCGGGCGTCCCTTAGAAGCCCGGTGAGCTTAACCACTGCGGCGGTCGATGCCGGTCGACCAGTGATCTGCGTTCGGCGCAGAAGAAGGACATCACGCAAAGCCGCGTATGTCTCTCCAACCGCGATGACCCTCCTCGGAGCTATGCAGGTGGCGCTGCCATTGAGCCGCAGCCCATAAGCGAGGGCATTAGCGGTCATTTCGATGTCTGCATCCTGCAGCACAATGACAGGGTCACTTCCGGACAACTCAACGACAGCGGGAATAACTCTTTCGGACAAACGACTGAGGATGGACCGCCCGGTCTCATTTGATCCCGTCAGTACAACCTTGTCTACATGGTCGCGCAGTGCTGCCTTTGCGTCCTCCACCGTTTCAGAGGTTATCTCGAACAAACTCGGTGGAAGACCGGCCTCATCCAGCAGGACCCCCAGCCACTGCATTGCCAATGTGCCACCCTGACCCGGTTTGACAAGCACGGCGTTACCCGCGGCCAGAGCCTGGATTGCTTGTACGCCAGGCAACAGAAGTGGATAATTCGAAGGTCCGATTATCAAGATCAGACCAAATGGTTCTCGGTGGACGGTTGCAGATGACCCCATCAGCCAGAAAGGACGCCCCTCTCTGCCCAAGGGCCGGGGCCGCAGCAACTCCTCCGCCTTTTTTTCGACAAATCGGCACGCATCGGCTAAGGGGATGATCTCAGACGCGACGAATTCAGCCTGGCTCTTTCCGAGCAAGGGCGCGGCCTCTGCAGCGAACTGTGGAGCCTTTGCTGCGATAAGTTCGCGCAACTGCCCGATAACGCCGATACGACGTGCCAAGGGGCTTGCCGCCCAACTCGGTTGGGATGAGCGCAGGTTCGCAATGTTTTCGCCTACCGAAAACGACTTGGACATCTTTCCTGTGCTCGTTACGAATTTATCGCTTCTCTGCCTGCCTTACCGATGTTCGGCTAATTTGGCTAGCATGTGAGAGGCCTGATCTCGTAAAGTGCTGCTTGGCAAAAGGGGGAGCAGCCGTCAATTGGGCAACAGGCTAGTTCTGAGTGGGAGCCGTTTGATTTGAATTACCGAGATAAGCGTCGCGTCGTAATCGTTGGCGCCGGCCCTGGAGGCTTGGCAACGGCAATGCTGCTGGCGTCAAAGGGCGCTAAAGTCACCGTTCTTGAACGGCTTGGGCAAGTCGGGGGTAGAACAGGGCGCTGGCAACAGGATGGCTTCAGTTTTGATATTGGGCCAACTTTCTTCCTCTATCCGCGGGTTCTAGAGGACGTGTTCAGAGAATGCGGGCGCGATCTTTGGTCGGAGATCAAGTTCGAGCGAATCGATCCCATGTACCGTATCGCCTTCGAAAACGGTGGCTTTCTCGACGCGAAGTCGGATCCAGCTGCGATGAAAGCAGAAATCGCCCGTATCGCTCCTAAAGATGCTGAAAACCTGGAACGCTACACCTCTGATAATCGAAAGAAGCTCGCAGCTTTCAGACCTGTTCTGGAAAGCTCGTTTCATTCTCTTAAGGACTATCTGCGGGGAGACGTCCTAAAGTCTCTGTTCATGTTGCGGCCGCAAATGTCCTTGGACAAGGACCTCCGGGGTTATTTTTCGGATCGTCACGTACGACAAGCCTTTTCATTCCAGGCGAAGTATCTTGGAATGTCTCCCTATAATTGCCCAAGCCTCTTCACCATCCTCGCGTTCCTCGAGCACGAGTACGGAGTGTGGCACCCTGTGGGGGGGCATGCTGTCGTTATGGAACGAATGGCGGCCATTGCACGCGAGATGGGCGTCGATATTCGGCTCAATGAGCCTGCTAAAAAGATCGCGTTTGAAAAGCGCCGAGCGGTCGGGGTGGAAACCGATAAAGGACGCTACAGCGCTGACGCGCTGGTCATTAATGCAGACTTCGCTCACGCCATGACAACTCTAGTGCCCGACAAGATGCGACGCCGATGGACTGATAAAAAGTTATCTGAAAAGAAGTTCTCTTGCTCAACGTTCATGATGTATTTAGGCGTGAAGGGCCTGTATAAGGATGTTCCGCACCACACTATTTTACTGTCGGAAGATCTGGAAGCCAATATACAGGAAATCCATCACGGAAAAACTGTGCCGAAGGCGCCTTCAATTTATCTGCAAAACGCAGGTGTAACGGACAGTACGCTAGCGCCGGAAGGAATGAGCACCCTTTATGTCCTGGTGCCGGTGGCGCATACGAGCGAGGGGATTGCTTGGCCCCAGGTCACTGCCATGTTCAGAGAGCAGGTAATCGACCGTCTTGAGTTAATCGGTCTGAAGGGCCTCAGGGAGCGGATCGTCAGTGAGAAGATTTTGACACCCGAAGGTTGGCGAGACGACTTGGCGATCTACAAAGGTGCGACTTTCAATCTGAGCCACACGCTCGGGCAAATGTTGTACTTCAGACCTCACAACCGATTCGAAGACGTAGATGGCATCTATCTGACCGGAGGGGGAACACATCCGGGAAGTGGCCTCCCTGTGATTTTTGAATCGGCCCGAATATCGAGTGGATTGGTAGCCGAAGATCTTGGGCTCGAAAGATCCCTCGGAGCTGCACCGCAAACAATGGCCCCATCGGCGGAACTGGAATTGGAGAAGGCTTCATGAAGGCCGAAACAGCAAGAAGTGTTGCCGTTGTGGGAGCGGGGCTAGGAGGCTTAGCGGCGGCCTGCACGCTCGCGGCCCGGGGGCACAGTGTTACCGTCTTCGATAAAAACGAGTGGATCGGAGGAAAAGCAGCTGTTCTGCAGGAGAATGGCTATCGGTTCGACATGGGACCTACGATCCTGACCGTTCCAGGCGTGCTTTACCGGATTTTCAGCGAGGCGGGGAAGAAGCTTGAAGATTATTTAGAGTTAGTTCGTCTAGATCCCCAGTGGCGCTGCTTTTTCGAGGATGGGTCGGTTCTGGATCTGGTCGAGAATGTCGAGCAGATGTCCGGGAATATTCAGACCTATACGGGCGACTCGCGATCTTCCGAGGGCTACAAACAGTTCATCAAGTTGTCAGAGCGTCTCCACGATGTCTCTAACCGCTTCTTCTTCTGGAAATCTGTTGAAGATCTTAAGGATACGATCGATTTCAGGCGAAACCTGGATGCGAAGACGTTATCCGACGTGATGGCTTTAAAGATGGGTTCTACTGTCGCCAGTCAGATAAGGCGAAAAGTGCCCGATGAGCGCGTTGCTCAGATGCTGGATCATTTCACTCAGTATGTCGGATCCTCGCCCTATTCCTCTCCCGCGGTTCTTTGCTCCATCGCACATATGCAAACTGAGCTCGGTGTTTGGTATCCGATGGGTGGGACACGGGCCGTTCCTGTGGCGCTGGAGAAACTAGCGACGGAACTCGGGGTCAAATTTAGGCTCAGCACAAATGTCAACCGCATCGCCCAGGAGAATGGGAAGGTGCTAGGGATCGTTACTGATACTGGCGAGAGACTTTCCTTCGATCGTGTCGTGTCAAACATGGATGCCGTTCGGACGTATGCTGAATTGGTGGGCGGCGACATCGGAGCGAAGTTCACTGAAGCTAAGAAATACGAACCGGCCTGTTCGGGCGTTGTCCTCTATCTGGGTCTGAAGAAGGCTTACGAGCATATTCTGCATCACTGCTTCGTGTTCTCTCGCGATCCCGAGGAGGAATTCCAAGCGATCTACCATGATGGGGAGCCGGCACCGGATCCAACGTGCTATCTCGCCGCCACGTCGCGGACGGAAAAAGGTGTCGCACCAGAAGGAGGGGAGGCGCTCTACGTTCTGGTCCACACGCCCTATTTGCGTCCACACCATGACTGGTCGAAGATGCTGCCGCAATATCGGGCTGTCATTCTCGACAAGCTCAAGCGTTGCGCCGGAATGCCGGACATCGAGGAGAGGATTGAGTTCGAGGCGGCGCTTACACCTCAATCAATTCATGATCGATACAAGGTCTTGAATGGAGCCATCTATGGCCTTGCCAGCCATGGCCGCTTTTTAGGAGCATTCAAGCCGGGTAATCGAAGCCGTCAGGTTGAGGGGCTCTACTTGGCAGGGGGCGCAGCTCATCCTGGTCCTGGCATGCCGATGGTCATGATGTCGGGTTGGATCGCTGCGGATTCGCTTGATCAGGATGCGAAGGCGAAAGTTGCAGCCTAGCTGGAAAAGCAGCGAAGCATCGCGTCCGGGCCTCGATCTTTTGTTCTCCGCGCAGACATCGAGGGGCTAGACTTGAGCACGCGTGGAGTTGAGGCCGAAAAAGCACTGAAGTCTTACTCACCTAGGATTTTCAGCCTGTTCGTTCGGTACCTCGGCCGATATTTTGCGAAGAACTTCACTGCAGTTCGCGTTCTAAATCCTGGGTTGCCGACAATCGAGGCCCATCGACCCGTAATATTCTATGGAAATCACGTCGGGTGGTGGGATCCGATTCTTTATCTGCTGCTAATCGCACGATTGACCCCCCACCATCGGGGATTTGGCCCGATCGATGAAAACGCCTTAAAAAAATATGGTTTTCTTCGTCGGGTTGGCCTCTTCCCTGTGGCTCAGGACACCGCTCGGGGGGCCGTGCAGTTTCTGGCTACTTCCCGCAGAATTCTCCAGGAGCGGAACACATCCTTGTGGATGACGCCGCAGGGCGAGTTCTCGGATCCGCGAGCGCGTCCCATCATTTTCAAAGCAGGGATCGCGCATCTCGCGCGGGAAGTTCCCGGCCTTGTTTTTGTTCCCGTGGCAGTTGAATACACCTTCTGGACCGAGCGAAGGCCTGAGTGCCTCGTCGCCTTCGGGGCGCCATTCGAGGCACCGGGGGAGCAAAACCGATCCGTTGATGAGTGGCGAAAGGTGCTTGAGGAAAATCTCGAGGAGAGAATGAACGACCTGACGGCTGCTGCTATCCATCGCGATTCGACGGAATTTGACGAGTTGGTGCGGGGGTCTACGGGCATCAGCTATCCCTATGACGCGTGGAGGTGGCTGAAGGCGTTGGCCAAGGGCGAGCAGTTCTCATCCGCGCACAGGAGCAAGTGATTGTGTTTCTGACGGCTTTGATTTGTTTCATATTCGCGCTCATTCCTTTCGGCCTGTGTGCAATGAACCTTCTCATGATCCGTGGACCCAGCCCCTGGCCGGATGGCGGACTGCCCTCCGTCTCTGTGTTGATCCCTGCTCGGAACGAAGAGAAGCGGATAGTGCCTGTCCTCGAGGCAGTGTTAGCCAATCCTGGACGCTTCGAGGTGATTGTCGCTGATGATGCCTCTACGGATCGAACTGCCGAGATCGTACGAAGCTTTGCTGCCCGAGATAACAGGGTTTTCTTGATCGATACTCCAGCTTTAGGGCCGGGCTGGATGGGGAAGAACAATGCCTGCCAGGCACTAGGTGACGCGGCGAGAAACGATATCGGCCTCTTTCTTGACGCTGACGTCATCCTGCGGGAGGATGCTATTGAACGGATCGCCGGCTTCATGGCTTCTAAGAATGTGGGGCTGGCGAGCGGGTTTCCACATCAGGATGCCGTGGGATTTTGGGAAAAGGTCTTTATTCCTTTCATCCATTTTGTCCTTATCGGCTTCCTCCCGGTGCTAGGCATGCGGATGAGTAAGTCACCCGCCTTTGGTGCGGCCTGTGGACAGCTCCTAGCCGTGCGAATGTCGGCTTACAGGATGACGGGGGGACACCAAGCGATAAAGGGATACATTCACGACGGGGTTCAACTCTCGCGTTGGTTTCGCCGACAGAAAATCCAAACAGACCTCTTTGATGCAGAGCATCTTGCGAATACCCGAATGTATGAAAATCTTCGGGACCTGTGGTCGGGATTCATCAAAAATGCGCATGAGGGGATGGCCACTCCGGTCGGCCTGCCCATTTGGACTGCGCTTCTGTTCTTCGGTCAAGTTCTGCCATTCGTTCTCTTGCCGATTTGCCTCGTTCGCGACGCTGATGCGACCGTCATCGCTCTCTTGGGAGCCGCCGTTTTCTGTGCCTGGGGAGTCAGAGTTTTGCTTGCGTTCCGCTTTCGGCAATCCTGGCTCGGTGTCCTTATTCACCCCTTGGGAATCATTGCTCTCCTCGCATTACAGTGGACGGCACTGCTGGGCCGCTTGCGCGGTAAGCCGCTCCTCTGGCGGGGGCGGTCGTATCTTGATGATCTGAAGACACCTGCTCCTTAGTGCGTGGCCGTACGGTCCTTGGTTGTTGCGTAGTTACGGTGACATCGAACAGCGTATTTCCGCTAAACCAAGCCGATTGATAGGTACCGAGCATATCTTCCGGAGACGACGGTTGCGGCCTATAACTATTCGGGTCGCGAAGGGCAGTTCTCATTGGAAATGCTGAATGATGGTTGAACCGACAGGGCCTGTGCTTGAGGCGCGAAATCTGCATGCGCACCGGAGCGGGGCGCATATTTTGCGAGGAATTGATCTCGCGGTTAGGCGAGGGGAGGTCAAGGCTATCATTGGTGGCGCACAGTCAGGGAAATCGACGCTGCTCAGAACTCTGATGGGCATGATCACGCCGTCTGCAGGAGAGGTCCTTATCAACGGCCGATCGGTCGAAGGCTATCCTGCTCATGCGATCGCGGAATTGGGCGCGGCTTTCGTGCCCCAAACGCGACGGGTCTTTGGTCGTCTCACAGTTTATGAAAATATCGTGATGGGCCGATCCGCTTCGGCTGGGCGGAGTAAGGCAGCGTGGGGCGCGGAAAGAATCTTCGAAATTTTTCCTAAGCTGAGAGATATTCAAGACTGTATTGCGGATGAAGTCGATTCCGATCAAAGGCAATTTCTTACGATCGCTAGGAGCCTGTTCACGGGTCCATGTCTGCTCATGCTTGATGATCCAGCCGTTGGATTATCTCCAAATGCAATCAGTGAACTCGCTCGAGCCCTCGTTCGGCTTCGAGATGATGGTGTGGCCGTTCTTTTCACCGAGCGCGAGTCATCGTTGATGGAAGGCGTCGAACCTGCGGTCTTCGTCATGGATGCCGGGAGACTTGTAGATGTCGACGGCCGCTTCTGCGTTCTAGCCTCTGCTTGATGCAGAAGCACAAGTGAAGGGCTTGGCAGACCCATGCCATTGCCAAGACCAACCTCTAAACTACATGTGAAGGGAACGTGAATCCTCCTTGGGAGTTATTCTAAACATCACGAGGAGGGAGAGGGTCGATGCAAAGTAATCGTCGTGCATTCCTGGGATTGGCAGGCGGCGCCGTCCTCACATCAATTTTGGGAAAAGCTGCCCTGGCAGACGAATTCCTCAACGGAGAACTCCACCCCGTAAGGTACGTGCCGCCAGGCGAGTTGGAGCCGCGCTATCGCAAGCAGCTTGTTCGATATGACAGTGCGGAAACCATCGGTACTGTGATCGTGGATCCGGAGAGTTATTATCTCTATGTGACCCTCCCTGAAGGTCGCGCAATCCGATATGGTATCGGCGTTGGGCGCGAGGGTTTCGGCTGGAGCGGCGAGGCCACGATCCAGAGGAAGCAAATGTGGCCGAGTTGGCATCCTCCCAAGGAGATGCTGGCTCGCGAGCCTAACCTGCCAACAATGATGCCTGGAGGTCCAGACAATCCGCTTGGGGCGCGGGCTCTCTATTTGTTCCAGGGTAACAGGGATACGCTCTATCGTCTTCACGGGACGTCGCAGGTGAATTCGATTGGCCGATCTGTCTCGTCGGGTTGCATTCGACTTTTAAACCAGGACGTGATCGATCTTTACCGCCGGGTCCCGCTCGGAACCCGTGTCGTCGTTGGAGGCTCAGCGGCGACTGTCAGCTAGGCATCAGAAGACGCCGTCGGCCGCTTTTGAGCAAGATCGTCTTCTGATATTGGCAGAACGGGAATGCCGGCTCTAGTCAATTTCAGCCGCTCGAGCTCATAAGGCATCTGCAGGTCCTCCGGAATGTTACAGATCATGTGGCGTCTCGTCGCCGCGCCCAGGGCCGAAGATGCGGTGATCACGGCGATCGGAACTGCCAAGCAGAGGCCCACGAGGGTGGGGGCTGCCCAAATTAGAACCATAGGCGCCAATGCAGCGAGACAGAGGCAGAAGATTAATCCCGAGACTGTCTGTGGCCATAGCTGCGCAAAAGCAGTTCGTACGTTGATCTTATGAGCAGACCTGATTTGCGCGTTCCACGTTATCGAATTGCCGAAAAAAAGACTGATTAAAAATGTCGAGATGCGAAGTGAGATGATCGGGGCAAGGATCATAGAAAAGAAAATTTCTATAGAGGCATTACGTATCAGAACAAACGGACCTCCATACATTTTTGATTTTCGACTCAAATAGATGTCGGCAAAACCAGCCAGCTTCGGCCACAAGCTCATAGTCAGCATTACAATATAAATTGTAACCCCGATATCTGCATTAAGATGATCTAATTCTCCCCATATCAACTTTGATAGTGCAGATAGGATCATTATCAACCAGAATAATGACGACGAATACATAATGATCGCCGACAACAAGTTTAATCTTGATACTGGATTCAAACCCGGGAGTGTGAGGAGGCGAAAATACTGCATGTTGCCCTGGCACCATCTCGTCTCGCGGCGCATGTACTCACTTAGTGTTGGAGGATTATCTTCGTAGCTCCCGCACTCTTCGGGTATTACGCGAACCTCATATCCGCCTCTGCGCATCAGCACCGCTTCGACGAGGTCATGGCTAAGAAGGTGCCCCCCCAAGGGCGGTCCTCCGGGCAAGGGCGAGAGGCGGCAATGATCCGAGAAGGCGGCCACGCGAATGAGAGCGTTGTGTCCCCAGTACTGGCCGCAATCGGCAGTCCACCATGCGCTGCCCATGGTGTATGCCCGCATCCCTGCCCGCATGCCAAACTGGAAGATGCGGGCGAATGCGGTTTGCGCCGGAGCTCCTACAACAAGGGTTTGCATGATTCCGATTTGGCGATTTTGTTGCATTGTTCGGACCAAGCGAATGATGCACTCACCCGTCATCAAACTATCCGCATCAAGGGGGATCATGAATTCAAAGTCGTGTCCCCAACGATCCAGAAAATCCGAGATGTTGCCTGATTTGAATCCAGTATTCTGCATCCTACGGCGATAAACGAGATTATCCGATCCAAAATCTGAAGAAACATCTTTGGTATATATTTCTTCTTCCTCGGCAATCGCGATATCCGAGGTGTCGCTTAGAATGAAGTATTTGAATAGATCGCCGTAGCCTGTTTGTTGGATGCTGTGATTTATAACGCGAAGGCGATCGATCGCGGACCTTGGATCTTCGTTCCGCAATGTCATCAGAATGGCGATGCGGGATTGCTTGTGGAGAGGGCCCGCCAGGCTCAGAAATGGAGAAACGATGGGCCGCCAATCTTGTACCGCATGCAGCAGCCAGAGGCCGATTGTGGCATTCCAAAAACCCATTATCGTCCAAGGTGCTGCAGCTGAAATGGACGCGAACAGGACGAAGTCGAGTGCGGACCATCCATCACCTGCCAGGAGATAGCCCACGGACACCACCAGCAGCAGAAATGTGACTGCTACGAGTGTTGCCATGATGAGCCGGCGCCAACGTACATGCTCCGGGAGTTGAAGGGGATTAGATGGCGACCGGAAGTCTGATTGAGGTGCGGGACAGTTCATGTTTGACAATCCCGAAGATGTATCTCGGTCAGCATTAATGGGTTTTGATCGCAGCTTAATAGCCCAGAAGCAGGCTAATACGGAAGACGTGAACGATGACCATACAAAGCGCTTGTGCCTTATACTATGTTGGTCCCGGTCGGGCGGAGATCCGCACCGTGCCACAAGTCGCTCCTGGGGGTGATCAAAACTCCGACATCATAGAGGTTCGCACCTTGTACACCGGTATCAGTCGGGGAACAGAGAGACTCGTCTTCGAGGGCAGGATACCTTCATCGGAGTGGCAGCGCATGAGAGCGCCTTTTCAAGAGGGAACCTTTGAGTTTCCCCTGAAATATGGGTACTCGGCGGTGGGAGTCGTGGAGGAGGGGCCAAAGGACTTTGTAGGAAAGATCGTCTTTTGCTTATACCCACACCAAGATCGCTTTCGCGTTTCGCGTGACGAAGTGGTGCTGGTTCCACCGCACATCGACCCGAAGCGAGCGGTCCTGACAGCAAACATGGAGACAGCCCTCAACATCATCTGGGATAGTGGGCTGGGAGTAGGGGATCGCATCATCATCGTCGGGGGTGGAGTGGTGGGATTGCTGCTCGCTTTCATCGCATCGCAGATGCCAGCCACAACGGTGACCGTCATAGACATCGATCTCACTCGTGAGCGTTTTTGCCAAGGTCTCGGAGTCGAGTTTGGCGTACCAATCCAAACCTTCGATGAGGCCGATGTCGTTGTTCATACCAGCGCCACTCAGGCCGGGGCGCAGTTCTGCTTGGAGGTTGCCGGTGCGGGAGCGAGGGTCATCGAAGCAAGCTGGTTTGGGGATGAATCGGTCTGTCTGCCGTTGGGACGTGCCTTCCATAGCAAAAGGCTTCAACTGGTTTCATCTCAGGTGGGGAAGCTACCTGCATCGCATTCTTCCCGTTGGACTTTTCGGCGAAGGCTGGGTGTGGCGATCGATTTGCTAGACGACAGTCGTTTGGACAGCATCATTACTGCGGAGGTGCCGTTCCGTGACTTGCCCAATGCGATGCCTGGGTTATTGGCTAAGGGCGCTGCAGGCCTAATGACCGCTGTCAGCTATTGATTTGAGGAGACAACGTTCATGTTTGCTGTTGAAGTCCGCGATCACATTATGATCGCCCATAGTCTACCTAGGGAACTCTTCGGGCCGGCCCAGAGGCTTCATGGAGCGACCTTCATCGTAGATGCAGCATTCCTGCGGAGCAGCCTTTCTGAAGATGGTGTCGTCGTCGATATCGGCCGGGCGACAGTCGCGCTGAAAAAAATCCTCGATCAACTGAACTACCAAAATCTCGACGACATCAAGGTTCTAGAGGGGAAAATCACCACCACCGAATTCCTTTGCAGGTTCATTTTTGATGAACTGTCAAAACGGCTCAAGCAGGGAGAACTCGGGCCAGGTTCCGAGCAGGTCGAAAAGGTGAGGGTGACCCTTCAAGAAAATCACCTGGCCCGCGCGTGGTTCGAGGGGGATGTATAGCCTTGCTACCCGCTGTCCTCGTGATCCCAGGTAGTATAGAGACCCGAACCGGAGGATACGGTTACGCTCGGGAGATGCTTAAGCATCTGCCATTTCACGGCGTCGCCGCAGAGCATGTGGAACTCCCCAGTCACGGCCAGGGCGATTGCGGGATCAACGTTCGTCACTGGGAAGAAGCGGTTTCAAAAATTGACCGTAAGGCAGCAATCATCGTGGATGGACTGATCTATGGTGTCTTGCCCGCTGCCATGATCCGGAGAGTGAAAAGGAACTTCGTTGCTCTCGTACACCATCCCCTGTGTCTGGAAACTGGAATTGGTACCGATGAGGCGACGACCCTTTTCCAGAGCGAAAGAGCCGCGCTGGAACAAGCGTGGAAGGTCATCGTATCCAGCCGAACCACGGCGTCTGTTCTCGAAAATCTGTTTCGGGTCCCTCCTCGCAAAATAGCGATTGCGCCGCCGGGAACTCTGCCCGCGAAGCGTGCCAGGGGTTCCAGTCGAGATGTTGCTCAGATCATCTCAGTGGGTTCTATAATCCCACGAAAGGGTTTTGATACGCTGGTCGAAGCGCTCTCAATGATCAGAGGTGACAACTGGAATTGTTCGATTGTTGGTGACAGGAGCCGTGACAGAAGATGTTCAGAAGCCTTGCAGGCTCTGATCCATCGTCGTGGACTCTCAGAGCGGATAAAGTTGGTCGGAGTTCTGTCGGAAGCAGAGCTCGAGCCGCTCTATGATGAAGCGGACATGTTCGTCTTGCCGTCTCGATATGAAGGCTTCGGCATGGTTTATGCCGAGGCGCTGGCGCGAGGACTGCCCGTCATTGGAACTGATGAAGGAGCTATCCCTGAGGTTGTGCCACCGGAAGCCGGGATTCTCGTTCCCAAAGACTGCGCCAACTCACTCGCGGTGGCAGTCCGTCAGCTCGTGATAGATCGCGCCGCCAGGTTAAAGCTCAGTGAGGGAGCATGGTCGGCGGGGCAGAATTTGCCACGATGGAAGGACAGTATGCGTATCGTCGCGGAAGTTCTCAAGAGCTGTCCCTCATGACATTTTCAGCTGAGTGGTTGAGGTTGCGAGAACCGGTCGATCATCGATCTCGCAATGCCGTGGTCATGCGGGCGTTGGAGGATCATTTCGTCGACGCGGGCTCTGTGACGGTCGTCGATCTGGGATCCGGTATCGGGTCAAATTTACGTGGAACGTCACCTCTCCTGCCACCGAACCAGAAATGGATTCTTATCGATCACGATCCCATTCTGCTCCGCCAGACCGGTGCTACTGAGGGAATTCATGCAGAACTGCTAACCTCAGACTTGGCTATTTCACTCGAAGCGGTAATAGAGGAATTCAAACCGGATCTCATTACCGCTGCCGCCTTCATAGATCTAGCATCAGAGGCCTGGATCGAGCGGTTAGCTGAAGCTGCGCGCAGGCAACGTTGTGCTGTGTATTTGCCACTGAATTATGATGGCGTTGAACATTGGCAGCCCGCGCATGATTCAGATTGGCAAATATTGTCCGCCTTCACACGTCATCAGCTTCGCGACAAGGGCTTGGGCTCAGCACTGGGGCCGCGGGCGGCTTCGAAAGCGGTGGCAGTTCTTCAAAGCCGGCAATTCACTGTGGTAGCGGGTGAAAGCTACTGGCGCCTCGATGACGGTGACCAATGCCTCAAGCAACTTCTCGCTGCGGGGATTGCCGATGCTGTGAAACAGACGCAACTTGTACCGGAGCATGTCGTAACGTGCTGGGGCCTCGACAGGCAGATGGGGGGCAGTTGCACAATCGGTCATGTGGATATCTTTGCGGCACCCCCGTGATCGTCATCCCCTACGAAGCATGCGGTTCAGAACTTCGTCTCCCCGGATGAAGTGATGGTAGAGGGCCGCGGCTGCATGGACAAACAAGAGCGCAGTCAGCGTAAACGCAGCATATTGATGCAATGTCAGAAGCGTCGTTGCGAGATGCTCGTCCTTCGGCAGGATCATTGGCAACTCAAACAACCAGAACACTGAGATCCGCGCCCCGTATGCCGAGGTGCCGGTCCAACCAAGAAGGGGGACGATGAAGAGCAACATATAAAGAAGCCCATGAACGACGCTGGCGAGCTGCCGCTGCCAAGGTTCGATCGTGCGTTCGATACCGGGCGCCCCGACGATTCCTCGCACCGCCAAACGAAGAATCGTCAGCGCGAGGACCATCACCCCGAATGAGCGATGGAGATCAAATAAAGTGTTTTGAGTGCTGCCCCCCTCCAGCCTGATCATGATCAGGCCCATGGGTATGGTTGTAAGCACAATGAGAGCCGTGAGCCAATGAAGCACCTTGTGGAGCGGATGATATCCAGTCACTTCGGTGCGCAAGGCCAGTCCCTCCTCTCTAGAGAAGAACGTTACCGCAAGTCACAATCAAAAAGAACATTTCCATCATCAAGAATCTGAGTGGATGTTCTCGGCCGAACAGCCATGGTGATATCGGAGATCGAGGGGAGATTTATTCCAGTGGTTCCGGATCCCAGAATAATCGGAGCCACAAGCAAATGGATCCGGTCGAGCGCCTTAGCTGCAAGAAATCTGGAGACAGTCTGGCTTCCTCCCTCGATGAGGATGCGGTGAAGTCCCTGGTTACGCAATGCTCTCACAATTTCGTGAGGATCAAGCTGTCCGTCCTTGAGAGCAAGGCGGATACATTTAATCCCAGAGTTTTGTTGGGGAGCCGAAACGCTCGAAATTATTATCCGAGCTGACCCTGTGTCATCGAAGCATCTTGAAGAGATTGGAACGCGACCTCCGGGATCAATGATCACACGAGCCGGATGTTGCCCAGGCACGCGGCGCACTGTCAGCTGAGGATCGTCAGCGATCACGGTGCCAGCGCCTACTACAACTGCGTCGACGGAAGCGCGCAATCTGTGTAGATGATCCAAAGCGGCATTGCCATTAATGTGCTCGGCCTTGCCCCCCAACGTTGAAATACGGCCATCAAGGGTTTGACCAAGCTGGGCGATAACGAAGGGAGCACCACTTCGATCATGAAGCCCTTCCGGGCTGACAGATTTAAGAGATTCCTTTGATGCCATTGGTTTCCGCCGCGTCCTTCGCCATATCTTGTGCCAAAGAGTTTATGTCATTCGTTTCTCGAAACTGCGTCAACACGCCAAGGACTGATCTCCTTTCATGACAATCCTCGAAGAACTCGAAATGGTTGCCGTAGAGCGCTGCATCAACGAAGTGCGGTCCGGGCGCCCTGTCGTCGTCGTTCAGGGCGATGCCGCCAGCGTCATTGCTGCGGCTGAGAATATTCACATTGGTTTGTTCAAAAGGCTCAGAGAGGTGGCTTCAGGGCCTGTGCGGTTGGCGATGGCGGCTGCCAGACTTCGTCATCTCGGCTTTGAGGCTGCCGGTACCTCCTCCATAGTCCTGGCGGATACAAATTTTTCACGTATTGACGAGCTCATCACCTCCGAAACCGTGGAGATTACTGAAGAGCTATCGAGACCGACGGCTTTAGAGCTCGCATCCTTAGATCTCATTAGATTTGCGTTTCTGTTGCCCGCCGTCGTCTCAATCCCGATTGCATCCAAGGATCAGAATTCGCTCGCCGAGCTGTGCAGGGTTGAGGCAATCGCCATAGAAACTTATCGCGCAAAGAAATCCAGTCATTTGAAGATTATTGCAGAAACGCCGGTCCCACTCGAAGTTGCCGGTGACTGTCGCTTCGTTGTGTTTCGTGGTGGCGAGGGAATGCGCGATCAAATCGCTGTTGTGATCGGAAGGCCCGATCTCAGTCTTCCAGTGCCCGTGCGTCTACACTCTGCCTGTCTCACGGGCGATCTGTTCAGTAGCCTGAAATGCGACTGTGGAGACCAACTCCGCGGATCATTAAAATTTATGGCGGAGAACGGAGGTGGAGTGATTCTTTATCTTGACCAGGAGGGCAGAGGAAACGGTATCGCGAATAAGTTGCGGGCATACGGGCTCCAGTGGCAGGGACATGACACTTTCGAGGCGGATGAAATCCTTGGATTCGATATTGACCAACGTCGCTTCGAATTCGCCGCCAGCATGCTGCGCCAGCTTGGGCTGAAAACCGTTAAGCTCTTAACAAACAACCCAGCAAAGATTGCCGCCCTTCAGCAAGCCGGGTTGACGGTTGTCTCATCGCAACGTCTTAACGGGCGGCTTAACATTCACAACAGAGAATACCTTGCGAGTAAGCGCAACCGCGCTGGGCATTTGATCGGCAACGAAATACTTGGAAGTAAGATCAACGAGCAAGATTAGACTTATTGGTAAATTCATCCGATAATTTTAGATCCGGTTTGATCGAGACGTTGCCATTTGGTTTGCGTGATATTTGGAGTCTGTTCCACCAATTTGAGCCCAAGTTGAAGAGGCGGGATTTCGTGATTAGAAAAAGCTTCGATCAGTTGAGAATGTGAAATTTAATGGCTGCGCCGCTTCTAACACTACAAGACGTGCATCTCACTTTCGGCGGTACGCCTCTCCTCGTCGGAGCTGATCTTTCAGTGGGAGAGGGGGAGAGGTTGTGCCTGGTCGGGAGAAACGGCTCGGGAAAGTCCACTTTGTTGAAGATCGCTGGGGGACTGATCGAGGCGGACCAAGGACTGCGGGTGGTTCAGACCGGGGTCACGATGCGTTATCTTCCGCAGGAGCCAAGCTTTGGCAACTCCCAAACTACACTCGAATATGTGGAAGCCGGTTTGAGCCCAGGGGATGATTCCTATCGGGCACTCTATCTTCTTAATGAGCTTGGCCTCACTGGGCACGAAAATGTCGGGCAACTTTCCGGCGGCGAGGCGCGACGCGCCGCCTTGGCTTGCGCTTTGGCTCCTGCACCTGATGTTCTCTTGCTGGATGAGCCTACCAATCACCTGGATCTACCTGCAGTCGAGTGGCTCGAGAAGGAACTCTCGAACATGCGATCGGCTCTCGTACTCATTAGCCATGACCGGAAGTTCCTTGAAACCCTCTCGAAAGCTACAATCTGGTTGGATCGTGGTGCAACGCGGCGAACAGAGCGGGGCTTCACACATTTCGAATCTTGGCGAGACGACGTTCTCCAATCTGAAGAGGAGGAGGCAAGGCGGCTGGATAAAAAGATAGCTGCGGAGCTCGAATGGGTCCGATACGGCGTTACTGCGCGGCGGAAGCGAAACATGGGCCGGATGCGCGCTCTTGATGCGTTACGGCAGCGGCATTCAGAGCAGAGGTCCCAGTCAAGCGCGGCGCGTATGACAGCAACTGACGCCGAGGCGTCCGGAAAGCTGGTGATCGAGGCGGTCAATGTAAGCAAAAGCTTCGGTGACGCGGCAATCGTCAGGGACTTCTCGATCAGAATTGCACGTGGCGACCGTGTTGGCATCGTGGGCCGAAATGGGGCAGGCAAGACAACGCTTCTGTCGCTTCTGACGGGAGAGTTGAATCCGGATTCAGGTTGCGTTCGGATCGGCGCCAATTTGCAGATGGTGAGTTTGGATCAAAAGCGGTCCAGTCTCACTCCTGACATGACACTCACAGAGGCGCTCACTGGAGGAAGCGGCGACACTGTGTTTGCAGGTGGAGTTGCGCGTCACGTTTTCAGCTACATGAAGGATTTCCTTTTTCTACCGGAACAGGCACGCACTCCCGTCAGCAGCCTCTCTGGAGGTGAAAGAGGAAGGCTGATGCTTGCCCGTGCCCTGGCTGTACCCTCAAATCTTCTGGTTCTCGATGAGCCCACGAATGATCTGGATCTGGAAACACTCGACCTGCTGGAGGAAATGCTTTCGAGCTATGAGGGCACTGTTCTCCTCGTCAGCCATGATCGAGATTTCCTGGATCGGGTCGTGACGTCTGTGATCGCTGCTGAGGAACAGGGGAAGTGGACTACCTATGCGGGCGGCTATTCCGATATGATCTGGCAAAGGGGAGGGGACCTTGCCGCTCGAGAACGTGCGTCTACACGCAAGATCAAGAGACCTGACCCGACGCCTGTTCAAAGTGCGAGTTCGATTGCCCGCAGAAGGCTGTCGCCTAAGCAGCAGCATGGACTGAAAGTCCTCCCCGAACTCATAAAGCGGCTTCAAGCTGAGGTCGCCAAAGAGCAAGCTGCACTGAGCACTGGGGATATCTATTCACGCGATCCTGCTGCGTTTACCCTGCGCGCAGAGGCGTTGGAAAGACTGCAGTCAAAACTCAACGCGGCCGAAGATGAATGGCTCGAGCTGGAAATTCTCCGAGAGGAGATTGAAAGTTAACGCTCGGCTCCGCGTCTCAGTTTTTCAACAGTGTCTAATGCGCTTCGCCAACCAGAGAATGGCACGGCTCCCAATAGTTCGTTTAGGCCGGCCAATGTGTACGTCCCGTCTGTGGCGATACTATCGGAGATCTCTTGAAGCGACCGACCTGGCGTTTCCATCGCGTAGTTCGCCGTTCCCCTAACATTTGCCAGTACGAGCTGTCTCGCGACTTCCTCAGAAATCCCATATTTTTGGAATGTTTTTACGAGATCATCGAAGAAAGCGTAAAGCCATCCCGAAAGGCATGCTCCCAAAAGTGCGGTGCCGAACTCCTCTTCCGAAGCGAAGCTGGTTACGATGCCCGCTGGAGTTAAAAAGCTGCGGACCAAATCGTCTTCAGGATAAATTGGGAAGAACCCCAACCCGGTTTCAATGTAGGCTGCCGGCATGATCCTGACAATCCGTCTGACCCGGCCCGCATGCGTCTTCAATTCATTGCATGACACTCCCGCAACAGCTGAAATCAACGTCTGATCTGGCTCAAACTGGAACCCGGACAAGGCGGACACTACGTCCGGTGGCCGAACGGCAAGCAGCACAATCTTGCTGCTCTTCGCGACTGCTGCATTGTCTTCGGCTATTAAACATCCATGATTTGCCGCCAAATGCTCGGCAATTTGACGGTTCCTGGGAGAGACAGAAATTTCTGCCTTTGACCCGCTGCGCCGGAGCGATGCAACGAAATAGGCTGCAAAGCTGCCGGCGCCAATTATTCCAAGCGTCATTTCATCCGACATTTATTGTATCCGTCTGACAAACTAGAAGAATGGACCTTTGATCTTGAAAGCCTCGAATTCACCAATGTCTACAGGTGGCGAACAGATTGTCAAAATCTCCGGCGTCGGACGAAGGGGCGACGGCATCGCAACCCTGGGTGAGGACACGATCTTCATCCCCTTGGGTCTGCCTGGGGAAACCGTACGTGTCCAAAGGACTGGTGACCGCGGACGACTGACCCAGGTTCTGCAGACAAGCTCCGAGCGCGCAGAGCCCTTTTGTCAGTATTTCGGTCGATGCGGAGGATGTTCTCTGCAACATTGGCATGAGGCAAACTACAAAGCGTGGAAGCGGCAGCTGCTGTTGGAAGCGCTTCGCCAACGCGGCATTGATGTCGATCCCGAACCTGTGGTCGACGCTCATGGGGACGGCCGCAGACGAGTCGTTCTGCATGTCCGCCATATAGCCGGCCATGTGCAAGCAGGGTTTATGGGAGCCCGTACTCATCACCTCCAGGACATTGAAACTTGTCCCATTCTCGCATCCGGGCTGAGAGCCGCTCCAGAATTGGCGCGTGCCATCGGCCGTGTCTTCGGTCCGGATTACAAAGGATTAGACGTTCAGGTGGACGGAACTGATGGCGGCATCAGTTGTCATGTCAGGGGCCCGCGTGACATCAGTCTCGATCTGCGGATGGACCTGGCAAGTCTGGCTCAGGAGTATGGTCTGGCCCGATTAACAGTCGGTTCAGAGCTTGTCGTCGAGCAGCGACAGCCTGTCGTCCTCATTGGACAGGTGCGCGTGGTGCTGCCGCCCGGAGGGTTCTTACAAGCGACGGCCAAGGGGCAGGAGCTTCTCCGAGCACTCGTGTCGACCGCGTCAAAGGGCGCAGAAACTGTTGCAGATCTCTTTTGCGGCATCGGACCGTTCACATTTGAGCTTGCAGGCAGAAGTGCGGTTCATGCCATTGACGGAAACGCTGCTGCCATCCTTGCACTGACGACCGCGGCCCGATTTTCTCAGGGTCTTCGGCCCATACGTGCAGAAACTCGCGACCTCTATAAGCGGCCATTGTCATCTGTCGATCTGAACCGCTATGAGACCGTGATTTTGGACCCGCCGAGAGCGGGGGCAGAAGCTCAGGTTCGCGAACTCGCCAGATCAACAGTTCCCAAGGCTGTTTCAGTCTCTTGCGACGTGAACAGCTTCGCTCGCGACGCGGCAATTCTGATCGGCGGAGGCTATCGCCTAACGCGAATTGTCCCGATCGACCAATTTAAATGGTCCGCGCATTTGGAGGTCTTTGGGCTTTTTGAAAGATGATAAACGGAGAAAATCATTTGAAGCCTAAGCTGCAAGCCTGTTTATCTCACATGAATTTTAAGCCAGCAACAAACCATGACTGAAAACGTGCCTCTTTCGTTCGCTGTCGGTCTGTTCGTCGCAATCTTGTTGCTCCATCAACTCGCTTGGGTCGTCGTGAGGTCCGCTTCTCGACATGGAAAACTCGTCTTGCGGGTCGGCCAACGGATTGGATCTCATCAGTGGGTGGAAACGACAAGATCGTCGTTTATTGGATACTTTCCAAGACTCGGGGAGTATTTTAAGAAAAGGCTACAAATAAAATCCTTCTCAGGGTTGCCGCTAACATTATTGATTATTTTTTTATTTTATATTTCTATTTTAGCCGGGGAAATAATTCAGGATATGTTCGAGGCGCAGGGTTCGATCGAGATCGACAACCAAGTAAACAACGCATTATCCATCTTACGGGGATCTCCTGTTCTCGAAATATTTGTATTTATCACTTTCTACGGAACGGTTCCCTTTATGCTGGGGGCATCCGCAGTAATGACTTCGCTTCTCATTGTTTTCCAGAAGGCGACTTATATCTTCCCTCTCTGGCTCACGATGAGCGGAGCAACCGCCACTACATGGGGAGCAAAATTCCTGATAGATCGGCCGAGACCAACTTTTCTAACCGATGTCACAGAAGCTTCACCCAGCTTTCCTAGTGGCCATGCAACGGCCGCTGTAGCAACATTCGGAGTGATAGCTTATTTATATCTCCGAGAAGGGATGACGCTACGGCTCCGATTTGAGGGTGTTTACTGGGCCTGCACGTTGATTATGCTTATCTGCTTTAGCCGTCTCGTGTTGGGAGTTCACTATCTCTCGGATGTGGTCATGGGGTGCCTCGTAGGCATGTTCTGGCTCCTTATAGGAGTGTCGTTGGCAGAACATCTAAGACAGCGAAAGATTGAACATGCATCTGCCGATCGATCGGCACCTCAAAAGGGGCATTGAATCGGGCAACCAATTTTCCCCGACCGCGTTTAGGCATCAAGTTTAGTTGAAGGAGTTTGTCGATGTTAGGCTGGGCGTTGACCTTTCTCATCGTTGCCTTGATTGCAGCCGCCTTGGGCTTCGGCGGCGTGGCGGGAACGGCCGCGATGATTGCGAAAGTCTTGTTTGTTGTATTCTTGATTGCGCTTGTCGTATCACTTGTGATGCACTTTGCAAGAAGGGCTTGACGGTATCTTTCGTCAGGTGAAAGCACCGCCTTCGAGCGGTGCTTTTTTTTGGGAGTGCACGCGAATGCTGACGTCAATGACTGGGAAGTCTGTCGTCGTAACCGGAGCCAGCAAGGGGATTGGAAGGGGGATTGCCCAAGTCTTTGCTTCCAAGGGTGCCCGGGTCTTGGTCGTCTCCAGAAATGCTGAAGAGGGCGCGAGCTGCGCTGCTGAACTTGGCAACGGTGCCTCGTCATTTGCCGCCGATGTGACTAATTGGGATGATATGGAGCGGATGAGCCGTTCAGCAGCCGATCGTCACGGTGGGATAGATGTCCTATGTGCTAATGCAGGCATCTTTCCGCAGATCGGAATCGAGGACATGTCTGTCGGCCAGTGGGACGAAGTCCTAGCGACAAACTTAAAGGGGACGTTTCTATCGGTCAAAGCCTGTCTACCGTATCTCAAGAGGTCTCAATCAGGCAGGATTGTCATTACATCCTCCATTACAGGCCCGATCACGGGCTTTCCTGGATGGGCACACTACGGTGCTTCCAAAGCAGGACAGCTCGGATTTCTCAGGACGGTGGCCATTGAGCTCGCGAAGTATCGCATCACTGTGAACGCTGTTATGCCCGGCAATATCGCGACAGAGGGTCTCGGAGATCTCGGCGAGGACTATGAGCGCGGGATGGCGGCGTCGATCCCGCTTAAGCGCCTAGGACGAGTTGTGGATGTGGGATACGCGGCCCTTTTCCTTGCCTCGGAGGAGGCCGGTTACATCACAGGCCAAACGATTGTTGTCGATGGCGGGCAAATCCTTCCGGAATCCCTGGAAGCGCTCGCGTAAAATCTCCTCAATAGGCTTCTCTCTCCAAGCCAGCGACGTCATAACCGAGCATGGACAAAGCCGTCTCGAGATAGTTTGCCAAGAGAGGCATACGGCCCAGGTAAGCGGTGAGGTCAGGGTTCTCAAACTCTCTGGCATCCTGACGAAAGCCCTCAAACTCATCGGCAGAATCCCCGTCACGTCCAAACCACGTCAATGCTATGAGATCGATCTTCTCAGCGTCATTCAGGCCGCGGATTGAGCCCCACAACTCGGTCAAAGTCGCATTGTCTTTATGATCTTCAAGGATCTCAATCATCCCATCGTCCGTAGGATTGGACCCTGGGTTAGGTTCGGTCATCACGTCGGCCGCATCAAACTGCATCGACTTGGCGATGATAAACGCGACCTTATGCGGTCTGATCTGAAGCATTTTCAAGGGCTCTGCGAAGTGGTTGAACTTGAACGGACAACGTCGATATGGACCGCTCGTTCCCGGAGGCATTCATGAGGCATTTAAAGCTCAACCCGCCGCAGTTGACGCTTCAGGACGCTGAACGAGCCACTGCATTGTTCGGGGTCCAAGGGACTGTCCGAGAGCTCTACAGCGAGCGTGACCAAAATTTCTTGGTAACCGCTGGGGGCGAGTCCCAGTTCGTCTTGAAAATAGCAACCGTGGAGGATCAAACGGGAGAGGTCGAACTGCAGTTGGCGGCACTCAAACACGTTCGGGAAGTCAATCCGCAACTTCCGATCCCCGTCATTCGACACAGTGAGTCGGGGGAGGAGTATCTTGAGTTCACGACGGCTGCGGGCGTCACTCACCTTGCCTTCATGGTGTCGTTTTTGCCGGGTGTGCTCATTGAAGACTCCCCAATCAATGGGGATCTCTTATACGATCACGGGCGGATGATTGCTCGCCTTGGTCAGGCTCTCTCGGGGCTGTTTCATCCTTCGGCAGGACGAGAGCTTCTTTGGGATATCCGGCAGTTACCGAAGCTCAAACAATTCTGCGACCGCGCACCGAGCCGCGAACACCGATTGATTCTCTCCAGAACTATTGATTCCTTCTCATCTGAAACACTGCCGAACCTGAAGGTCTGCCGTGCCCAAATCATTCATGGAGATGCCAACGGACACAATGTCCTGGTCGACGTGACTCAGCCTCACCGCGTCGCCGGGATCATAGACTTCGGCGACCTTTACCATGGCCCGTTGCTTAACGACTTAGCGGTCGCGATTACCGATGTCTTGATGTCAAGGAGTCGGGACAGGTCAGAGGTTCAAGCGATCATTCGAGGGTATAATGAGACGGTTCCATTGCAGCCAGTTGAGATCGGTTTACTGTTCGACTGCCTTACCGCGCGGCTCGCCCTCACAGCCCTGATCTCCCTCTATCGACGGACGGAATTGCCCACACGCTTGGACTACAATCATATTTATGAGGCGCCTTCGGTTGCCTGGCTCGATGAGCTCCACAGCCTCGGCCGAGAGGAGGTGACGGGATGGGTTCGGGAAGCCTGCGGTGTTCGGGATGACAAGGCCATTAAAGTAAAAGGCCCCGCGCGTGACCTGTTATCCCGACGTCAACGCTTGATGAATCCGCGAATGCAGTTGTTTTACGACGCACCGCTTCACATCGTAAGAGGTGAGGGCGTCTGGCTATTCGATGCGACTGGCAGGCGCTATTTGGATGTTTACAACAATGTGCCGCACGTCGGTCACTGCCATCCGAAGGTTGTTGAGGCAATCACCCGACAAGTTAGCACGCTCAATACAAACACTCGATATCTCGGTGAGCAAGTTGTCGCGCTTGCAGAGCGTCTCGGAGAACACTTGCCGGGCGACCTGAAGGTTTGTGCCTTTGTAAACTCTGGATCGGAGGCGAATGATCTCGCCTGGAGAATGGCGAAGGCTTTCAGTGGCCATACCGGCGGCTTGCTTATGGAATCCGCGTATCATGGCATCACGGATGCGATTGATGCCTTTTCGCCTGCAGAGAGACGGATCCCTAGAGAAGACCACCACATAGAAACGCTGACGGCTCCTGATCGATATAGAGGCCCATACAAGACTGACTGTCCGGATACTGCACGACGATATGCATCAGATGCAGACAGAGCCATAGCCCGCCTGGCCGCGAGGGGTGTCAAACCCGCTGCGTTCCTGGTCGATTCGACGTTTCTCACAAATGGTGTTCTTGAGGCTCCCAGGGGATATCTGGACGCTGTTTTCAAGAAGGTTCATGCGGCAGGAGGGCTTTGCATCGCCGACGAGGTGCAGGCCGGATTTGGACGCATGGGCAATTTCATGTGGGGTCATCAAACCTACGGGGTTTTTCCGGACATCGTCACAATCGGAAAGCCGGCGGGGAATGGTCATCCTATCGGTGTAGTCATAACTCGAATGGAGATCATGGACGCACTTTTGGACCAAACGAGTTTCTTCTCAACATTTGGAGGCAACAACGTCTCCTGCGCAGCCGGACTAGCAGTCCTCGATATCATTAAGGAGGAGGGACTGATCGAAAACTCCGGAAGGGTCGGCGCATACCTCAAAAACGCCCTGAGAAATCTGATGCATCGGCATGAGATCATCGGGGACGTCCGTGGCCACGGGCTTGTCATCGGGGTGGAGTTGGTAACGGATCAAATATCCCAACAGCCTGCCCGCAATGAAACTCGCTGGGTCGTCAATGCCTTGTGCCGACGAGGCATTTTGATTGGCTCGGAAGGGCCGCATGGCTGCGTCTTGAAGATCCGGCCGCCGATTGTGTTCAACGTCAAACACGCAGATATGGTGATCGAGAACCTTGATGAGGTTCTAAACGAATGCCGAGAGCAAATGTCTTCGTGACAGATCAATTACTCGAGGAACGTCCCACAGTCCCCGAACGCAAATGATGACTTTTAGCTCAGGTTCTTCTCCCTCACAGACTTCAGCCTGGGAGCACGCATTTGGTCTGGGAGGGAGTGTGACCCTCGATGCTCCCCCTCGGACAGATCACACTTCAACTCACCTGCCTGTGGGTCGCTGCAACAGTGCCCACCTCCCTGTGATCTCGTGGTCGAGAAGGAGGATCATTTTACTGTGTGATCCTCCTACCTCCGATGTATCCTGGAGGTGATCTGGAGCCTCATTCGATGGGTGGCAAGTCATCCAGAATATCAGGCAGAGAGTTGGGATCAGCTGCACCGCCGTTCAGGAGCTCGGATTGCCGATGCTGGAGATAGGCGCTTCGCAGAGCTGAATAAAGGTCGATAGAACTCCGCTGCAGCTCTTCGAAATCATCACGATTGCTGTCATAGGCTATGAGCATCGAACCGCCCATATAAGCCCAGCCCTCATCCGTATTGGTTCCGAAGCCTCCAAAAAGCCAAAACAGCGGATCCGTCAGCACGTCCACCGCCATTCCAACTCCATCCCGAAACGTGGTCGGACCCAACAGGGGTACAACGACGTAAGGGCCATTTTTGACGCCCCAGACACCTAAAGTCTGACCGAAGTCCTCGTAGTGCCTGGGTATGCCGTTAGCGGCTGCGACATCAAGCAGCCCACCGACGCCAACGGTAGAGTTTATCAAGAACCTTGCCAAGGTCTGACCCGCGCGCTTCGGCTCGCCCTGCAACAGATCGTTCAACAGGATGACCGGGCTGCGAGAATTCTCGTAGACGTTGCTGAACGCTTGGCGTCCAGGCTCAGGAACAAGAGTGCGGTACACAGTGTTGATCGGACGCATGACAACTTTGTCGATGGCCAAATTGACACTCAAAGAAGCACGATTCACCTTCTCAAAAGGATCAGGTGCTTGAGTCACGTCTCCGCTCGTCACAATAGGACTCGTCGTCGAGCAGCCCGCGCCAGCGAGTCCCAAAAAAAGGACGCTGCTTAACAGCAAGACACGCCGCAGACAGATTGCGTGCGCCGATAGGCAACTGTTACCAGAATTCATGTAGGATCAACCCCGTATGACCGCGACGCAAACGTAACCGAAGTTAGGACATATTCCAAGATCAGTGCATCTCTCCTCGCTCGAGTGCCTGCAATGTTATCAATCACTGTAATCCAGTGAAACGGCGCGAATCCCGTGTTAATTGGGTGTACAGCGCCCAGTGTCATAAATAGCACATGAGCCCTTTAACACAGTAGGTTACAAGTCCCATGCTCCCAAACGAACCAGTGCCGCCAACCCGCATCGAGTTCTCCGCCGAGGACCGAGCTTGGATTACCGAGCGAATCGCCGAGGTGCTGACGTCAGGAAGGCTCACGTTAGGACCATATACCGAAGAGTTTGAGATTGAGTTTGCGCGGCTCCATCAGGTGAAGCATGCGGTCGCCGTGAACAGCGGCACGAGTTCACTCGAAATCATTCTCAGATCACTAAATGTGGAAGGGAAGGATGTGCTGGTCCCCGCCGACACCTTCTTCGCAACAGCGGCGGCGGTGGTCGCAGCGGGTGGAAGGCCTGTTCTGATGGACAGCGATCCCACCACCATGTCTACCGCGGCGTCCGAGATCGAACGAAGGATTACACCCTCGACTGTGGGCGTCATGATCGTCCACATCGCCGGGATTATTACTGATCAGATGCCTGAGATCTTGGCGACTGCCGAACGACGTGGCCTGTGGGTAGTCGAGGATGCAGCCCACGCGCATGCAGCGACATTAGGCGGCAAATCTGCTGGCAGCTTTGGAGTGGCAGGATCCTTCAGTTTCTACCCAACCAAGGTCATGACGGCTGCCGAAGGCGGAATGATCATCACAGACAATGACGATTTGGCAGCAGAAGCGAGGCTTTATCGCGATCAGGGAAAGGCAAGCTTTCACCAGAATTTGCATGTTCGAATGGGAAGCAACTGGCGACTTTCTGAGCCGCACGCCATCATAGGACTACGTCATCTCTCCCACCTCACTGAGATGATCCAGGGCCGAAGGCGGATCGCGGCAATTTACGATCAAACGCTTAAGAACGGAGATTTTGGTCTAGTGCCACTGTCGCCGCCGAGAGACTGCGTTGCGAATTTCTACAAGTATCCGGTGCTGTTGGCGGATGATATCGACCGAAGCATCTATAAGGGGTGGCTCAAGGACGAGCATAGTGTCATCTGCTCAGGTGAGGTTTATGAGGCGCCACTCCATCGACATCCCGTATTCCAGTCTCTCGACACGGGCGACCTAGGGGGGGCTGAGATGCTGTGTGCAAGACATATCTGCCTGCCCATCTTTGCCAGCATGAATGAGTGGCAGGCGACAAGGGTCCTAGAAGCCGTCAAATGTGCTAGAAGCGAGCTGATTGGCCGCTAGTCGGCCAGAGCCAGCTGTAAAATGCCCCAATAACCAATCCGACGACGGTCCAGATCAATTCTCGCAGACGACGAAGTATAGCGAGACCAAGGCCGATCTCGGTCGAGCCGGTAAAGATGCTGGAGACGTAAATGGTTACGGCCTCCAGTGATCCGAGATGCGCGGGCACGAAGAAAGTTGCGGATTTAATCAGTACGATGGCTGCCTCAATGATCCAGCAATCCCAGAAGCTGACAGGAGCATCAACCAGCTGAAGAATGACCCAAATTTCGGCCACTCCGAACAGCCAGTTAATGAAGAACAGAGTCAAAGTTGAAATGAAGCGCGATGGATTTCTGCGAAAGAAATCAAAGAGATGATGTTCAATTTCGACTAGGGAGGCGATCAGTGCCGAGAGCGAACTAAACCGGCTGCTTCGATCAAGAAAACGTGGAAGCGCAGACAGCCACCGGCGGTGAATTGCGATCAGGCAGAATAGCATGAGTACGGTGAGCCCCAGGGCGGCTATAATCATGGAATTGACGATGGCTGTCGGAATTACGCCCGAGGCTAGTGCAAGTCCCAGTCCTATGAGAACAAAAGGTACTTGCGCCATTGCGAACATGGTCTGGACCAAGACCAGCGACGATGACGACGTGGGGTAGGGGACGCCATATGCCCTGTTGAGAAGGAGCGCTTTGAATGGCTCCCCTCCCAAAGCACCGAAGGGCATGACTACGCTAAGAGCCTCGCCTACCATGTTGACACGCCACAGACGCCAAAGCCACTGCGCTCTAAGGCTTGTTCCAAATGTTAAGGCCCAGGCAGCAATCTCAGCAGCGAAGCCAGCTGCAAAAACGAACAGTATAGCTGTGAGACCCAGAACACCCACACGGGCGGCCACTTCAATTGCGGCATCCAAGTCAGATTCGGAGAGAATCCAGACCAGCAGAGCGATGCCTGCCGCTAGAGCCACTGTGGTCAACAGCTTGGACATGCGGTACTTACGACCTTGAAACTGTCACTTGGCCGGGCCGAACTCTAAATATCCGGCCGCGACGGTCCAACCGGAAGCGATTGCCGCGCCAGAGGAAGGTTCTCTTGCTGAGGGCTGCTGCCCACGAAACCAAGCCTAAAAGATCCCGAAAGGGCAGTAGCCAAAGGGCTCGAAGTGACTCGCGATCTCCGAGCATTCGCGAGATGACCGCTGCTGTACCTAAACGTGCCGTCAAAGCAAATGCAAAAACCATTGAACCGAGTGGCCCAAAACCATCCGCCAGCAGAAAGATGAGGGCAAAGGGAATGGCGCGTGTCAGGATTGTCAAAGCGAAACCAAGGGGATTTGCCGCTTTGGTATTTTGATCCCAATACACCTGGTGGCTCCACCACTGACGAAAAGTTCGATAATCGGGGATAATATCAACAAAGGTGGGAGACAGGCTCATTCGCTTTCCGGCCTGGACCAAACGTCGGCCCATTTCCTGATCCTCCACGAGGAACTCCGCCAGGGAGGGGATACCACCAACAGCGTCGACGTCTGTGCGCCGGACAGCCACCGTCGCACCCAAGCAAAAAACAGCGGCGTTGGTCCAAGCCGTAAACAGGAGGCTCGGTAAAAAGTCAGCGTTCATGCTCAACAGTTCGAGCTTGTCATATGTCGTGCGTGCGTCCGCCGTACGGTAAAGTGTGCACGAGAAGCCGACAGCCGGATCATGAAGCGGCGAGATGATGGTCCGAAGATAATCGGGCGCCACACGCACATCAGCATCGCTGATCACCAAGAATTCATGGAGTGCTGCCTCCAGGCCATTGGAAATGTTCTGGATTTTTCCGTTAAAGACGGGCTCGCTCTCCTTCACCACCAAGGTGACAATTTCCGGATAACGATGTGCGACCCGCCTCAAGATCGGCAAAGCGGGATCGTTTAGCCGCTGAACGCACAGAACCAACTGGAATTCTGGATAGTCCTGCCGGCAAAAGCTGAGAAGGTTGTCCTCCAGGTCGCGATCCAGACCATAGACCGGCTTGAGGATAGAAACCGGGGGGAAAAATGAAGGGGTAATGCGTGTCCTTGCCGCCAACAGACGCCAAGTTGCGAGGACACACAGAAGGGAAAAAATCGTGCCGCCCAAGATAGGGACAGATGCAACTGTCTTAATAATTTCCAACGCCAAGCCCACCAGATTCTCGTTTACCGTGTAGTCTCTAGCCTTCTGTTGCCAAAGAGTGCCTCATTTGAGAGATACATGATCCGGTCGCCAAGGCCAATGTCGGATCACGCAGGTGTATGCGAGCGTTACAATGTCCCGACGATGTGCCGCCATTCGTCGAAATTGGGCTTATTTGGTTAGAATGAAATCAAACTTCCTTCTCTTCATGACCTCACTTCAAGGAGAACTCACTTGTTCCGACGCTTCTTTATTTTAACGCCCCTGGTCCTTGGCTTAGCCGTAGCGCTTCCGGTGACAACCGTTCCTGGGCCAGCCGCGCAAGCCAGCAGCGCCGCAGAGACTTTGATCGGAAACTTTCACGCGGGCCTCCTCTCGACGATGAAACAGGGAGCCAGTTTAGGATATGCCGGACGCGCTCAACGGCTCGCCCCTTTAGTTCGACGCACTTTCGGCTTGCAGACTATGGCCCGGCTCATTGTCGGTTCACAGTGGGGATCGCTCAGTGCGTCCGAACGGCGGTCAATCGAAGATGCTTTCGCCAAATGGGTGATCGCCAATTATGCGAGCCGATTTGATTCTTGGGGTGGCGAAAGCTTTGTGACAGATGGCGTGACTGATGGTGGACGACAGACGGTGATCGTGAACACGCAGATCGTTCCGCAAGGCGTCAAGCTCGGATATCGCGTCCTCAATGGACGGGTGATCGATGTTTATCTCAGCGGCTCAATCAGTCAGCTTGCTCAATGGCGCTCCGAATTCGGAGCTGTCCTGCAGCAGCAAGGTCCCAAGGGGCTGGTCGCTCGATTAGAGGCCGGTGCACGGCAGCTCTCCCAATAATGAGAGCCGCCGCAATCAAGTTCTGACACCGTCAGTCTCTGCTCTCCAGCTGCTGGGGAGGTTTTCCCAGCAGCGACGGCAAAAAGATAAAGCTTGCGACCAGAGTAAGTCCCAACGCGATTGTCAGTAGAATCCCGAGCTGCGACGTTCCTGGGTGGCTCGATATCGCCAAGCTGCCAAAAGAGGCAAGAACCGTCAGCGCACTAAACATAACCGCCCGCGCAACAGGCGCAGAGAGCAGATTGTTTTCTCCATGCCGCCAGGAGTGAACCAGATAAATCGGAAATGTAACGCCTATCCCCAAAAGTAGGGGAAGACCAATTATATTGGCAAAATTCAGCTGAATTCCTATCAGCCCACACAAGCCAAGTGTCCACAATCCCGCCAGAAGCAAGGGCAACAATGTTCGGACGACATCAGACACCCTCCTTAGCGTTAGCCAAAGCAGAATGGCTATCGATATTGAGGCAAGGATCGCGGCTGTAATGAAAGCATTGATAACAAGCGAGCTCGATTCGTGAATCGTAATTGGCATGCCCGTCGCATCGGGAGCCACCGTTCTGACGGCATCAACAAACTTCAGCAACTCATCCGGATTTTGAGCGTCGCCCCTCGGATAGGCAACAATACGATATTGGCCATCTGGAGCAATCCAGCTGCGGCGAAGACTCTCGGGTAAGCTCTCCGGAGTGACTGTTTGCGGATCGAGAACTGCCACCATAAGGCTCCGCGCTTCTCCGAACCCACCGACAATCTCATTCGAAATTGCCTGAAGCTTGGCTGGGTCCGAAACGGCCGCCAGTCGGTTCAATGCCGCTGATAAATTGGCCGCGTCTGTTTTAGTCGGCTCATTAACCTGGTCCGATTCCAAATAGTACTGAATATCCGCGCGACTCCCGTCGAGCGCCCCCGATAAATCATCTATCGAAACTTGAGTCGGTTGGATGGGAGTGTCCATCACTGGCCCGAGCAGCAGACTCAAGTTTTCCAAAATTTCCAACTTTCGAGCCTGTTCCTCAGGAACGAAACTGAAAATCGTCATCGTGTCCCGCACCTCTGGCAGCTGGGACAACTTAGTCGCCATTTCCCTCGCCGTTTCTGGCCCGTCGGTCAGCACATTCAGCGTATAGGGAGTGGTCCATGGATCACTCGCCAATGACATGAGTGTGGCCATACTCTCAGAGGTGGGATCCTTTAGGTGTAGCGGGTCAAAATCGAAGCGGAGCAGAAAAAGCCCTACGAAGGCCAGCAACGATACAAGCGCAGATGCTCCAAGGATGCCAAGGCGCTGACGGACCAGAAAGTCATTCACAGGACGAAGGCGGGTAAATCCGACATGCTTCTTTTCGGGGCCAGGAACTAAGATCGCGAGGAGAGCGGGCAGGAGCGTGACCGTGAGCACAAAGGCGATGAGAATGCCCCCGCCAGCGATCACGCCAAGCTCGGCAACGCCACGATAGGACGTCGGCAGAAACGAGAAAAAGCCTGCCGAGGTTGCGACCGCTGCCAATAGAAGTGGCCGGGCCAGAAGGTTGCCCGTCGACTCAAGGGAGAGCCGGAAATCATCGATTCGGTGACGTTCCTCTCGGAGCCGCATGCAGAACTGAATGCCGAAATCGATGGCAATCCCCACGAACATTACAGTGAAGCCGATGGAGATCAGATTCAATTCACCGATCGCCAGAGCAGCCCACCCCATCGTTCCAAGGAAACCCATCCCCAGCACCACCAATGCCGAGAATATCAATTTCCACGAGTGGAGGGCGAAGGCGAGGATTATGATGACCAGGGATACCGATAGCAGAATGGCAATCGTGGAGCCGTGCTCAACAGTTGCAAATTCTTCGTCAGACAGAGGGACCGAGCCGGTTAGCCGAACCGAATAGCCGTTAGCTTCTGTTAGTCCCAATTCATTCGCAGTTGCTCTAATTCGGTCAGACGCTGGTTTGCCTGGGGTGAGCTGCCCGGTGTCTAGTTTGGGATGAATGAGGATGAAGGCACGGGGGGCGATCTTCGGTCCGATTGATCCGCCAAGCAGGGCACTCCAATCTAAGCTCGCGGGTTTGCCGTTCAATCCGTTGTCAATAGCTCCGGTAAGCTGTGTCAAAAAAGCATGAGAGTCCGCCACACCCGGTTCGCCCATCGTCGCTCCCTGAAATATCAAGGAAACAACGTCAAGCATTCCAACCAATGTCGGATTCGCGCTTAGAGTCGCTAAGATAGGTTGAGCCTTTGTCAGCTGATTGGAAAAAGCCTCCAGCTGTTGGGGAGTAAGATACAGAAGCCCGTTGCGGCGAAAAAACTCGCCACCGCCAGGTTGCTGAATAGACGGAAACAAAGATTTCTCTTGCGAAAGGCGTTCGACCAATTTGTCGGCAGCCTGGTCGGCTTTCAGTTTCGTTGGACCATCCAAGACCACGAGGATCTGATCAGCTTCGCCTGGAAACAGAGCGTTGAAACGATCTTCCGCTTGCAGGAATGGAGCATCACGAGAGAAGAGATCGTTCGTATCGACGTTTACCGTCAATGTGTTGGCAGCGTAGATTGCCAGACAGATGCAGGCGATGATTGAAGTGGCAATCACAAGCCATGGACGGTCCATGCTTATTCGCACAACGCGAACAAGCCATGGCGACCCCGAAGAGGAGAGATTTCCTGCCAATATAAACCCGGATTCTAATATCCGTCGTCGGCTGACCAATCCTGCTGCCAGCGAGGATCGCAGGATTTTCCGGCACGGATGAAGCGAATGTCAGTAGAGATGCGCATCATATCCGACGCAGAGTCAAGAGATGCGTGAACGATCTCGGGTGAATGCGCGATTACGTCGCCTGCACGGTAGTTTGTGACCAGCCAGCGATTCCCCGTCACATCAGACATCCACTTCAAATCGTGGGTAATCGGTCTAGAATCATCGGGCCGGTCGGTGGGAACAGTCTGGCTCTTAATCGACGTCAACGAATGGTCCCTGTGGGAGCCCTCGAGATATACAAGCCCGCCTGCTTCGATGGGACAATCTCCCAAAGGAATCCACAAAGTTACGAAATCATCTTTTCGGCTGTCGATGTAAGTCCGATCGATGTGAGCACGGGATGCTGCTTTCTGACCTCTGATGAAGTGCCTCAAGGGCGTCCGACGAACGCGAAGGGCAGGGCCTCCCAAAAGGTCTTCGGCAAGCTGCTGAAATGACTCAGAATTCACGAAGTCATAGAAGATCTGGCTCCGCACAAATGCATGAGCGGGATGACCAGGAAATCCATGCTTGGGAAGACCTACCGGGGGCTGTCCGGAATATTCCCCCCGGCGAAAGTCACCGTCCTTTACGAAGCTCCTATCGAACAAACGCAGGTAAGCCTCGCGCACATCCAATACATCATCTCGGTCGGCAACCTCCCTCATTAGAAGGTAGCCATTCTGATTGAAGTGCTCTTTGGCCAAGCCGTCAGATGCAGAATGTGCCGTTGTTTCCGCGAGATGACCGACATACTGCGCGATATTGGGGAGAGCTATCCCATTTGAAGAGAGCGAGATGTTCGACATGGGCCTGCAAAAAATATTGTTACCAAAGATTAATCAGGTCGAAGAGCGGTCGGACGCCGTCTTAGTAGTCAGAAGGTCAGAATAACCCCCTGGTGACAGCTTAAGTGCGACTACACGACTGCGAACATTCTTGCTGATCAAGGCCGCAAACTCAGCTTCGTTTTCGTAATCTGGCATCGATTTAGAAAGCTCCGCAGTATGCCGAACTGCAGGATGACAGTGGATCTCTGACACTCCGCCCGGCAAACTGTCAAGGAGTGACAAGAGCGCCTTTTCGTTGAGATGGCCGCTATCCGCGATGCCCAATAACCATTCGTTGTGAGTGATGCCATTGCGCAACAACTTTCGTCGCATCAGCGCCAACCATGGAGCCATTACCAACCATCGCGTGGCCCCCGAAATTTGATGATTTGAGGATGAATCACCAACCGCTGCCAGCCACGGTTCTCGGGGTACGCGCAAACCCACCCCTCTGTGCGTTCGGAGCTGTCTTGCCAGTTCACCGAAGACTGTGGGATGCACCTGCATGTGATTGTGGCCGTTTACATGGTCAAGCTTCAGGCCAGTGTCGAAGAATGCAGCAAACTGGGCAGATATCTCCTTCGCAAGATGTTGCCGAGCCGAGGGATGAAAGAACCAGCGCATCCCCGCTGACAGCAAATCATCGTGAAAACGGCCCAGCCTATTGACCAGAGATGGTATCTCAGTGGGAGGCAACACGGGCTTCCCTTGGACTAGCACTAAGTGCAATCCGACACGCAGGTCTGGAAGGCGTCTGGCCCGTCTCAAGGCGTCATCCAAGGCTTCACCCGTGACCATGAGGCTTGCCGCGCTTAGAACCCCTTCACGGTGGCCGCGTTCAACAGCTTCGTTGATCTCTTCGCTGAAGCCAAAGTCGTCTGCTGTGATAATCAGGGATGCCATCGGCGTCAGCTACGTCAATCGTACGCCCGGTACAAGGTGGTCGTCGACATTTGCAGGATGTTTTGGAGGGAGAATGACACGCATTGCCTTGGTCACGGGAGCGACCGGATTCGTAGGTTCTGCGGTCGCCCGTAAGCTGGTGCAGCAGGGATGGACTGTCAGGATGCTTGTCAGGAGTGGTGCGAACCGATCAAACATCGAGGGAATCATGGGCGACGTCTTTGTCGGGAGCCTGACGGATCCCACTGGATGGGCCCCTGCCTTACGGGGTATCGACGACCTCTTCCATGTGGCGGCGGACTACCGATTGTGGGTGCCGAATCCTGAAGACATGTACGCTACGAATGTCGGAGGGTCGGTGGCGCTGCTCCGAGCGGCGGCGGAGGCGGGGGCATCACGGCTGATCTATACAAGCAGTGTCGCTGTCCTCGGCGCCAAGAATGATGGGACAATCTCCGACGAGACAACACCCGTAACCCTCGAAGACATGATCGGCCATTACAAGCGCTCCAAGTATCTGGCTGAGGAAGCGATCCGGGATCTCGTCCGAAGTGAGTCACTGCCGGTCGTCATCGTGAACCCATCAACACCTATTGGTCCCCGCGATATCAAGCCTACTCCCACGGGCCGAATAGTCGTTCAAGCTGCTAAGGGACAGATGCCGGCGTATGTTGATACTGGGCTCAACGTGGTTCATGTGGATGATGTCGCAGAAGGACATGTTCTTGCTTGGCAAAAAGGAAAAATTGGTCAGCGATACATTCTTGGCGGTGAGAACATGACTTTGCAGCAAATTCTCGCCACTATTGCAGAGCTGACGAAAGGGCGGCAGCCATTGGTGAAGCTGCCCACAAAGGCAATCTTGCCGCTGGCCTATGCCGCGGAGTTCATAGCGCGCCGCCTGCCGGGTTGGGAGCCTTTCGTTACCGTCGACGGCGTCAGAATGGCCAATAAGAAAATGTTCTTTAGTCATGATAAAGCTGCCAAGGAGCTCGGCTATTCCGCTCGGCCAGCCGAGGAGGCAATTGCTGATGCCCTGACATGGTTCAAAAGCAGCGGCAGACTCTAATTGTCCACAGCTATGGCATGAAAGAATGTACCCGAAACGTGCCCCCGCATATGACCCGCCTTACCTAGGGGGCGGCCTTCTCCGTCAACCACCTCCACAAGAGGGGCATCACATCCTTCGCTCAAAATGGAGGCATAATGAAATTCGTGGCCGCGAATAACGGAAGTCTTTCCCCCCATCCATGACTGGTCGATCAGCTTCGCCCTTCGGTACCCCAGGTGGAGTTTCTTTTTCGCGAAAGTGGTTTCGTGACTGAGTAAGCCCGCCATCTCGTATGAGTTATTGTCGGAATTGATCAGCACCTGGCCTAGAACCATGTATCCGCCACACTCACCATGTACCGGCCGAGTCTCTGCAAATTCCCTTAGCCCTGACTTGAAGGTTTCAGCCCCAGCAATAGCTTGCGCGTGGAGTTCGGGATAGCCCCCGGGCAGCCAACAAGCGTCACACTGATTCGGCGGGGGTTCGTCCGCCAAAGGCGAGAAAAATACTATTTCTGCGCCTGCTGAGCGCCAACCCTCCAAAAGATGCGCGTAGGTGAAGGAAAATGCTGCATCTCTTGCCAAGGCTATTCTCTGTCCAGGGGGAGACATGGCAATGCCCTCAGCTTTGCTGTGTTGCTGAGGCAAGGTCGCAGAAGACACAATTTTCTCCAAATCGAGGTGTTGCTCCGCAAGTTCCCTTAGCCTTTCAAGAAACGCTGCTGCAGACGGATGCTCGAAAATTTGCACCAGCCCGAGGTGCCGTTCAGGAATTGCAATATCAGCCATGCGTGGAATTGCCCCGAGGAAGGGAATCCCGATCGCCTCGATTGAATTCCTTACCATCCGCAGATGACGTTCACTGCCCACCCGATTCGCGATCACTCCACATATGGTCACTGACGGGTTGTAAAGACTAAACCCCTTGGCAACGGCGGCAGCCGACTGAGCTTGGCCGCTCACATCAAGGACAAGAATAACGGGCAATCCAAATCTTGCAGCGACGTCGGCCGGGGCACCGCTTCTTCCGGGGGGAGCCTCAATCCGGTCAAAGAGCCCCATTGCCGCTTCAACGAGAAAGAGGTCAGCGTTCTCCGCGGTCTCGCACATCAAGTTGTCCAGCAAGGGGGGAGGCATCGCCCAGCTGTCAAGGTTGAATGTGGTTTGACCAGTTGCAGCCGTGTGGAATGCAGGATCGATATAGTCTGGCCCTGTCTTTGCTGACTTCATGCGAAGTCCCCGCGCCTTCAACGCGGCTAGCAGAGCAATCGTTATCGTGGTTTTCCCAGAACTTGAGCGGGGTGCCGCGATCATAAGACCAGACGCACTCATACTGCCTGCTCGAATTCACGAATTGCAGATGTGAGTGCTGCCCTCAAGGAAACGATCCCACCTATGACTATAAGTGCAGGTGGACCAACGTCTTGACGTTCGACATCGGCACAGACGTCCTTCAGGTTCGAAACGAGGATCCTCTCGTCGGCCAGGGTGGCGTTTTCGATGACAGCGACAGGTGTCGCGGCGCTCAAACCTCCTAACATCAACTGGGATGTTATGTGAGGTAACGTCCGCACCGCCATATAGAGCACCACCGGAATGGCGAGTTTCGCTAACGTCAGCCAATCCAGCTCGGTATGATCATCAGCACTGTGACCGGTGGCCAAGATGATCGCCTGATTGATGCCGCGCATCGTGGCAGGAATAGACGCCACGGCGAGCCCTCCCAAGCCTGAGGTTATTCCGGGCAGTACTCTGAATGGAATTCCAGCTTCAATCAGGGCCAATGCTTCTTCGCCACCACGACCGAAAACAAATGGATCACCCCCCTTGAGACGTAGAACACGACGATTGGCGCGCGCGAGGCTAATCAGCCCCTCGCTGATATCTTCCTGAGGGAATGAAGGCTTACCGCCCCGCTTGCCTGCAAACACGCGCTCAGCCGATGGGTTTGCCATCTCCAAGACGCGAGCGTCGACCAAAGCGTCATAGACAATAACGTCGGCCTGAGACAGTGCCGATAAAACGTTTAAAGTCAGGTGCCCAGGATCGCCAGGTCCTGCTCCGGCGAGCCAAACAGAACCCGGCCGGAAACAGGGCATCGTCCCAAGCAGTCGATCCAGAGCAAGGTTATTCACCGCGCAAGCCTCGATAACCAGGAAATAATGGCAAGATCACCCATGCCATTCTCACGATGCGCGTCCCCTAAATCTCCGTTGGTAGGTCTCATCATAAAGTGAACTGTTAGGAAAAGTCGCATGACCAAGCGTCCGACCAACAAGGATTATCGCAGTACGTTCTGGGGCTTTTTCGCTCATCATGCTGCAGATGCTCCCCAGGGTGCCTCGGGTGATCTGTTCGTCCGGCCAGGACGCCCGATAAACTATGGCAATGGGGCAGTCCAAACCATAGTGGGGGAGCAACTCCGAGACCACCTCATGCAGCACATGAATAGACAGATGCAAGGCCAAAACGGCGCCAGTCGCTGCAAATGCCGCCAAGTTCTCGCCCTTTGGCATTCCGGAGGCGCGGCCTGCGACCCGGGTAAGCACAAGCGACTGCGAAACTTCTGGGAGGGTCAGTTCACTCTTAAGAACAGCGGCGGCCGCAGCGAAGGACGGAACGCCTGGGGTTACGGTGTAGTCAATGCCGAGGTTATCAAGACATCGCAGTTGCTCCCCCATTGCACTCCAGATGGAGACATCGCCGGAATGCAGCCGCGACACATCGAGGCCAAGGCTGTCGGCCAGTCGAAATTCTTCTGTGATCTCGGCAAGGCTCATGGGTGCCGTGTCAACCACGCGGGCGTCCGGTGGACAAAACTTCAAGATATCCCGATGGACCAGAGACCCGGCGTACAAGCAGACTGGACATTTCGAAACCAGATCGCGGCCCCGAAGCGTGATCAGGTCGGGGGCTCCTGGTCCTGCTCCGATAAAATGTACAGTCACCGTTCATGCCTCCTTGCCAAGGCGCAGGTGGCATTCTTTCCCGTAATCTTGGGAACTAAGAGTTCCGAGTCTCTGCCGGCAGCGCCCAAGGCGGCCCCTTCTGCAACTGACGCGAACCCGGTCTTAAGGAGGCCGTGAACCGAAAGCGTCGCACATCGAGTCTGTGCAGTTTTCATAGCTTCTTCATCGACTGAAATCAGCGGCACGCCAAAATGTTCGGCAACTTCGAGAATGAAGGGCTGAGACCCTTTGAACTTCGGGATCGCGATCGCAGAAATCGAAACTCCCTCAGCCGAAAGCTCTACCGCGCGCTCGATTGTATTAATCACGTCTTCTTTGGAGGTCACTGCCCGCCATCCAATGCCCGCGAAGATCATGGTTTTGCAACTCGCCAATGAGTCACTGTCATCATCGGGCGGAACGCGTGGCGGTTGCCAATCTCATCTAGCCGATCAATAGAGATCCTGGTCAGTTTTCCTCCCAACCGCTTAAATGCCTGTCCAAGTAGCATATCGGTCTCCATGCTGACGCTGTTAATCACCAGCCGCCCCTGCGGCAGTAGGGCGTCCCAGCAGAGATCAACGAGTTTCTCATCCATTCCACCGCCAATAAATATTGCATTGGGTTGAGGAAGATCAGTCATGACATCGTTAGTCGAACCGACCATGACCTGCAGCCGTGTTGCACCCAATTCTCTGGCGTTGGATTCTGCCCTTCTTGCTCTGTCGGCTCTTCTTTCGATCCCTATCGCACGATTGAGAGGGTGTCGAAGGAGCCATTCGATGGCGACCGATCCCGAGCCACAACCGATATCCCAGAGCATTTCCCCGGCCCGCGGCGCCAAACTTGCAAGAGTAACTGCTCTCACTTCCTGTTTGGTCATTTGTCCGTCGTGTTCGAAAAAATCATCCTGAAGACCGTGGGTCAGCGGAATAATCGAGGCGTCAGGACCAGCCACTACCTCGATCCCCACGAGGTTCAGTTTCGCTACGTCCCACAAGTCGTAATCCACTGCTCGGACCGTTCTTCGCCTCTCGGCCTCGCTCCCCAGTCGTTCCATCACGTGCAGGCAAGACAGTCCATAGCCACGGGCGGTCAAGAAGACCGCTAGCTTGCCCGGAGTGGTGTCATCGGCGGAAAGGGCGACAATTCGATGCCCATGGTGCAGAAGCGGAGCTAGTGTCTCCAGTGGTCTACCACACAGGGATAAAAGCGAGGTCTCGTGCTGCGTCCAAAGCATCCGCGAGCACGCCAGCGAATATGATGAGACCGCCGGGTATGAGCGGATTTCATCACCCGGAACTATCGCCGCCAATGATGAGCCGACCCCATAAAGGAATGGGTCTCCCGAGGCCAATATGACGACGTTTTCGCCTCTGTACCCTAGTATCAGAGGAAAAGTACTGTCGAGAGGGCTGGCCCAAGACGCTCGCTCACCGGTAATGAGATGTCCAACCATCTCAAGGTGGCGTTGGCCTCCCACGACGAGCTTGGCTGTTTGGACGAGCGCGGATGAGAAGCGGGACAGACCAGCTTCCCCATCTTCGCCTATTCCAATGATATGTAGCCATTCCGCGGACATTCAAAAGGACTCGTCTTGGTGTACTGAATGGTAGCCTGTCTCCGACAGCTGTCTGTCTTTCGGCGTTTCCTCGGGCAAATTTAAACGGATCGATCCTGGTGCCGATGAAGGTTCTCATTCTGGGAGGAACAACTGAGGCCTCTGCCTTTGCGAGGATGATTGCAGGGGATTCCCGCTTCGAGGCGACCCTTTCCCTGGCCGGCGTAACCAATAAACCCGCCTCTCATCCCATTGATATGCGCATCGGTGGGTTTAGCGAAGAGGGGGGCTTGGCCATGTTCCTCATGGATCGGAAAATCGACGTCCTGGTCGATGCCACTCATCCATTCGCTACTAATATTTCCATGGCTGCCAAGATCGCAGCGGACAGCTGTGGTGTTCATTTGATCAACATCGTCAGGAGCGAATGGACCGCTGGGGTGGGTGACCGTTGGACAATGGTGCCCACTTTGGCCGATGCCATCAGGGGCCTCGGATTCAATCCGAGGCGAGTGTTCATGCCTGTAGGCAAAAAGGAGGTGGAGATCTCCAAACTGGCACCGCAGCACATCTATATCATTAGAACGATCGATCCCGTTCCACTGGCGAGGCTGCCACCGCTGAATGTGACGATTACAGCGCGAGGTCCCTTCGATGCCGAAAGCGAGCTCAACCTCATGGTTTCTAATCGCGTCGATATCATCATTGCCAAGAACTCCGGAGCAGCAGCGACGCAGGCCAAAATCGTAGCGGCCCGGACGCTCGGATTGCCTGTCATTATGGTGCAAAGGCCGCCAAAACCGCATGGTGATGCTTGCTTCCATTCGGCCCAGGAAGCCCATGAAGCTCTGCTGATTCACGCCAAATCCATTTTGCGGAACCGTGGCGTATAGACCCACGATGCTTTCTCCGGCCTGGAAATGATGCTGGTCATGCTCGATCCGATCATAACAAGGGTGCGCATATCAGCCCGTGATGGATCGGCGTCTTTGAGCGATACGACGTCGATCTTTTGGTCGGGATGACTCACCGCCGAGGCAAATATAACTGGTGTGTCCCCAGTTCGATATTTGCGAAAAACATCAAATGCCTGGGCTAAATGATCGGGTCGAGCCTTCGAGGCCGCATTGTACAAGGATATCACGAAATCCGCCTTTGCCGCAGCGTGAAGGCGATCCAGAATGACACTCCAGGGCTTTAAATTGTTTGAGAGCGAGATCGCGCAGAAATCATGCCCCAAGGGAGCGCCAACTGCAGAGGCGACAGCAAACATTGCAGAGACCCCGGGCACCACTTCGATTTCAAGATCGCGCCAGGCGCGGTCGCCGAGGTCAACCGCCTCAAATATAGCAGCCGCCATAGCAAAAACGCCGGCATCGCCAGAAGAGACCACCGCCACTTTCCGCCCCTGCGAGGTCATTTGTAGTGCATGCCGTGACCTGTTCAGTTCCTCTCGGTTGTCCGAAGAGTGGCGGCGCTGACCCTCTCTAAAGGGCACCCGGTCAACATAAGGACCATATCCCACAATGTCTGTTGCTTCCGCCAGAGCAGAGGCCGCAGCAGGAGTCACAAGTTCCGGAGCTCCTGGCCCGAGGCCTATGATGGTAAGCTTTCCTGTCATCGCTGTCTCTGACGGCCAGGGACCAGTACGATCGTGAAGTAACCAGCGTCATCATCAGTCTTGTCGATCATTCTTGAAATTCGCTCATTTGGCATCGACCCTTGCTCAATACAGAACGCCCGATCAAGCAGGCCGCTGCGTATCAATGCTGAACGAATCTTCGCCAGATTTCTGCCGACCTTCATGAAGACCGCCGCGTCGGCTCCGATGAGCCTCTCAACAAGTGCTTCTTCTGGAAGTGTTGCGGGGAGGACGACCAAGACATCGTCGCCATGGGTAATGGGCTGCATAGCACGCGTCCAGCATGCGCTCATACCAGTGACACCTGGAATAACTTCGACAACAAAAGATGAGCGAAGTCGGTCAAAGATATACATAAAAGAGCCATAGAAGAACGGGTCCCCCTCGCATAAAACGGCAACATCCTTGCCATCCAGGAGTTGGCTTTCAAGCTGCTCGGCGCAGACATCGTAGAACCTAATCATCTCGGTCTGGTACCGCGGATCCTTCAGATCCATCTCTGTCGTAAAAGGGTAGTGCAGTCGAATCTCGTTCGTTTTGGGATTCAAGAAATCGTTTGCAATCGACCGAGCATGACCTGTCTTCCCTCGTTTTGAGAAGAACGCTGTTACAGGGGCGGTTGCCAGGACCCTCGCAGCCTTGAGAGTCATCAACTCAGGATCGCCTGGACCGACACCCACGCCGAAAAGCTTTCCCCGCAGTGTCATTCGAACTCGCTGGCAAGTGCGTTCACCGCAGCAGCGGCCATCGCGCTTCCACCTCTGCGTCCTTTGACCACTACTGTGGGCAGCCGGCCATCAGTCAGAACAGCTTCCTTGGATTCCGCAGCCCCGATAAAACCGACCGGCATGGCGACGACGGCGGCCGGCTTTGGCGCACCTGCATCGATCATTTCCAGCAAATGGAAGAGCGCCGTTGGAGCGTTGCCGATAGCGACGAGAGAACCCTCCATCACATCCAACCAGAGGTCCAGAGCGGCTGCAGAACGCGTGTTGCCGATGCTGGCCGCATGAGACGCGACTCTTGGGTCATCAAGTGTGCATATAACCTTGTTTTCCGCCGGTAGACGCGAACGAGTAATTCCATGGGCGACCATTTTGGAATCGCAAAGGATGGGTTTTCCGGCAAGAAGGGCGTTACGCGCAGCGTCGTAAAAAGTCGGAGTGAAAGCAAGGTCCCGAGCTGTCTCCGTCAAACCGCAAGCGTGAATGATGCGTACGGCCACCCTGGCCTCTGCATCCGAGAAGCCACTAAGATCAGCCTCCTCTCGAATGGTCGCAAAAGACCTCCTATAGATTTCTGCGCCATCTCGAATGTAATTGTACACGGGCCGCATATGGTCAGCTTCCTCGCATCCGCTGCGCTGCTTGTTCAATATTCAGTCCGTGACTTTCGGGAACGTCAGTCGCGCGACCGTAGCGGACGAGGGAATATAGTCCGTCAAGGTTCCCGACCAGAGTAAAATCCGCCGCCGTTTGACGCGCACAGCCTTTGCCGCATGCGGAAATGTGCACACTGTTCCTTTCTGGAAGATCCAACGAAGCGATGAAATCAGCATCCTCCCTTGATCTCACCGTTGCGTTTGCACATCGCGGGCTACCAGGACAAGCGGCGATCTGGAGCCTGGGATCGCATGGTCTGGTTATCAATCCAGCGGACTCGGCCCAAGCCTTGACATGGTCTGCATCTGGCAAAGAAATTCCTGGAAAAACGAGGCTGCGCCATGGAGTGAGACCCAAGCGGCCCGCCCCTGCAGTCCGTGCTGCAGTTGCAAGGCCGATCATTTGGTCGGCGGAAATCTCTCCGTATGGGAGGCTCACTGCCAAATATCTCGGTGAATTGAAGCTCAACAATCCGGAAACGGAGACATTTGAGCCGCCTCGAGCATTCCGAGGTGAACACGGTTTCAGACCCGCTATGTCAAAGATCGCCCTCGTCCCGAGGCTCCCCACTAAGTCTCTCATCCGTCCAAACGGGTGATCATGAGAGGCGTTCACCCTTACGAATGCACGAGCCAAGGATGTGGCCGCCTCAGCCGCATCAGTTGCAGAACAGGTGGCAAACTCCGAAGATCCGTCAACCTCAATAGAGATAAGATCCCCGACGGCGCGTATCATGATATCTGCCCGAACGCCTGAGAGGGCAAGCGCCCCTCCGCCATCCACCAAAAAACCGAACTTTGGAGGCAGTGCAAAAAGATCAGGGTAGGATGCGATGGACGTTTCAACCGAAGATGCCAAAACATGAGAATTGAAGAGCGCGTCGGGATCGTCTCCGCCCAAAGGACTTGTCAACACATTGCGGATTTTCTCGCGCCGTGGATCGGCCGATCCCAAACCTAACGAGACAGCGAGTTCCGAAAAATCGGCCACTGTGGATGAGCTGAAGCCTCGAAATTGGAGATTTGCGCGGCTCGTCAATTCAACGATGCCGTTGCCATAGAGGGATGCGGCTTCAGCGACGGCAATTGCAGCCTCTATAGAAAGGTTGGAGCACGATGGCTTCAGCCGCACAAGCAGTCCGTCACCTGCGGGCATCGGCTCGAATAGAGTAGGGCACCATCCCTGACGTTTCGTGTCGGGTTTGGTCAAACGGACTTCCTCTCTTCAAGGAGCTTTACCACCGAATTTCGCCGAGGTTGCCACAAACCCCGACGTATCGCTTCATCAAAGCGCTCAATCATCGCCTGATGGGCGGCAGCATTTGACTTGCTCAAGAACTGGTTGACTGCATCACTTCCCAAGGTCTCTTCAAAGACTTGATCGAACTGGCGGTCGAAACGGTGGGAGAGAGTGGCAGAAAAGCCGAAGAGCCCATCTAATCCGCGCGCGATTTCTGCCGCGCCCCTGTATCCATGCCGCATCATACCAGCAATCCAGGCCTGGTTTGCCGCTCGCCCTCGCACCACCCGATTTACCTCTTCCTGGACGGTGCGGACCTTGGGATTCACAGGATTGATCATTTCCAAATGATACAGCGCGGGAGAACGTCCCATCTTCTCCGCGGCTGCGCTGAAACCGCCCTCGTGCGCAGCGAAATCCAGGCTATCGAGCAGGTCGACCTCACCGTGATCCTGCGGATGAACAAAACTGTCAGCTGTGTGAATCCGCTCCCGAAGCCCTACTGGATCATAAACAGCCTCGGCATTGCCGCCAAAAGCGAAACACGAGCTCTCGACGTAAGACTCGGCGAGGTCTTCCCGACTCTCCCACAGGCCACGCTGTAGCTGTTCGGCCGCCTGTACGCCGTATCTCCCTGGCGCATTGCCATAAATCCGGTGGGTCGCCGCTCTAAAGAAATCGCCTGCCAAAGGCCTGGCCACCGCAGCAACAGGATTGAAATCACTCGGCTCATCAAGACGCGCAACGGCCATAACCGCTTCATCAAACAGCTTCATCTGACTTGCAAAGACATCGCGAAACATGCCTGAGACGCGCAACGTAACATCCACTCTTGGTCCATCCAGATTTGCCATTGGCAGGATCTCGAAGCCTGTGACTCGGTTCGATCCATGATCCCAGGTGGGCCGTACGCCAAGCATGACAAGCGCCAGAGCAAGGTCTTCACCGCCGGTCCTGAGCGTTGTCGATCCCCAAACATTAATCACGGTCGCCCGCAGCCAATCTCCCTGATCCTGGAGGTGGCGACGGTTGAGCTCCTTCACAGATCGCTCGGCCAGCAGTACAGCAGACCTTGTCGGGATGGCCCTCGGATCAATCGTGTAAAGGTTGCGTCCTGTCGGCAGAACATCGGCGCGACCACGACTTGGAGCTCCGGCCGGACCTGGAATTATAAATCGGCCGTCCAAAGCTGCCAGAATGGCTCCTTGTTCAGCCTTTGCAGACTGTTCCAATCGTTCGTTCACCAATTCCAGGGGAAGCGCCGATGTCCTTGCAATCGTTGCTGCGAGACTACTCCGATGCTCTGGGCGGGGATCCTGGCCAAAGATGTGCAGTCCGTCTCTGATCTGTAGATCTTTGACGTCACATAAAAACGCATCAAGCCGCGTGAGCGCTTCTTCGTCCGGTGTCTCGGGTCGAACGCCGCTCTCCTCCAGCAACCCGGCTGATCCGGCGCGCTCCAGGATTTCCCGGCGCAAAAGGTTCATTCGGCGGCGGTCGAGTCCGTCCGCAGCCCCATATTCATCCAAGAGCTTCTCTAACTCGAGCGCGTTTCCCGATATGTCGGCAGCTCTCAAAGGAGGTGTCAAATGCCCGATCGTGACGGCTCCCAAGCGACGCTTAGCGACTGCCGCTTCGCCGGGGTTGTTAACAATAAACGGATAAATTACAGGAAGACCGCCCAACAGCGCCGTCGGTGCGCATTCCTTGGACAGAGCGACAGCTTTCCCAGGCAGCCACTCAAGGGAGCCGTGGGTTCCAAGATGAATCATCGCATCCACTGCTTGGACCGCTCTCAGCCACAAATAGAATGCTATATAGCCATGGCGGGGAGGTTGCTCCGGATCATGGTAGGACGCTTTTCGATCGAAGCTGCTCCCGCGATCTGGTTGGATGGCGAGGGTGACGGCGCCCACTTGAAATGTCCGGAAGCAAAATGCTCCGTCCACAAAGAATCGATCCTCATCTGCACCTCCCCAGGCTTCCATGACCTGACGCTGCAGCTGCAATGGAAACTCTTGGAAGAGTTTGAGATACTCGCAAAGCGTTAGCTTCGGGTTTGGAGGACCGGCAGTTAACACTTCTATCATTTGGGCAGAGAACGAATCTGCGCCAATCTCGCCTATGCCATACCCGTTTTCCGCCAGTAAATTCAGGATTGAATAGGCACTGGCTAGCGCGTCAAGTCCTACGGCGTGTGCAATCTGTCCCTTTGCCGCAGGATAGTCGGACAGCACCAGGGCGAGCCTCCGCTGCTTAGGCTGCAAACTGGACAATCGCGCCCAGCCCACGGCTCTCCGAACGGCAAGGTTTACGCCATCTGGATCGGCCGCATGAATTGTCCGGGTGAAGCCGGTTCCCGGAACATTCTCGCTCTCCGCTTTGAAAGATATGGCTGTCGTCAGAAGCCGGCCGTCCAGCTCCGGAAGGACGACATGCATTGCAAGGTCAGTCTCGGAGAGACCACGGGTTGACCTCTGCCACATCTCTTGAGATGACCCCGACAGGATCACCTGAAGGACTGGAACATTTGCCACATCCAGAGGTGAGCTGCCATTGTCGGTCCGGCGCGCAGCAAAGGCTGTGGCATTCAGAATTATGGAGGGACGCACCTCCCTCAAGACTTTGCTGATATACGCGGCACTCTCTTGCTGCTGGAGGCTCGTTACAAAATAAACGCGAACATTAAAATGCTGCGCCAACGCTGCGGCCAGCGTCGTGATCGGTTCGAGGTCTGAAGCAAGGAGATAAGCCCTATAGAAGATTAGAGCTGCAGATGGCTTGCCCTCCTCCACAGCCAAATTCAGTTGATATTCTCCCGCTGCGGGTAACTGTTGCGGCACCTGATCAGGATCGGGAGCCAAGCCCCCGAGATGCGCAGCATATTGCAAGGCTGCCAGAAGGTTCTCTTGTCCACCGAAACGAAAAAAATCCCGCAACCTAGAAAGGGCCGACGGTTGTAGGGTGGATAAGGCATTTAATCTGGCATCATCGATGTTGTCTCCGTCGAGAAGCGCAAGTGCGATGCCATGCGATTTACATAAACCGGATACTTCTGCTGCTCCATAGGGCCAGTAGTCCACACCGCCCAACAGTCGGACGATGACGCAACGGGCACTCCTCATCGTCTTCTCTAAATAGAGGTCCACCGACATCGGATGGCGGAGAGCCTTGAGATTTGCCAGCTGTAATGAAGGAAGTCCGTCGCGAGACTGCTCCCAAGCTGAAGCCACCGCTCCGAGATCTGAATCGGAAAATGACAGAAACACAATGTCGGCCGGCGACGGGTCGAGATCGATAACGGTGTCGGCCTCATCCAGGGATCTGGTCTCTCGCGCCAGGATATGCATGTTTTGCTTTGAGCGAGTTATTTATCGAACCGTGTCTTGCGCTTGGTCACCGACGATCATCGCCGCTATGCCTGACTTGTCGAAACCAGAGCGACCGATAACTACTATTCTTCCTGATCGGTCTTCGGACTTATCCCAAGGGCGATCGTATTGATGACGGAAGCGGCGGCCCACCCCCTGAATGAGAAGGCGAAGCGGTTTACCGTCTATCCCGATGAAGCCCTTTATTCTGAGGATATCATGAGCTTCAGCCGCCTTCTGAAGTTGAAGAAGAAGGGTCTCGGGAGCGCGCTGCTGAGGAACTGTCAGAATAAAACTATCAAAATCATCATGCTCATGATCATCGAGCCCGTCGTGATGAGAGGGTCGGGCGGCCAAGTCGTCCTCCACACCGGCACCCATGCCGAGGAGAATGGCCACATCTACCTTTGATTCCGTTGTCGTCAGGATCTTGATTGCGCGCGGAGTAGCCGACGCGATTTCACTCTTAACCCGGGACAGCGTGGCTTCGTCCATCAAGTCAATCTTGTTGATGATGATGAGATCCGCTGCGTTGATCTGGTCTTCATAGACCTCTTCCAGAGGATTGTCGTGATCGAGGCTGTCATCGGCCTGACGTTGCAGCGCGATGGCTTCGGGGTCATCGGCAAACCGTCCCTCAGCTACTGCGGGTCCGTCGACGACGGCAATAACACCGTCAACGGTTATCCGAGACCGCACGGTCGGCCAATCAAACGCCTTGAGAAGCGGCTTGGGCAATGCGAGACCCGATGTTTCGATCAAAATATGCTCAGGGGGCTCCGACCGGTTCAGCAATGCTTCCATCGTTGGCAAAAACTCATCCGCCACCGTGCAACACAGACAGCCGTTAGATAGCTCGACGATGTTTTCCTCCGGGCATGAGGTGATGCCGCAGCCCCGAAGGATTTCGCCATCCACTCCAACGGTACCAAACTCATTCACGATAAGCGCTAGGCGTCGGCCCCCTGCATTCTCAAGCAAATGCCGCACGAGCGTTGTCTTTCCAGCCCCTAAAAAGCCGGTGATGACCGTCGTTGGAATCTTCTCTGCCAAAATGTTCATTCGGTAAACTCCGTGTTCGGCAAGATCATTCCCGTGGAAGGCACTCTTCCGGCGATCGAGCTGTGCATTGAAGACGGTCTTCGAGACCTAAACACGTTGCCCGTCTCCGACCGCTGATAGGTTTCACAATAGGTCATCAGATCCGCAGCCATCTCCGCATTCAGGTCGCGCAGGAGATAGGTCCACTTTCCCGTGGCGGATATGCTTGCCGAGCAGGCGTGATCACAATTTGCCAAGCATGCCACCGGGCGCACTTCCACTGGCGCGTCGTCTCCGAAATCACCGGCAAGAGAGCGCATTGCTTCATAAAGCTGACGGCCGACAGCATTCTTTGCCTCAGCGTCAGCCGGGAGCGACGATTTGCAGGTCACGCAAATATGGAGTTTCGCTTTGGTCACTTTCTGATGCAGCCCTTCATCGCCGGTCGCTCGGGGTGGCATCAGTCGCGATGATCCAGGGGATCCCAGCATCAGATTCGATGCTGCCCGCCGCTGACACACCCCGTCCAGCTATCGGACCACATAGGACGGCAGGTCTCCTGGCTCGCGGATACAATCGCCTCTCGTACTTGCCTTCCCGACAAACTCGTCAGTGGCGCTAGCACAGGCTTTCCGCTTACAGTTGCGGGGGCAGCTTCAGCATGGTCGAAGTTCCCTTCAACGCCACTGAATTCCCTTTTCATCTTCCTAGTGTGGAAGAACCGTCCAAGGTTAGGTATGACCATTCTGACGGGACTGTCAATCCGCCAAGCTCCGACTTAGGTATACAGAGTTGCAAGTTGCAAACCTCCTCCTCACGCTTGTGCTCGGTGGTGCCCGTTCGGGCAAGAGCACTTATGCGGAAAAGTTGGTCCAGGACTCGCCAGCGCCGTGGTGCTATTTGGCGACTGCTGAGGCAGCAGACCACGAGATGCAGACACGGATAGATCAACATCGGTCGAGGCGAGGAGCAGGCTGGATCACTTTGGAGGCGCCAGTCGATCTGGCATTGGCCGTTCGATCAGTCCCTCTCACCCAAGCCGTCCTCGTGGATTGTCTGACCTTGTGGCTCACTAATCTGATGTTAGGAAATCATCGCCTCGAAAAGGCTTACGGGGATTTGGAGGGGGCGCTCAAGGCTCGAGAAGCACCCACGGTGCTTGTATCTAATGAGGTCGGGCTGGGGATCGTCCCCGACAATGCGCTAGCGAGATCCTTTCGCGACGAAGCGGGCCGGCTCAATCAACGAATGGCAGCGATCGCGGACCAGGTCATTCTTCTGGTGGCGGGTCTTCCAATGAAAGTCAAATGACGTGAACACATTTACCGATGCGGATCGCCATAAGGCAAAGATGGCAAAGCGCAAGGCGATCCAGGATGCGGAGGTTGCGTCCAAGACGATTGCTGAAAAAGGCCTTCTGATCGTTCACACGGGTCCGGGGAAAGGAAAATCGACTGCGGCATTCGGCCTGGCTCTCAGAATGATGGGGAATGGCGGCCGGGTCGGGGTGGTGCAGTTTATCAAAGGCGCTTGGTCGACTGGCGAGCGGGAGATGTTGACCCATTTTCGAGACCTCATCGAGTGGCACTCCATGGGGGAAGGGTTCACCTGGGAGACCCAGGACAGAGGGCGTGACATTGCTGCGGCTCAGGCTGCATGGGACCAAGCGGTGGCTCTCATGAAGGACCAAACCATCAGGCTGCTTATCCTGGACGAGCTCAACATCGTTCTTCGGTATGACTATCTGGCTCTCGCTCCCATCCTGACGGCGCTAACTGAACGGCGGGCGGATCTCCACGTTGTGGTGACGGGGCGCAATGCTCCGAAGGACCTCGTGGACATGGCTGATCTCGTCACCGAGATGGGGCAGGTGAAGCATCATTTCGCGGCGGGTGTAAAAGCACAGGCTGGAATCGAGTTCTAAGCCCATGGCCGCGATCATGTTCCAGGGCACCGGATCCAATGTTGGAAAATCGTTGATTGTGGCCGGATTGGCGAGAGCGTTCGCCAATCGGGGCAAAAGCGTAATCCCCTTCAAGCCGCAGAATATGTCGAACAATGCAGCCGTTACCGTGGACGGCGGAGAAATCGGCAGGGCGCAAGCTCTACAGGCAAAAGCGGCGCGTAAGCCATTGTCTGTGCACATGAACCCCGTTCTGCTGAAACCGCAAAGCGATATTGGCTCTCAAATTGTCGTTCAAGGAAAAGTGTGGGGGAACGCGACTGCGAAGCAATACCAGGCTTTGAAGAGTCAACTCATGCCGGCGGTCATGGATAGCTTCGCGCTGGTGCAAGCTCAGGCGGATCTCGTCCTCGTTGAAGGTGCGGGCAGCGCATCTGAAATCAACCTTCGTCAGGACGACATCGCCAATATGGGCTTTGCACGCGCGAGCAATACGCCGGTGGTGCTGGTTGGCGATATCGATCGCGGTGGCGTCATTGCCAGCCTCGTCGGGACCAGATCAGTCATCGACCCGCTGGATGCGCGACTGATCAAAGGATTCATCGTCAATAAGATGAGGGGAGACCGTAGTCTTTTCGATGCTGGGATGCGCGCAATCTCCAAGGCATCAGGATGGCCAGCGCTAGGGCTCGTTCCCTACTTTACCAGAGCGAAATTCCTTCCGGCGGAGGATGCCTTTGAACTCGAGCAGAGGCTGTCTGCATCGGCAAGGCCAGCGAAGCTCACCATCGCGGTGATCATGCTGCCTAGGATTTCGAATTTTGACGATCTCGACCCTTTGATCGCCGAACCTGATGTTAATCTCGTCTTTCTGAAGCCAGGGGAGGTGCTCCCCATTTGTGATGTTGTCATCCTGCCGGGATCAAAATCCACGATCTCCGACCTCGCGGAGCTCTTCGAACACGGTTGGGATATCGACATCAAAGCTCATGTCAGGCGCGGCGGCCGGGTGCTGGGAATTTGTGGCGGCTTTCAAATGCTTGGCCGGGAAGTCAGGGATCCAGAGGGGACGGAGGGTCCGATCACCCATATTGAGGGGCTGGGTCTGTTTGACTGCGTAACGGTTCTTAGGGGAGAAAAGCTGCTCAGGGAGGTGGAGGGGCTCGATCTTAAGGATGGCGTCCCATTCAAGGGTTACGAGATGCATATCGGCGAGACCCGCTTCGACGTTCCCCCTGATCGATTTTTGAAGTTCAGTGACGGGCGGGAGGACGGCGCAGTCTCTGCTCACGGTCGAGTGCAGGGAACATATGTGCACGGATTGTTTGCGCATGACGGCTTTCGGATGGCATGGCTTCAGTCTCTTGGACAGGCTCCGGAGCCTCGTTCCCATGAGGCAGAGGTGGATGCAGTTCTGGACGAACTCGCGGCCCATCTCGAGGAACATATGGACATTGATCAGATCCTCAAGCTTGCCAGGTGAGTCCCATCAACACTAATAATATTGCAGCCAAGCCAAGGATTTGGACGCTGCAGGCAAGGCGGTAGAGCTTCAGGGCGCGTCGGATATCACTTGCACTGGCTGCGCTGCGTCCGGCTCCCATCCAAGCATCGTCTGTGACACTGGCGCCATAGGTTTTCGGCCCGTTGAGCTGCAGGCCAAGTGCTCCTGCAAAAGCAGCCTCCGGCCACCCCGCATTCGGGGACCGATGACGGGAGGCGTCCCGCCGCACTGCTGTCCATGCGGATGTGGGATCCGCACCCTCCAGCATGAAACTCGCCAATAAAATCCATATGACGGACAGACGAGAGGCGGGCAAATTTATCAGGTCGTCGAGGCGAGCGGAACACCAGCCAAAGTCTGCGTATTTTGGGCTCTTATGGCCCACCATGCTGTCCGCCGTATTAATGGATTTGTAGAAAACCACACCAGGCAGACCAAAACAGGCGCACCAGAACGCGGGGGCTACGACACCGTCCGAAAAATTCTCCGCTAAACTCTCAATCGCCGCCCGAGCGACGCCCGCTTCATCGAGCTTCTGAGGGTCCCTGCCAACGATGCTTGAAACGGCTTGGCGCGCCGCAGAGAGACCCTGGCGGTCAAGAGCAGTTGCGACTGCCTCAACATGTTCATGCAAGCTTCGCTGTGCGAACAAGGTGGAACAGATTATTGCCAGAAGAGCCAGTGCGACTATCGGAGGCAAGTATTGGACCGCCAAGACCTGCAGGATCACTGCAGGAACCACGAAGATGAAGATGGTGAGCGCCGTAGCCGCGATACCGGCGAACCGCCGCTGGGTTGACCCTAAGGCTTCACGATTGAGAGACGCATCCAGAGACGCGATCAATTTACCGATCCAGACGACCGGATGGCTCAGTCGCTTGTATACAGAAGCAGGATAGCCCACCGCCGCTTCAATGAGTAATGCAGACACGGCGAGTATAAGCCACCAAACCATGAATGTCTTTCTTGATGGCGCATGCGCCTTGTGAAAGCATCAAGCCGTATGGGCTCATGAACTGAAAGGCCATTCGACCTTCGGCCAGAACACATTATTCAGCTTGGTGTAAGGTATAGTTGCAAAGTTCGAGTCCAGTGCGCCGGGCGTTGCGGCATAGATTATCTTCGCGCTGACGGGCGCGAAACCCGCATGAAAATGTTGGGTGGACTTCACGACAACGATCTTTCGGGACGTAATGTCCAGCCCAAGGGCCTGGAACCCATCAGGATTGAACACCTGGGTTCGAAGCGACGTGACTATGATGTCAATTCCCTCGGCTTCAATCCAGGCAGACGGACCTAGGCTGTTTGGGGACCGGCCGAAGTGCTGAACCGGCTTTTCTTCAAGGCCACGGACGATAACATTCAAGTCCAATGGCATGCCCGATGCCGCACCACATTTTCCGCCCAGACGCAGCTGGAATCGAGCGCCACGGCCAGCGTCGAAGCAAAACTTCACGGCCATGGGATCCCAGAAGTAACCGCAGGCGGTGTTGCTAATCCCTCGCTCCAACAATCTTTCCAAGCAGAAGGTCGAATCGCTCGGGGCTCCCCCACCGGGATTGTCAGCCACATCGGCTATGACAACGGGACCGGCAGGGTGTTGCAGCGCCTCATCAAGGGCTTGGTCAAAAGAGACAAAGCGGGGCGCGATCTGGTGGCGCATCGAGAAGAATTCCTCACCCAGGCTCCGCGCCAGCAGAGCGGCCTTTTCGCGGTCGCCATCCGCGATAACAAGAACCTTGGCTCCGACATCCGGATTATCTGCCCAGGGAAACGAATGTGAGAGCGTGACCGAGAGGATGCCGTCCTTGCCTTCCAGGGAGATAATACGATCGATGAAGCCCCTCAGTGGCTGCTCAGTTGTGCGAAACGTGCCAATCATGCGACAATCAAAAACGGCCATGCATGGCGTCGTGCGCCCGAGAGCCGCGTCAAGGGCAAGGCCAATAAGCTCCTCGGCACGCTCGGAAATGTCCACATGCGGATATTCTTTATAACCCACCAACAGATCTGCATTCTCAACCATGCGATCGGAGAGGTGGGCATGAAGATCGAACTCCGCTCCAATGATGATAGCCGGTCCGACAATACTTCTGACCTTTGCCAGAATATCACCTTCACAATCATCATATCCTTCGGCCGCCATCGCGCCATGAAGAGCCAGAAGCACAACATCAACCGGCCCAGCGGCCCGCAGATCCCGAAGGATCTCGTCCCGAAGCTCCTCATAAACGGCGCCGATGATCAAGCCGCCAGGTTCTGCATAGGTGCACAGGGACTCGACGATTTCGCATCCGGCGGCCTCGCCAATTCGGCGCCACACATGAAGCTGCGCCGAGCAGTAATTCGCAGGCAAGCTCGTGGCATTGCCATGGGCCATAAAACCGTCTTCAAATCCTCGCCGGCCCGTGGGTAACGGCGCAAAGGTATTGGTTTCCGTGTCAAATCCGGCGATGAAGATTTTCATGTAGGAGACGGGACTCAGTTGAAGAGACAGTGATTCAGGGCTTTAAAGGACCATAGCAGAGGAACGCTTTCTCGCGCCACGCACCCGATCTTGCTACTTCGTCTCAAAGAGACCATTTCCTAGGGCCATTTCCGGCTTTCGATAATCGATCGCCTTAAGATAACGAGGCATGATCTTTCATGAAGCAGATTGTCGTGTTCACCGCCGGAGATCTGCTTTGCGCCTTCACGGCGAGCGCCGTGGAAGAAATTTTGCCGATGCCGCGATTGTGGCGTCACCCCAGTCTGCCCAGGGTTGTCGAAGGCTTCTTCCGGTTCGGATCGACGGTCGTTGCGACCCTCAACTTCAATCTGCTTTTCGATATCCCGAAAAGCAGAGGCGATGAAGGCGAACTCTATCAGCATCTGGTGTTGATCAAGGCGAGAGAAGGTCAGTTGATCGCAGTGCTGGTGGAGCGGGTCGTCGACGTGACAATGGCCGACATGGTGGCCGTCGAGGTGACATCGGAGAGTGAGAGCCTCAATGATTGTGTGGAACAAGGCGTTGCTTATGGGGAACGTTTCGTTTCGGTTCTGAATTCTCAAAGGCTGATGATCGAAACCGAGCGCCAGAAGCTCACCGACATGACGCGGGAAGCGGAACGTCGAGCGGCCGAATGGAGCGACCTGCCAGGCGAATCTCGTCCATGAAGAGCCGTGTTTCAGACTCCTGGCAAGGGGATCCGGCCTTTGCCAGATTGAAGAAACTAATCATCGACCGCACAGGGCATGCCTATTTCGATGACAAAGACAGTGCCTTATGGGAGCGGATCAAGCGGCGGCTCGTCGCAACGCAGTCGTCAAGCAGCGATGACTACATGGCCTTCCTCCAGGACTCTCGCGCCGGTGAAGCCGAATGGGCGCGGCTGGAAGCGGAGATTACCATTGGAGAGACCTTTTTCTTCCGTTACCTCGAACAGTTCGCCGCGTTGCGGACGACCATCCTGCCCGACATCGTTCAACGGAACGCCGAGTCCCGGAGGATCCGAATCTGGAGCGCCGGCTGTTCCACCGGAGCGGAAACCTATTCCATTGCGATCGTTCTCAAGGAACTTCTTGCAGCAGAATTCGACGCCTGGCGGGTGAGGATCGTCGGGACCGACATCAACGAGGATTCCCTGGCTGTGGCTCGCCATGGCTGGTATGGCCAATGGGCTCTCCGGACCGTGAGCAGTGCGGAGCGCAGCAAGTATTTCGTCGTCAATCCTGAGGGAAAGCAATGGCGGATTCGGCCCGAATTCCACAGCATTCCGGCTTTCGAGCGACATAATCTTCTCAGTCTGCTGAACGACACTTCTCCGCTGCAGTTTAGTGATTTCGACCTGATTTTGTGTCGCAACGTTCTCATTTATTTCGAGCCGGACACGGCCATTGCCATCATGGGCAAACTTCGCGACCGACTGGCCCCCGACGGATGGCTGCTGGTGGGGACGGCGGAGCCTAGTCCAATCTTTTCAGGCATGTTGGGGGTCGTTACTCTTCCCGGAACTATTGCCTATCGCCGCTCCGAGATCTTGGCGGCGGAGGAGACTCATCTTCGCGGCGGCTTTGAAGACACCAATGTCCGGCCCATCGAGCCAGGCCCGGGCAAGGCGATTTCAAAATCCCCAACGGCCCGGGCGAAAAAGACATCAAAGAGTATAATACCTGCGGTAGCACCCGAGAAAGAACAGTCGACACCTGTCGATGAAGTCAAGGATCTGGCGGGTCGAGGAGATCTGACCGCTGCTCTCTTGAGGTGCCGAGAAATACTGCGTAAAGAGTCGGAAAATCCATTGCCTCATTACTATGAGGGGTTGATTACTCAGGCTCTCGCCGATCAGAAATCGGCAGATCTTGCGTTTCGAAAGGCAATCTATCTGGACAAAGGTTTCATCATGGCGCATTTCCAGCTTGGGCTGCTCAAGCTCCGCGAAGGCGACAGACAATCGGGGCGGCGATTCATGATTAATGCAGTTCGACTGGCCAATGCTCTCCCAGATCATTCGCTGGTCGATGAAGGAAACGGGCTTTCCGTGCTACTGCTCAAGCAAAGCATCGCGCTTCATCTCGGCCAGGATGCCACCGGATAATGCCTAAAAGAGCCAAATTTTCGCCTGAAGCGCAGCGGCGGCAACAGGAAATCATCGGACATCGCCGCGATGCGAAGCGCACGGCGAAGGAATTCCGGGAAGCCATTCTCGACGAGCGGACACGGCGTTTGGTGCAACGCGAGGCGGAAGATGTCGCGCAGGCGCCCTGGGACCGGGAGGGTGTGGTCCTGTGCCATGCCGGCGGTGAACGCTTCGGCCTCCGGCTCAGGGAAGTCCGCGCGATCGTCCCTGATGAACATGTTGTGTCATGCCCAAGTACAGTCTCAGACCTTTCAGGCATATACGCTGCTTCCGATGGTCTCTACAATGTCATCGACCTTGCAAGTCTTGTCGGATTGAAGTCAACCGCTGCGGACAATGCGAAGCTGGTTCTCCTTCACTTTCCCAATGGGCGTGTCGCCTTTAGGGTGGATGATGTCGAGCAAGTCGATGACTTCCGATATACTGAGGGGAATTTTGAACTTGGTCTGCCACTGGAAGCGAGCGGTGCAATCCGCTATGCAGACGGTCAGGAGGGAGGCGGCGAGACGGTCGCCTTCTTGACGCTTGGCCCTTTGCTTGAACCATTGTTCGCAAAATCACTGTCGGGAGCACGATGATCGTGGGCTTGTCCATCGGAAATAGAATACTTCTGGGATTTGCACTGATCATCGCAGTCTTGATCGGAGTATCCTTTTACATCTTGGCGCAGTTCGGAACTGTCAGGGATGCAACGGATCTTATTGTCACGCGCGATTTCGCGACGATGCGGCAGTTTGATCGTGCGCTTACTGAAGAGCGGACTTTAGGAGCGGCGCAAGAGCAGAGTCTCGCCGCGTTTCTCTTCCGACAACTGGGACGGGTCACGCCGGGCGAAGAGCCCAGCGCCGTCTGGAGACGGCAGGCAGCGGTCACCGAGGGGGTCCTCTCCGAGACACTTTCCTCAGTCGAAGGCTATCGCGACCAAGCTATCGCCATCGAACGAAAAGAAGCCTGGACCCGTTTGACGCAAAGCTTGAAGCAAGCAAGTGAACAGTTCCAGAAATTGCGGACCGAGACTGAACGTCAGTTCGCTGCGATTAGTGCCAATAACCTCGATGAGGCCATTGCTGCGCAGGATCGGATTGTTGCAGAGCGTGTCGAATTCTTGAGAATATTTGAGGATAGCCGAGATGTCCTGACGGGCGTGGTGGTGGCGGGCCAGAACCGGTCGACAGAAATCTACAATACCAGCCGGCAATCGATCGTCATTGCACTGATCTTGACGGTTATACTGGGCATCGTCGTGAGTTATGCTTTGCGGCAGTCCATCGTCCGGCCCCTGACCGCCTTCATGGATTTCGCCGAGCAGGTGGGTCAAGGGGACCTCAATGCGCGCGCCCATACCGGAAGTAACGAGCTCGGCCGGCTGGGCGGCTCGCTCAACGAAATGGTGGGCGGACTGAGAACACTCACCCTGCAGGGGCGCGAGGCGACGGGCAATCTCAACGCAGCGGCGGAAGAGATCCGCGCCTCAACCCAGGAGCAGGCCGCCAGCGTCGCCGAGCAGCTGGCCGCCGTGCAGGAGACGGCCGCAACCGTCGACGAGATCACTCATGCCGGAGCGCAAATCGGCAAGCGCGCCCAAGAGGTTATCGCCGGTGCGCAAAGCACGGTGCAGACCAGCAATGCCGGTCTGAAAGCTGTCGATGATGCCACCAAAGCCATGGATCTCATTCGCGAGCAGGCCGAAGCCGTCGCCGAAAACATCGTGTCCCTGAGCGAAAAGACACAGGCCATCGGCGATATCATCGCCACTGTGAACGATATTTCGGAGCGCTCACATCTCTTAGCGCTCAACGCGGCGATCGAGGCCGCTGCCGCCGGCGAGGCCGGACGAAGCTTCGCGGTGGTCGCCGCCGAGATGAAAATGCTGGCGGATCAAGCCAAGGAGGCGACCAGCCAGGTGCGCTCCATCCTTGGGGATATCCAGCGCGGCATCAATTTTTCAGTCATGCTGACCGAAGAAGCCGTAAAAAGAGTTACGGCAGGAAAAGAGCAGACGGACACGGCTCAGCAGACAATCGAAGAAATCACCGGTCAGATGCAAGAAAACGTGCAGACTTTCCAGCAAATCGTTGCTTCCACAAATCAGCAACAGCTGGGCATCGAGCAGGTCATGGGGGCGCTACAGAATATCCGAGAGGCCAGCCAGCAGACTGCGGAAAGCACCCGGCAATTGGACCAAGCTGCTGAAAACCTTACCAAATTATCCCAGCAGCTGGTCGGATTGACGGAGCGGTACAAGGTTTGAGGGCCGGCGGAACCGGGTTTCCGATGAGGCGCAGGGAACTTCCTAAGCCATTCTAAAACAGGGATCTTCAGGACATCTTGGTGCAGAGCATCCGCGATCAGCTATTGGCAGCCTTCGATGCCGAGCACCGGGAGCACCTGGCAGCGATCCGCCATGCGCTGACCCTTGCAGAGAAGGGCTTAGCGGCTGATTTCCTTGATGTTTTTCGCCGGGCACACAGTCTCAAGGGTGCCGCCCGGGCCGTGGACATGCCGGATGTCGAAGAACTGGCACATCATCTGGAGACACTGTTCTCAGAAGTGGCCAACGGGGAGCGGACGCTCGACCGGCCGCTGAGTCTAACAATCGAACGGGTGCTCGATTCGCTGGAGGCACATGTCGCCGCGGTGCTCGCCGGGGAGAGCCCTCCCGCCGTGACGTCCGTCCTGGCTGACATGGACGCCGCCCCGGCTGCGGAGCCCGCCCCGGCCAACGCCACGGTCGCTGGGCAAGCTCCTGAAAATCCACCGGAAATCATGGGCGCGCCGGACACTGCTCCAGTCCAGGAATATCTGCGGATCCGCGCCGAGACCGTCACCAAAGCCAGCCAATCGGCCCATGAACTGGCCCGGGCGATACAGTCTCGCACCCGTCTGGACCAAGAGCTCAAGGGGTTGGCCGGCCAGCTCCACGCCCTTGAATCCACCTGGGGTAAGCTGCGCGGGACATTGCAAAAAGCCGGCAACAGTTACGAGCGTTTCAGTGCGTTCCAGAGCGATCTGCGCACTGTCACGCGCCAATTCTCCAGATTGGTGCAAAAGCAGCGGCGATCACAATGGCTGGTTGAGCAACTTGGGAAAAATATCCGAACGGATGTAGAGCGTCTGTCGCTCGTCTCGGCCGAGTCGGTCTTCGGAAGTTTCGGGCGGATGACCCGAGACATCGCCCGCGGTGACGGCAAGGTCATCGAGGTGCAGATGGAGGGTCTCGAGCTGCTCGTCGACCGCGGTCTCCTGCAGGCCCTGAAAGATCCCCTCATGCATCTGCTGCGCAATGCGGTGAGCCATGGCGCCGAGATGCCGAGCGAGCGCCTGGCGGCCGGCAAGCCGGAGGCGGTCCAGATCAGCCTTGCCTTGCAGTCGCGGGGAAGCCAGCTGGAAATCCGCGTCAGCGACGACGGACGCGGGTTGGATTTCGACCGGATCGAGAAAATCGCGGCCGAACGGGGATTACTCGAGGCGAATCCGGGGATAAGTCGTCAACAGCAGCTCACATCGGTGCTGCTGCGGCCCGGCTTCACAACCAGCCGAGAGATCGACCGGCTTTCGGGGAGAGGGATCGGCCTGTCGGTCGTCCATGAGGCGATCCGGAAAATGCATGGCTCGCTCGACATCAAGCCTGGGAACTCCGGAGGCACCGAAGTCATTATTTCGGTTCCGATGTCGATGTCCCGGCAAGCCTTGGTCATGGTGAGTGCCGGAAACCAGATCTACGGGATCCCCGCCCATGCGGTCGAAAAAGTCATGAGGGTGCACGCCGACGACCTCGGAACGATCACCGGGCAGCCGGTGGTGTCGGTGGAGCTCGAGGACGGCGAGCTGACGACGACCCTGCGCGGCCTGGAGACGCTGGTCGCCGGCGCCGGGGTCGAGATCCCGGCCGAGGCCGGGCGCATCAGGGCCATTCTCGTGCGCTCTGCCGGCGATCATTGCGCCCTGGCGGTGGATGAATTGCTGGATGTCGACACCCATGTGATCGAGGATCCGCTCATTCTCGGGGCGGACCGGACGCTGATCAGCGGCGTGGTGGTGCTGGAAGACGGCACGCCCGCCCTGGTGCTCTCACCGGAAGGCCTGGCGGAGCGTTGGCGCCTCGATGGCGGGCGCCCGCAAATCGGCGAGATCGCCGCGCGCGGGGCCGACCCGATCATCGCGCAGAAGGTGATCCTCGTGGTCGATGATTCCATCACCACGCGGACCCTGGAGAAGAACCTGCTGGAGACGCAAGGATTCCGCGTGCTGGTGAGCGTCGACGGCATCGACGCGCTGGACACTTTGCGGCGATCCATGCATGTCGACCTGGTGCTCGCCGATATCGAGATGCCGCGGATGGACGGCTTCGGCCTCCTGACCGCCATGAAGAGCGACCCGCGGCTGGAGAGCATACCGGTGGTGATGATGACCTCGAGGGCCGCGCCGGAAGACATCAAACGCGGCCTGGACCTCGGAGCGGATGCCTATATCACCAAACAGAAATTCGACCAGCGCGAGCTGCTCGCCACGATCAATCAATTGATATGAGTTTCGAAAAAGGTCGCGTCCGCGTTCTCATCGTCGAGGATTCCCGGGTCGTGCGGGAACTCCTCGCCCATATCATCAGCCAGGATCCGCGGCTTTCCCTCGTGGGGGCGGTGGAGACGGCGGAAGAGGCTCTGGCCCAGCTTTCGGTGACGCAGCCCGACGTGATCTCCATGGATATCCGCCTGCCGGGCATGGACGGGCTGGAGGCGACGCGACGCATCATGGCCCAGCGGCCGACGCCGATCGTGGTCATCGCCGGGAGCATCGAAGACCAAGCGCTGCAGATCTCCATGAGTGCGCTGCGCGCCGGGGCGCTGTCGGTCGTGGAGAAGCCGGTCGGCACCACCAACGCCAATTACCAGAAGATCGCCGAAACCATCACGACCCAGCTCTACATCATGAGCCAAGTCGCCGTGATCCGGCGCCGCGAGGGCTATGTCCGACGGCCGACGGGATCCGAACTGCCGCCGGTCGATGCAACCAAACCAGTGACGCGGCCCGCGATCATCGGCATGGCGGCGTCCACGGGCGGCCCGCCCGCCCTTGCCCAGGTGCTCGGCACCCTGCCGCGCGGCTTCCCGGTGCCGATCGTGCTGGTGCAGCATATGGGGCCCTCCTTCATGGAGGGGTTCGCCTCCTGGCTCAGGAGCGTCGTGAAGCTGGATGTGACGATCGCCGAAGATGGGATCGTCCCCAGTCCCGGCACCGTCTATGTGGCCCCAGGCGACCGGCATCTGGTGATCGGTCCACAGCGCCGGCTGGCGATCAGCGACGCAGCGCCCTATAACGGACAGCGTCCCTCGGCCAATCTGCTGTTCAAATCCATCGCCCGGGGGTTCGGCGCCTATTCCATGGGGATCCTGCTCACGGGAATGGGCGAGGACGGCGCAGAGGGGCTGGCGGAGATCCGACAGGCCGGAGGTTTCACCATCGCGGAGCATGAGAGCACAGCCGTGGTCTACGGCATGCCGGCTGTGGCCATCCGCCGGGGGGCGGCGAGCGTCAGCCTGCCCCTGGGGCTCATCGGACCGCGACTGATCAGCATCTGCGAGGGCGTCACGTGAGCCCGCCCACGAGCGCTGCCGGGGCCGAAATCCTGCTGGTGGAAGATTCGGAGACTCAGGCGCTGCACCTGCGGCTGACGCTGGAGGCGCAAGGGTTCAAGGTGGAGCGGGTCGCCACGGCGGAGGCGGCCCTGGAATCCCTCAATACCCATATGCCGAACCTGGTCATCGCGGATTATCACCTACCGGGCATGAACGGGGACGAGCTCGCCCGCCAGCTGCGCCTCAACATGCGGACACGGGCGGTGCCGGTGCTGATGCTGACGGAGGCCCGAGAGCGAGACGCCGAACGGCACGGGCTGGAAAGCGGCGTCGATGCCTATGTGTCGAAGTCCGCCGACCAAGAGCTGATCCTGTTGCGGATCCGGGCGCTGATCCGGCAAGTGAGTTCGGGCAGCAGCGAGACGCCGGCGCCCACCGGGGCAGGCGGCGTCCTGTTCCGCCGGGCCGCCATCCTGCTGGTGAGCGATCACGCGCCCGATGAGGATGCCCTGCGCGGCGTCCTCATCCAGGACGGCTATCTGACCACCATCGTCGAGGACGATGCCGCGGCCGTGGCGGAGGCGAGCGGCGAAGACAAGAACTGGGACGCCATCATCGTCAATCTCCAGGACGACCTGCAGGGCACCGCTCTGTGCCGCCGGCTGAGCGGGCTGCGCGAGCGGCCCGGCGGGACCGTGTCGCCCTCGTTCCAGCTGATCACCTTCAGCGACGGGGACACGGCCGCCCGGCGAAGTGCGACGGTGCGCAATTTCGAGGCCGGGGCCGACGACGTCATCCCCCGGTCCATCGATCCGGAAGTGCTGAAGGTGCGCATCCGCAGCTTGCTGCGGCGCAAACTGGTGGATGACGAGAGCCGGCGCATCAGCAGCGAGGCGCAAGAGCGCGAGATGGTGCTGGAGCGGGCGAAGGCCGAAGCGCTGGCGGCGGAAGCTCTGGCGCGGGCCAATGCGGAGCTCGAAACCGCCAACCGCCAATTGGTGGAAACGCAAACCCAGCTGGTTCATGCCGCGAAGATGGCGTCGCTGGGCGAACTGGTCGCGGGCATCGCCCATGAGATCAATAATCCGCTCGCCTATATCCTGGCGCATCAGGACACAATCGAGAGACTTTCCCGCGATATACAGGCAGGATTGTCCAGCGGCGAGGTGCAGGGGCTGGACCAGAAGGCGGCAAAGGCGCGGGACCGGCTGAGCGCCGTCCGGGTCGGGCTCACCCGCATCCAGGAGCTGGTGCTCAACCTGCGCAAATTCTCGCGGCTCGAAGAAGGAGGCTATGAAACTGTCAATGTGCCCGAGGCGATCGACATGATCCTCGCATTGCTGGCCCCGAAGCTCACCGGCCGGATCAGCGTCGAGCGCCGCTTCGGTGCGCCGCAGCATCTGACCTGCTCGCCGGCACTCCTGAACCAGGCGGTGATGAACATCGTCAGCAATGCGGCCGATGCCATCGATGCGGGCGGCCGCATCCTGATCGAGACGCGGGCGGATGGCGAGAGCTATACAATCGCTGTGAGCGATTCAGGGCCGGGCGTGCCGCAGGAGCTGCGGGAGCGGATCTTCGAGCCGTTCTTCACCACCAAGCCGGTGGGCGAGGGCACGGGGCTCGGACTGGCCATCGCTTATCGCGTGGTGCAGGCGCATAAAGGGTCGATCAAGGTCGTGGATGGGGCCGAAGGGGGGGCGAGCTTCGTGCTCACCGTGCCGTTGCGAGCCTCCTCATGAGTATGGCGGGAGAGATGGAGGCATTGCAGAAACGTAGGGTGCTGCTGGTCGACGACGAAAGCGAGATCCTGACGGCGCTCGAGGATTTGCTGGAGGAGAGCTACGAGGTGATCTCGACCACCTCGCCCAAGCATGCGCTGGAGCTGCTGGCGCGCATGGACGATGTCGCCGTCATCATCTCCGACCAGCGCATGCCGGAGATGACGGGAGACCAGTTCCTCGCGCAGGCCCGCGGCGTGAGCAAGGCGCAGGCGATCCTGCTCACGGGATATGCGGACATCAATGCGGTGATCTCGGCGGTGAATACCGGCGGCGTGGTCGGCTATGTGCACAAGCCCTGGGATCCGGAGCTGTTGCGGGCCATCGTCGCCAATGCGGCCGACCGCTACCGGCTGGGGCGGGAACTCGCCCTGGAGCGGGCGCTGCTGCAGGGGCTGCTGGAAAGCTCGGGAGAGGCGGTGTCGTTCAAGGACGCGGCCGGGCGCTTCGTGCGGCTGAACGCGCTGAAGGCGGACAGCCTCGGGGCCGAATGGAGCGCGTGCCTGGGCAGGAGCGAGGCCGATTTCGTCGATGCGGCCCGTGCCGAGACGATCGCCCGCCACGAGGCCCAGGTGATCGAGGGGCGCAAGCCCGTGGTCGAGACCGAGGACCGGGTCAGCGGCGACGATCCGGCGCGCTATTTCTCGGTGAACCGGTTTCCGATCCTGGACGAGCAGGACCAGGTCAGCCATGTGGTGACCATCGAGCGCGACATCACCGAGCAGCGCCTGATGGAGGACCGGCTGCGCCAGTCGGACAAGATGCAGGCGCTCGGCACCCTGGCGGGCGGGGTCGCGCATGACTTCAACAATCTGCTGATGGCGATCCTCGGCAGCCTGGAGCTGGCGCAGCGGCGGATGCCGCAGGACGAGCGGGTGTCGCGCTATCTGGACAATGCCATCATGGCGGGCAAGCGGGGGGCGGCCCTGACGCAGCGGCTGCTCTCCTTCAGCCGACGCAAGGACCTGGCGACCCAGGCGGTCGACGTGAACCGGCTGGTGGCGGACATGGACGAGCTCCTGGAGCGGACGCTCGGCGGCGTCGTCAAGGTGACGCTCCAGGCGCAGGACAATCTGTGGTCGGCGGAAGCCGATCCGGACCAGGTCGAACTCGCCATCCTCAATCTCTGCATCAATGCCCGCGACGCCATGAATGATGGCGGCATCATCACCATCGCCACGCGCAACATGCATGTTGAGGACGAGATCTCCGACCTGGCGCCGGGCGATTTCGTGGTCGTGTCGGTGACCGACACCGGTACGGGCATGACGGAGCAGGTGCTGCGGCGCGCCCTGGAGCCGTTCTTCTCCACCAAAGCGGGGAAGGGCACCGGGCTCGGCCTGTCCATGGTCTATGGGCTGATGACGCAGCTGGGCGGCACGGTGCGCATCGACAGCCGCGAGGGACGGGGCACGAAAGTCGAACTCTATCTGCCGCGGGGCCAGAGCGCGCTCGAAGCGCAGGAGACCGTGGCGGCGCCGGAGATCGCCAAGACCCAGGCGGCGCGCATCCTGCTGGTGGATGACGACGAGGGGGTGCGCGAAGTGACGGCGGCCTATCTCGCCGATCTCGGCCACAGCCTGATGGAGGCCGCCGACGGCCCCAGCGCGCTCGCGATCCTCGACAAGGAGCGGCCCTTCGACCTGCTCATCGCCGATTTCGCCATGCCGGGCATGACCGGCCTCGACCTCGCCCGGCAGACCCGGGCGAAGCGGCCGAAACTGCCGATCCTGCTGGTGACGGGCCATGCGGATATGGAGGAGACTCCGGAGCAGATGGCGGTGCTGGTGAAGCCGTTCCAACAGGCGGAGCTCGCCGCGCGGATCGCCGAGCTGTTGCGGCCGTGAGGGTGGCCTGGGGGAGTGTAAGGCGGCGTGGGGTTCCCGAGCCGCATGGGGTCCCGAGCCGCATGGGGTCCCGGCTCTGCGCTGCGCTTCGGCCGGGATGACGGGAGTTGGCCTTAAACTGTCGTCCCGGGCTTGACCCGGGATCCCGGGCGTCCGTCGAGACGGCCCTTCGGGCCTCCTCAGGATGAGGCCTTCGAGACGCAGCCTTGCGGCTGCTCCTCAGGATGAGGGGTCCTCGAGCCGCATGGGGTCCCGGATCTGCGCTGCGCTCCGTCGGGGATGACGGGCTGGTCAGGGCTCAGGGGGTGGCGGTGATGGCGTCGATCTCGTCGAGCTCGGGCTCGTCGAATTCGTAGACGATGGCGCGGGCGTTGGCCTTGACCTGTTCGGGGGTGGTGGCGCCGGCGATGACGCTGGAGAGGCTGGGATTGGCGGCGAGCCAGGAGAAGGCCAGCTCCAGCAGGGTCAGATTGCGCTCGGCGGCGAAGGCGGTCAGCTTCTCCACGACGGCGAAATTCTTCTCCGTCATGTAGCGCTCGCCGAGATGGGTCCAGGCGGCAAAGCGCGTCTGGCCCGCGGGCGCCTCTCCTGCCTTGTACTTGCCGGTGAGCATGCCGCTGGCGAGGGGGAAATAGGGCAGGAGCCCCAGGCCATAGGATTCGATGGCCGGAATCAGCTCCTTCTCGATGCCGCGCCGCAGCAGGCTGTACTCGTCCTGGCAGGAGGCGAAGCCGTTCAGCCCCAGGCCCTGGGCGGTCCAGTCGGCCTCGACCACCTGCCAGGCGGCGAGGTTGGAGCAGCCGATATAGCGAACCTTGCCCTGCGTGATCAGGTCGTCGAGGGCGCGCAGCGTCTCCTCGATGGGGGTCAGGGGATCGGGCTGGTGCAGCTGGTAGAGATCGATCCAGTCCGTTTTCAGGCGCTTCAGGCTCTGTTCGACCTGGGCGATGATGTAACGGCGCGAGGCGCCGGTCATGCCGCGATCCTTGTCGAAATCCATGCCGAACTTCGTGGCGAGAACGATGTCGGCGCGGCGGTCGCCGAGGACCTCGCCCATGAGCGTTTCGGAGGCGCCCTTGCCGCCATAGATGTCGGCCGTGTCGAAGAGGGTGATGCCCTCGTCGAGGGCGGCATGGATGACGTCCTTGGTGGCCGCGAGATCCAGGCGGCCGCCGAAATTGTTGCAGCCGAGGCCGACAAGGGAGACGCGGAGGCCGGATGAGCCAAGATTGCGGATTTCCATGGGGGTGCTCCAGGGCGAGAGAGGGGTGGCCTAGGTGTGGGGGATGGGGGGCGGGAATGCAAGGGGGGGATTGGGACCCTCTCCCCTTGCGGGAGAGGGAGGGGCCCATTGCGTAAGCAATGGGAGGGTGAGGGGTTCACGGCTGGCGCTTTCCCCTGCCGCCCCCTCACCCGTCCGCTTTGCGGCCGACCTCTCCCGCAAGGGGAGAGGTGAAGGAAGGGGAGAGGTGAGCACGGGGATTGACAGGGTGGAGGGAGCTGCGGTAGCGTTTTCAATAATAAAACGCTGTTTCAATAATCAAAACACTGCAGGGAAACGTCTTGGCTTTGGCGCGGATAAAGGTCTCCGATCATCCGGAACCGGCCCCGGGAGAGGGGCGGGTGGAGCCCGGGACGGGGACGCTCGATCTTGCCCTGCGGGTCGTGGAGTTTCTGGCGCACCAGCCGGGGCCCGTGCCGCTCACCACCATCGCCAAGACCTTCGAGGCCTCCAAAGCGACGGTCTATCGCCATCTGCAGACGCTGATCCGGCACGGTTTCGCCCGGCGCGATCCCGATACCGGGCGCTACGAAGTCGGGATCAAGCTCGTGGTGCTGGGAGAGGCGGCGCGCAACCGCTTCGACGTGGTGCAGGCGGCGCGCGACGAACTCATCCATCTGCGCGACAAGACGGCCCAGGCGGTGACCATCTGTTCGGCCATCGACAATGAGGTCGTGGTGCTGGAACTCATCCAGGGCCAGAGCGTCATCGAATTCGGCACGAGGCCCGGCACGCGGATGAAGGGCCATGCCAGCGCCCATGGCAAGATCTGGCTCGCCTTCGGGCCGAAATCCATGCTCGACCATATCCTCAGCGGCCATCGCGAGGCCTTCACCACGGAAACGGTGGTGGACGATGCCTCGCTCAGGGCCGAGATCGCGGCGGTGCAGGCCCGAGGCTGGTCGGTCGCCCCCAACGAGGTCGTCACCGGCGTGAACGCGCTCGCCGCTCCCATTTTCGATCACCGCAGCGCGCTCGTCGGCTCCGTGGCGATCGTCGGATCCACCCAGTTCATTCCCGCACAACCCGAGGCCGCGCAGGTCGAGACGGTCGTCGAGACCGCCCGCCGCATCTCGCGCGCCCTCGGCTGGAGACAGACATGACCTATTCGCTGGCCGTCGATATCGGCGGCACCTTCACCGACATCGTCCTGCGCCATTCGGACGGACGGCTCACGGTGGACAAGACGCTGACCACGCATAACGACCTCTTGGAGGGCTTCTTCCGCGGCGTGGACGCCGTGCTGCTGAAGGCCGGGATCGACGCGAAGGGCGTGGACGGGGTGGTGGTGCATGCAACGACGGTCGTCACCAACGCGCTGATCGAGCGCAAGGGCCAGGTGACGGCGCTCATCGTCACCGAAGGGTTCCGCGACGTGCTGACGATCCGCAACGAGCATCGCTACGAGATGTACGACCCGCAGATCGAGTTTCCCGAGCCACTGGTGCCCCGGGACCTGACCTTCGGGATCGCCGAGCGGGTGACGGCGGACGGGCGCGTGCTGATCTCGCCCAAGGCGGAGGACGTGAAGGCGCTGGCCCATACGCTGGAGGCAGCCGGCGTGAAGGCGGTGGCGATCTGCTTTCTCAACAGCTTCGCCAATCCGGAGAACGAACGCTTCGTGTTCGAAGAGCTGACCCGGCTGATGCCGGAGGCCTTCCTGTGTACGTCTTCCGACGTGGCGCCGCAGATCCGCGAATATCAGCGCGCCTCGACCGCCACGGTGAACGCCTATGCCATGCCGATCTCGCAGCCCTATCTCAAGCGGCTGGCGAAGCGGCTGGAGACGGAGGGTTTCGCCAACACGCCGCTGATCATGCTGTCGTCCGGCGGCGTGGTGGGGGCGGAGACGGCCGGGCGCAATCCGGTGCGGATGATCGAGAGCGGGCCCGCGGCCGGGGCGCTCGCGGCCTGCCATTATGCGGAGGTCTTGGGCATCGACCGGCTCATGTCCTTCGATATGGGCGGCACCACGGCGAAGGCCTGCCTGATCGAGAACCGGGAGCCGCTGGTGACCGGTCTGTTCGAGGTCGACCGCCGCTACCGCTTCAAGGAAGGCTCCGGCCTGCCGGTGATCGTGCCCTCCATCGACATGATCGAGATCGGCGCCGGGGGTGGGTCGATCGCGCATGTGGATGCGCTGGGCCTGTTGAAGGTGGGGCCGGAAAGTGCGGGCTCCAATCCGGGACCGGCCTGTTATGGGCGCGGCGGGCAGAGCCCGACGGTGACCGATGCCGATCTGGTGCTCGGCCTGCTGGATGCCGACAATTTCCTCGGCGGCGACATGAGGCTCGACCTCGCGGCATCGCAGGCGGTGACGAAGACATTGGCGGGCAGGCTCGGCCTGTCGACGGTGGAGACGGCGCGCGGCATCTTCCGCATCGTCACCGAGGCCATGGCCTCGGCGGCGCGGACGCATGCGACTGATCGCGGCGTCGATTATCGCGGCCTGCCGCTGTTTGCCTTTGGCGGGGCCGGGCCGGTGCATGCCTGCGAGGTCGCGAGCCTGCTGCAGAGCACCTACGTGATCGTGCCGCCGCAATCGAGCGTGCTGTCGGCCTTCGGCACCCTGGTGACGCCGGTGAGGCTCGACCTGGTGCGCTCGGACCTGTCTAAGATCGACGAGCTGAACTGGTCCCGCGTCGACCAGGTGCTGGGCGAGATGATGACGGAGGCGGCCGCCGCCCTGGAAGAAGCGGGCTGCCAGCGGGCCGACATCACGGCGGTGTTCGGCGCCGATCTGCGCTATTTCGGCCAGCAGAACGAAGTGACCGTCAGCTTCGACGCCGATCCGCGCGCGGCGCGCGATGCCCATGCGATCGCAAAGGCCTTCGAGGCCGCCTATCACGGGCTCTACGGCGTCAATCCGAGCCATGTGCCGATCGAACTCGTGACCTGGCGCCTGACGGCGCGCGGCCCCGTCGTGCCGTTCCACCCGGCCGGCCAGCCGCCCAGCGCCGAAGGCAAGCCGAAGGGTCACCGTATGGTCGAGGCCTGGAGCGACGGGGCGACGGCACCGGTCTATGACCGGGCGAGCCTCGCCGTCGGCCAGACGATTGCCGGTCCCGCCATCATCGAAGAGCGCGAGACCACCACCATCCTGCCCCCGAACTGGACCGCCACGATCGACGCCTATGGCTGCATCGTCGCGAGGAGTGCTTAAACCATGGACGGCGTCGAACTCGAAATCCTCTGGTCGAACCTCATCGGCATCGTCACCGAGCGGGCGAAGGCGCTGCAGCGCATCGCCTTCTCACCCATCGTGCGGGAGGCGGGCGATCTCGCCTGCGCCCTGTTCGACCGGCGCGGGCGCATGGTGGTGCAGGCGAATACCGGCACGCCGGGGCACATCAATTCGCTGGCCTTCGCGGGCGCCCATCTGGCACGGATCTTCGGCAACAACATCGCGCCCGGGGACGTGCTGATCACCAACGACCCGTGGCTTTCGGCGGGGCATTTCTTCGACATCACCACGCTGACGCCGATCTTCGACGGCGACCGGCTGCTCGCCTATATCGGCTCGACCATCCATCATACGGATATCGGCGGCTACGGCATCGGGGCGGGGGCGCGCGACGTGCATGAGGAGGGCCTGTGGATCCCGCCGCTGAAGCTCTATGACAAGGGCCAGGCGAACGAGACGCTGCATGCCATGATCCGCCGCAATGTGAGAACGCCCGATGCGGTGTTCGGCGACCTCTCGGCGCAGGTGTCGGCGGGCGAGCATGCAGCCGAGCGCTTGATCGCCATGTGCGGCCGCCACGGGCTTGTGGATATCGAGAGCCTGTCGGACGAGATCATCGACCGCTCGGAAGAGGCGACGCGGACGGCGATCCGCGCGCTGAAGCCCGGGACCTATCACGGGGAGAGCAATTTCGACGTGCCCGGCGGCCAGGTGATCACGCTCAAGACCGCGGTCACGGTGGATACGGACAAGGGCGAGATCATCGTCGATTTCGACGGATCCTCGATGCAGACCTCGACGGGCATCAATGTGGTGTTGAACTACACCCATGCTTATTCGACCTTCGCGGTCCGCAGCTGCCTCAATCCGGAGCTGCCGAACAACACGGGATCGCTGGCACCGATCAAGGTCAAGGCACCAGAAGGCTCGATCATCAACTGCAAATATCCGGCCCCTGTGAATGCGCGCCATGTGGTGGGCATGTATGTGCCGATGCCGATCCTGAAGGCGCTCTACCAGGTGATGCCGGAGCGGGTGCTGGCGGAGGGGTCGGGGGCCGTGTGGACGATCCAGATCCAGGGCAAGCGCGCCGATGGCGAGCCCTTCACCTCGTCCATGTTCAACTATTCCGGCGGCATGGGGGCCAGGGCCGAGAAGGTGGGGCCGAGTGCGACCTGCTATCCGACGGGCGTCGCGGCCGTGCCGATCGAGATCCTGGAGGCGGCCATGCCGATCCTGTTCGACCGCAAGGAGCTGCGCGAAGGCTCCGGCGGCACGGGGCGGATGCGGGGCGGCGAGGGGCAGACCATCGCCTTCCACATGATGACGGAGGACCCGTGGCTGTTGAACGCGGTGCCGAGCCGGCTGCATGAGGGGCCGGAAGGCGTCGGCGGCGGCGGGCCGGGCGCCCATGGCCGGTTCACGGTGAATGGCGAGGATGTGAGCGAGGCGCGCAAGCTGACCATGAATGCCCATGACGTGGTGGTGCTCGATACGCCGGGCGGCGGGGGGTACGGGTCGGTGGTCGGCGACTAGGTCGTCCCGGGCTTGACCCGGGATCCCGGGGGGCAGGGGGTCCCTGGCGGCGCGGGGTCCCCGAGCCGCATGGGGTCCCGGCTCTGCGCTGCGCTTGGCCGGGATGACGCCGTGGGAATACGCGGGATGACGATGTTAGAGTAAGGTTCAACCAAAGGGAGGAGACAAGAATGAGTGCAAGACGCAGTTTGCCGGCCACGCTTGCCGGCATCATCGCCGCCGGGATCATGGCGACGTCGGCGCAGGCGGAAGACCCCTACAAGATCGGGATCTCGGCCGGCCTCACCGGCTATGCGGCGACCGTCGACCGGGCCTGGTCGGACGGGGTGCAGACCGCCGTCGAGGTGGTCAACGCCAATGGCGGCGTGCTCGGCCGCCAGCTCATGGTGACGGTGGAGGACAATCGTTCGGAGCCGCAGGATTCGGTGACGGTCTATCGCAAGATGATCTCCGACGGGGTCAACATCTTCATCTCCGGCTGCGTGTCGGCCGGGAACATGGCGGCCGCCCCGCAAGTGGTGCGGGCCGAGACGCCGATGATGCTGTGCTCGATCCTGCCGAAGACGCCGAAGGATGTGGAATGGGCGTTCACGACCCTGCCGCCGGCGCGGTTCGAGGTCGAGACGCGGCTGCAATATCTCAAGGACAAGACGCAGATCAAGAAGATCGGCGTGATGCACGACCCCTCGCCCTATGCCAATCTGCAGAAGGACGTGGCCGCCAAGATCGCGAAGGATTACGGCCTCGAGATCGTCGGCATCGAACAGTACAAGACCAATGACGCGGACCTGTCGGTGATCATCTCGAAGATGAACGCCGCCGGCGCGGGCGCGATCCTCAAGATCGGCCTGGGCGGGACCACCCTGACCGCGGCCAAGAACATCAAGCAGCTCGGCCTCGACATGCTGCTGCTGACGAGCCTCGAAGACCTCGCGGTGTTCCGTCCGGTGGCGGAAGTGCTGGGCGACAAGTTCTTCTTCGTGGCCTCGCCGAGCCAGGTCTATGACGCCCTGCCGCAGAGCCCGCTGAAGGACGAGATCGGCGAGTTCCTGGGACCCTGGAAGAAGAAGTTCGCCGACCGGGACCCGAACTGGGCCAGCCGCGGCTGGGACGGCGTCATGCTGACGGTGGCCGCCATCGAGAAGGGCCAGTCGGTCCTCGGCCCCGACGTGCGCAACAATCTCGAGACGATCTCGGGCTATCAGGGCACGACGGGCATCTACAACTTCTCGGCCCAGAACCACCAGGGCATCACCGAGAACCCGTTCGTGCTCGGCCAGATCATCGGCGGCCAGGTGAAGGTCGTCGAGTAATGGCCGTCGCCTCGCCCCAGTCCAGGATCATCGAAACGGACAAGCTCTCCGCCCGCTACGGGCATGTGGAGGCGCTGCATCCGACCGATCTCGTGGTGGGCGAGGGCGAGCTGGTGGCGGTGCTGGGACCCAATGGCGCGGGCAAGTCGACGCTCATGCGCGCCATTCTCGGCCTCGTCACCACGAGCGGCAGCGTCACGTTCCGCGGGGAAACGCTTCCCCGCGGCAATCCCGTCAAGACGGCGGCGCGCGGCGTGGTGCTGGTGCCGGAAGGGCGCGGCATCTTCGGGCCCATGAGCGTGAAGGAAAATCTCGAGCTCGGGGCCTATCTGCTCAATGACCGGGCCGAATTCCAGCGCCGCGAGGCTCGCGTGCTGGGGCTATTTCCCCGCCTCAAGGAGCGCATGAGCCAGATCGCCGGCTCGCTGTCGGGCGGCGAGCAGCAAATGCTGGCGGTGGGCCGGGCGCTCATGGCGGAGCCCAAGGTGCTGCTGCTGGACGAGCCGTCGCTGGGTCTCGCACCGCGCGTCATCGGCGAAATCCTCGAAACTCTTGGCGAACTCAACCGCGCCGGGCTGTCGATCCTGCTGGTCGAGCAGAAGGCTCCCCTGGCGCTCAAGCTCGCGAACCGGGCCTATCTCCTGTCGGTGGGCCGCGTGGTCGCGGAACTGGATCCCCGTGAAATCAAGTCTCATGACGACCTCGCCCAGTATTACTTCGCCTGATCCCGCCTGGCGGAAGGCGATGGCTGTCGTGCCGTGGATCGCCGGGGCAGGCCTCATCGCCTACGCCTATACGGGCAGCGGCTATGTCATCTCGGTGGTGAATTTCGCGCTGATCTACACGATCTTCGTGACCGGGCTGAACCTGTTCATGGGCTATGCCGGACAGGTGTCGTTCGGGCAGAATGCGTTTGCGGCCATCAGCGGCTATGCCTCGGCGGTGCTGACCACGACCTATGGCTGGAGCCCGCTGACGGCGCTGCCGGTCGGCATCATCGGGGCGGTCACCGTGGCGGCGATCGTCGGCTATCCGACGCTCAGGCTCAAGGGGCACTATCTCGCCATGGCGACGCTGGCCCTGGGGCTGATCGCCTATGAAATCGCGGTCGAATGGGATTCGGTCACGGCGGGCTATATGGGCATCTCCGGCGTGCCGCCCATGGGGGTTGCGGGCTACGAGGTCTATTCGGACCGCCAGATGCTCACCATGCTGCTGATCGTGGCGGGCCTCACCCTGGCGGCTGCCGCCGGGATCCGCCATTCGCGGCTGGGGAGGGCCTTCGTGGCGATCGCCGGGAGCGAGGATGCGGCCCGGGCGCTGGGCATCAATGTGGCGCGCTACAAGCTCATGGCCTTCCTGATCTCGGCGGGCTTCGCTGCCCTGGCGGGCTCGCTCTATGTGCATGTGGTGGGCTTCGTGAGCCCGGAAGTGTTCGGGCTGCACATGGTGATCCTCGCCTTCACCATGCTCTATATCGGCGGCATCGGCACCATCATGGGGCCGCTGATCGGAGCGGTGATCATCAATGTGCTGCCGGAGACGTTTCGGCAATTCGCCGATTACCAGGACCTGGTCTATGGCACGGCGCTGATCCTGATCCTCATCTACATGCCGAAAGGGCTCGCCGGCCTCGCCGATCTGTGGCGGCGGCGGGAGGGCGGGTCATGAGCGCGCGCCTCAGGCTCGACAACGTGACGCGACGCTTCGGCGGCTTGGTGGCCGTCGACGCCGTGAGCTTCGAGGTGCCGGCTGAGGGCGTGACCGCGGTGATCGGGCCCAATGGCGCCGGCAAGACCACGCTGTTCAACCTGCTGTCGGGGGCGATCGCGCCCAGCGACGGGCGCATCTTCTTCGAGGGACAGGAGACCACGGGGCTCTCGCCCGACAAGGTGGCGGCGCGGGGGCTGGTGCGGACCTTCCAGCTGGTGCAGCTGTTCCAGGACCTGACGGTGCTGGAGAACGTCAAGGTCGGCCGGCATCTGCATACGACGGGCGGGCTGTTCGCGGCCCTGTTCCGCACGCCGCAGGCCCGGCGCGCAGAACAGGCGGTGACGGCGAAGGCGCTGGAGCTTCTGGATTTCGTCGGCCTCCATACCCAGGCCAAGACGAAGGCCGCCGTCCTGCCCTATGGCCAGCAGCGGCTCCTGGAGATCGCCCGGGCGCTGGCGACGGAGCCCAAGCTCATCGCACTCGACGAGCCGGCGGCAGGCCTCAACACGGATGAAAGCCGCAAGCTCGCGGAGATGATCCGGCGCATTGCGGACCAGGGCACGACCGTGCTGCTGATCGAGCACGACATGACGCTGGTGATGAATACGGCGGACAAGGTCGTGGTGCTGGATTTCGGCAAGAAGATCGCCGAGGGCACGCCGGGGCAGGTGAAGGAAGACCCGGCGGTGCTGCGCGCCTATCTGGGCGATACGGAGAGTCTCGATGCCTGATCCGACATTCCTCGCCCAGGCCATGATCAGCGGCATCGGCACGGGCCTCATCTACGGGCTGATCGGCATCGGCTTCTGCGTCATCTACAATGCCAGCGGCATCGTGAATTTCGCGCAAGGCGCCTTCGTGATGCTGGGGGGCATCGTGACCTATACGTTCTTTGCGAGCCTGGGCTGGCCGATGCTGGCGGCGGCGGCCGCCGCCACGGTGCTGGTGGCGCTCAGCGGCGTGGTGCTGGAACGGGTCGTGGTGCGGCCGCTGTGGGACCGCAAGGCGACGATCTTCGTCATGATCCTGGCGACGCTGGCCGCGCAAATCGTGGTGGAGCGGGCCGCCCTCATCCTGGTGGGCGACCAGCCGAAAAGCCTGCCGGTGTTCACCGACCTGCCGCCGCTCAGGGTGGGGACGGTGGCGATCAGCTATCAGTTGATCTGGATCGTGGTCGCCTCGCTGCTGATCATCGCCGCCCTAGGGATCTTCTTCAAATCGACGAAGGTGGGCAAGGCCATGCGGGCCTGTGCCATCAACCGGGAGGCGGCCATGCTGCAGGGCATCCCGGTGTCGCGGATGCTGGCCTTGTCATTCGCGCTCAGCGCCGGACTGGGGGCCATCGCCGGCATCCTCATCACGCCGACGCAGTATACGGCGTTCAATGTGGGCGTGCCGTTTGCGATCTCCGGCTTCATCGCGGCCATCGTCGGCGGGTTCGGCAAGCCGTTCGGAGCGTTTCTCGGGGGCATCGCGCTGGGGCTCGCCCAGGCGCTGGCGGTCGTGTTCCTGGATGCCGGCCTCAAGAACGTAGCGGCGCTGACCGTGTTGCTGCTGTTCCTGTTCATCCGCCCGGGGGGCATCCTGGGCGCTGCAAAATAGAGGATTTTCGTCATGAGCCTGCACCACATCGACTGGAACAGCATTCCCTGGACGCCGGTGCGCGAGGGGGTGGAGCGCAAGGTGTTCCATGGCGAGGGGGCGACCGTGACGCTGCACAAGCTCATGCCGGGGCACGAGCCCAAGCCGCACAGCCATCCCAACGAGCAGATCGCGTATATCCTGCAGGGGAGGATCAAGTTCTTCGTGGGCGAGGACAGCCACATCCTCGGCCCGGGCGGGCTCCTGGTGGTGCCGCCCAACGTCACCCATTGGGGCGAGGTGATCGGGGACGAACCGGTCCTCAATTTCGACGTGTTTACGCCGCAACGGCCGGAGTATGTTTGAGGGGTGGGGGGGGTTTCCTCTGGCTGTCATCCCGGGCTTGACCCGGGATCCCCGAGCCGCATGAGGTCCCGGATCTGCGCTGCGCTCCGTCCGGGATGACGTGGAGGGGGTGGGGGTGGCTGAGCGCGGGTGGCTGCCGCTTGCAGTTCGTCATCCTCGGGCTTGACCCGAGGATCCAGGGTTGCGGGGGAAAGGGTGTGCCGTGTGGCTCCTGGATCCTCGGGTCAAGCCCGAGGATGACGGGAGGAGAAGCCCGAGGATGAGGGGCTTTCCCGAGCCGCATGGGGTCCCGGATCTGCGCTGCGCTCCGTCCGGGATGACTCGGAGGGGGTGGCAGGGGGCCCGGCTCGGCGCTGCGCTTCGTCCGGGATGACGGTGGAGTTCAGGAGGTGAAGTCATGAATGTCGCGATGTGGCTGGAGCGGTGGGGGCGGGCGGAGCCGGAGCGGGTGGCGGTGGCGCTGGGGACGCAGCCGGTGCTCAGCTATGGCGCGCTCAGCCGGCGGGCCGGTGCGCTTGCGGCGTCGCTGCGCGCGACCTATGGGCTCGAGACCGGCGACCGGGTCGCCATCATCGCCAAGAACACCCCGGACTATCTCGAAATCCTCTATGGCATCTGGATGGCGGGCCTGGTGGCGGTGCCCTGCAATGCCAAGCTGCACGGGGCCGAGTTCGGCTATATCCTGGAGCAGTCGGGCAGCCGGCTCGCCTTCGTCTCCGACAGTCTCGCCGAGACGGTGGAGCCCTTCGCCCCGAACAGTCTCGAGGCCCTGCTGATCATCGGCGATGGCGCCTATGAGGAGTGTCTCGCGCCGGCCCCGATCGCCAGCGTGGCGCGGGCCGACGATGACCTCGCCTGGCTGTTCTATACGTCGGGGACGACGGGCCGGCCCAAGGGCGCCATGCTGAGCCATGGCAATCTCTCGGTGATGTCGCAGGCCTATCTGGCGGAGGTCGACCCGACGGCGCCGGGAGATTCGATCCTGCATGCGGCTCCCATGAGCCATGGCTCGGGCCTCTATATCCTGCCGCACATCCTGCGCGGGGGCATCAATGTGATCCCCGAAAGCGGCGGCTTCGAGCCGGAGGAGATCTTCGCACTCGCCGCCCATTGGCGGAACCTTTCGATGTTCGCCGCACCGACCATGGTGAAGCGGATGCTGGCGAGCAATCTCGATTTCGACGAGACCGCCTTCCGCAGCATCATCTATGGAGGGGGCCCCATGTATGTGGAGGATGCCCGCGCCGCCCTGGAGCGGTTCGGGCCGCGCATGGTGCAGATCTTCGGCCAGGGGGAGAGCCCCATGACGATCACCACCCTGAGCCGGCAGGTGATCGCGGAGAAGACCCATCCGCGCTGGCTGGAGCGGCTCGCCTCGGTGGGCGTGCCGTTTGCCTGCCTGGAGGTGCGGACCGTGGATGGCGAGGGGCGCGACGTGGGCCTCGGCGAGACCGGGGAGATCGCCGTGCGCGGGCCCATCGTCATGAAAGGCTATTGGCAGAACCCGGAGGCCACGGAGACGACGATCCGGGATGGCTGGCTGATGACCGGCGACATGGGTGCCCTCGATGCGGAGGGCTCGCTGACGCTGAAGGACCGGTCGAAGGATCTCATTATTTCCGGCGGCACGAACATCTATCCGCGCGAGATCGAGGAGGTGCTGCTCGAACACGAGAAGGTGGTCGAGGTCTCGGTGATCGGCCGGCCGGATCCGGACTGGGGCGAGGTGGTCGTCGCCTATGTGGTGGGCGAGGCGAGCCCCAAAGCGCTGGATGCGCTGTGCCTGGAGCGGATCGCGCGGTTCAAGCGGCCGAAGGACTATGTGTTCGTCGAGGCGCTGCCGAAGAACAATTACGGGAAGATCCTCAAGACGGCGCTCCGGGAGCAGGATGCGGCGCGCGGGTAGGATGCGGCGTGGGGGTGCCCTGCCGCGGGTGCCTGGCGCGGGTGCCTGCCGCTTGCACTGCGTCATCCTCGGGCTTGACCCGAGGATCCAGGGTCGCGGGGGAAAGGGTGTGCCGTGTGGCCCCTGGATCCTCGGGTCGAGCCCGAGGATGACGGTTTGAGCGAAGCCCGAGGATGACGGGGGCTTTCCCTTGCGGGACGGGGTCCCGGATCTGCGCGGCACCGCTTCGCGCGGCGCTTCGTCCGGGATGACGGGGTGGTCAGGGGGTCAGGACGACGCGGCCGGTGACGCGGCCGGCGGCGAGGTCGGTGAGGGCCTGGTTGACCTCCGTCATGGGGCGGCGGTCGACGGGGATGGGGGCGATCTTGCCGGCGCGGACCATGTCCATCATGGCATGCGCCTCGGGGAGGGAGCCCGCATAGGTGCCGATGAGGCTCATGGGCCGCAAGGGGAACATGGCCGAGGACAGGGACAGCTTGCCGCCCATCAGCCCCACCACCACGATCGACGCCCCGCGCCCCAGCAGGCCGGTGGCGAAGCCGATCGTCTCGGGCGTGCCCACATAATCGGTGGCCGCCGCGATCTTGCCGAAGCGGGAGAGGACCGCCTTGCGCGCCTCCCGGTCGGTCGGATCGACGGCCATGGCCGCGCCCAGAGCGAGGGCCGCCTCGCGCTTGGCGGGGGCAATGTCGGCGGCGATGATGGGCTGGCTGGTCATGGCTTTTGCAAATTGCAGGGCCATCATGCCGAGGCCGCCCATGCCGAGGAGGAGGAGCGGGCCGTCCTGCATGGGTTTCTCCACCTTCTTGAGCGCCGAGAAGGTGGTCAGCCCCGAACACATATAACTGCCGGCAAGCAGCGGGTCGACGCCGTCGATGGGGATCAGATAGCGGGGGTGCGGGACCATGACATGGGTCGCATAGCCGCCATCCTCATAGATGCCGATATGATGCTGGACCTCGCAGAGATGCTCGTCGCCGCGGGCGCAGCGGGAACACTCGCCGCAGCCGATCCAGGCATAGACGGCAAAGCGCTGGCCGGGGGAGACGCCGGTCGCCTCGGGACCGAATTTTGCCACTTCGGCGGCGATCTCGTGGCCCAGAGTGAAGGGCAAAGTGCGGCCGGCCTTGACGTCGAGCTGCTTGCCCTCGCCGAGGTCGAAATGGCCCTCATGCAGATGCAGATCGCTGTGGCAGACGCCGCATTGGGTGACGCGCAGGAGCACCTGGGTGCCGGTAGGCTCCGGCGTTGCGATCTCGGTCTCGGTGAGCGGCTCGCCATAGGCGACCATGGATTGACGCTTCATTGGGGTCTCCCTGTTTCGGTCAGGTTATCGCGGGGGGAGGCGGGGTGGATAGGGGAAAATGGGCGGG